>DAOG01000024.1 GCA_002501765.1 Methanosaeta sp. UBA204
AATCAGACAAGCTTGAAATTGTACTGCACCCAATTGTAACTACTCAGGTATGTTAATTGGTCTCCCGATTGCGATCCTGTACTTTCTAGCAAAAAAAATAACCGCGGAGGGCGCAGAGGAACGCAGAGCATTTAACCATTTATTTCCCCTCCGCGCCCCTCTGCGTACTCTGCGGTTATATTCCGTGTTTGGTAGGTTAATATTGTCTAATCTAACCTGTCGATAAAATGGTAATCACCGAAAGTCATGTGTTATCTATTTTTCGCCCTCCACCCAACATCGTATCTCGTCCCGCAGTTGGGGCAGGCAGTGTGCCGTGTTTTCTGTAATTGTACCCTGTATCCTTACATGTTTATTCTACGTCCATCCTTAAATACCTTCTACCCGTAATCCATTCTTCATTGATATCCATCAATATCGATACAGCCAGTCGCAGAAGGTAGCGTAACGACTTTTCTGTGATTTGGTTTGCGCCACATGATGCGGCCCAGTCACCGGCTCTCCGACGCAAAGCGCATGCAGAGCATCTGCAGCAGCCCCGCGCCCTGATGAGCCACCCAAGGTTGAACTTGACGACGAATAAAATTTGGCCGGATAGCTACGCATGTTCGCTATCGCGGATCACTACGTCCAGCCCCGACCCGTCGCCCGTATGCCGCCCGAAGCACGCGGTAAAGCTCGGCTGTTGAGAAACTACAAGCTGACCTGCGTTCAACTTGATGCCATGTGGACCTATGTGGGTCACAAAGGCAAAAAGGGGACGTCTCGTTAACTCCAGTTAACGGGAGATGCGACGTAGTCGCAGCATCCAGAAGAGGACGATCGCGGCACATTCTGGCGTGGTACAGCAATAGACGTAGACACCCGGCTGAGGGTAGGGCGAGCTATCGGGAAGAACGAAGGTGAGATATCTATGGCCCAGATCATGGATCGTGGTAACCCTGATAGTCTCCGGGGATAGCCACCGACGGCAATGAATGCGATCGTAAAGCGATGATCGAGACCTGGGGGAAGGGCCCTGAGTACTTAGGTAGAGGCCGGCGGCTTGATTCTGGGAAACACCTCGCAGCTTGCTGTGGGAGACAAATAACTTCATATCATGAGTACCGACTCCTCAGTCGCAATTTTATTATTTAAACAGTTTTGAATAAAATGTCAGACTCTTCCGAACGGTCAGGAGAACTGAAAGTCCTTTATAACATCAAAGCCTAAGTTCACTTCGAGGTGATAATCTATGGCAATCAGACACGGTGGAGGTCAAGGCGTAGGCGGATCTAGGAGGCACACCGGTGGCGCTTCGGTGTGTGTCTGTCCTAGTTGCGGCCTGGAGTTGCCGCACCAGAAGGGAGTTCCCTGCATCGAGAGAAAATGTCCCAACTGCGGGGTTAAGATGGTGGGCAAATAGACACGCTTCGGATACGTCAGGCAGAAAGACGCCGACCTCGAACGCCGGCTGACCCAGCTCCATGAGGAAAACGTCCAATGGCATATGAACATTGGCTCTCCGATCATACTCAAGAAGGACGAAGAGCTTGATCTTATCCACCCCTAAAGTCTCCTTGCACGAGCCCAGAAGGGTCACCACCGGTGGATATGGCTGACCCAGCGTCAGGATCGCCAAAGGCGTCTCGGTGTGTGTGGGCGGCTTTGGGCTGAACGGTTTCTTCTCCTCAGAAGAGCACTACGCCCGCGACCTGCAGGGTTACTACCACGCCCTGTCCCTTCACCCCCACCACAACTACTACTTCGGACGGAGTGAGGCCGACCTAAACTCCTGGCCGGAGGTGGCGAACCCGTCCAGACACGCTCGAAGTCGCTCGTTATCGGCAATTTATCGGCAATACATTGGCAGCTTATCGGCAACGCCCATGGAAGAGGAGAAGAACGACATCATACTCCTCCGAATTCACCCTCGTCGAACAACCCGCCCTCGCCCTCTTCGATGATCTGGGCTGGGCTGGGAGACCGCCGACTGCTTCCATGAGACGTATGGCCCAAGCGGCACCCTCGACCGGGAAACTCCCGCCGAAGTGGTTCTGGTGCCCAGGCTGCGATCCAGGCCTGAAAAGCATCTGGTCGCCTCTGCAGTAAAGACTTGAGGTATGCCAAAGCCTCGCATAAAGGCATGGCCTCCATATCCTGTTCCCGCTGGAGGCATATTCATCAATGTCCGTCTGAAAAGTGAGGCTGAGCAGATAGATGCCACATTGGAAATCGATCCGCAGTGCTTGGATATGAATCTCCTGACTCTATGCATACGTCCAATGGCTCACGAAGGTTTCTGGAGATAGCATATGAAGATCGGTCTCGAATAAAATGCAGATTACGGAGTAAAGGGCCTATAGGTTTATCTAATAGAAATGTACCATACTCGATTAGAGGGTCACGTGATACTATTTAAGCTAACGAGGGATGTTATGGACGTAAAAAAAATAAAATTAGCGATTGCCGGTCTTGGCAACTGCGCAAGCTCTCTCATCCAAGGCATTGAATATTATAAACATGAAGATGATGATGATGATTGTATCGGTCTGATGCATTATGAAATCGGCGGCTACAAGCCTGGCGACATCGAGGTGGTGGCAGCGTTCGATATCGACAGCAGAAAGGTGGGAAAAGACGTGAGCGAAGCCATCTTCATGCCGCCCAACTGCACCACCGTATTTTATCCTGACATCCCTTACAAGGGTGTGGAGGTGAAGAAAGGCCCGGTTCTGGACGGCATTGCACCTCACATGGCCAGCTACAGCGACGACAAATCCTTTGTAGCTTCGAACGGCGAGCCCTGTGATGTGGTGAAAGAGCTGGAATATAGCGGTGCAGAGGTAATGATCAACTACATGCCCGTGGGTTCCGAGCAGGCCACCAGGTTCTACGCCCAGGCGGCTCTGGACGCGGGCGTGGGCTACATCAACTGCATGCCCGTCTTCATAGCGTCCGACCAGAAATGGGCCAGGAAGTTCGAAGAGAGGGGGTTGCCTATTGTAGGCGACGACGTCAAGTCCCAGATCGGTGCGACCATCGTACACAGGACCCTGGCAAGACTCTTCAACGATAGAGGTTGCAAGCTCGACCGGACCTATCAGCTCAACACCGGCGGAAATACCGATTTTTTGAACATGCTCAGCCAGGATCGGCTAAAGTCCAAGAGGATATCGAAGACGGAGGCGGTCCAGTCGGTGCTGGACGACCCACTGATGGCCGATGACATCCACATAGGGCCATCGGATTACGTCCCCTGGCAGAAGGACAACAAGATCTGTTTTCTGAGGATAGAAGGAAGAATATTCGGTGATATCCCCATCGACCTGGAGCTGCGGCTCTCCGTCGAAGACTCGCCAAACAGCGGTGGCTGCACCATAGACGCCATCAGGGTCTGTAAGCTCGCCCTGGACAGGAAGATCGCCGGACCGCTGGCCGAGATATCGGCATACACCATGAAGCACCCGCCGATACAGTATCCGGATCATGTGGCCAGGGAGATGGTAGAGGACTTCATAAATGGTGAGGTCTACGACGTCGCCTCCGATACCCCGGTACATGCCGAGATCGCCGTAGAAGACGACAGACGGTGAAATCTCCGAGACTATCTGTAGACTGGCTATATCACCCACCACATCCTGACCCGGATGGAGGAACCTCGCAATACCAGGGATCCCTTCTCTTCTTCGAGGGCTTTCCGAAGATAATCTCGGAGGACCGTGTCCTGGCTCTCGGTGGTGATCTGGTAGTTGGACCGCAAGCGCTCGACGGCCTCGTCCAGAGAAGAGAACCTGTTGACAGAATGTAAAGGGAAAACCTCTACGTGAGGATATATACCCATCTGGTAGAGGACGTTATAGAGGACGTCACACCTCGGCCCAGGATGATAGGCGGAACCGTGGATCTGGGGCCAGACCGCCCGGTAATGGGCATCCCATGACGTCTCTCCCGCAAACCAGTAGAGGTAAACATACTTCGAGGACGTGGCCACCATCTTTTGGATCGCCTCCTTGATGTCGAGCATGCCCAGGGAATAAGAAGCGAAGACCACGTCATAGGGTGCGACGAGGTCGGATCCCGGATCGATATCTTCCCAGCGTTTCTGTACGCAGGAGATATTCCCGATCCCGTGCTCGGCGATGTTGTCTTGCAAGACGCTCATCATGCCCTCCGAAGGTTCGACGACGGTCACGTGAGCGACATTTTTTGCCAGGGGAACGGCCAGGGTTCCCGGACCGCCTCCGATATCGAGCACCCGGGACTCAGGAGTTGTCTTCATGCCGTTGATGATCTTTCTGATCCGCTTGCCCCCCTCCTGCACCATTCTCAGAAAGTGCTTCGCGTTCTCTTTTTCGTTCCATAAATTGGCGCAGTCTGCCGCAGAACCCGGCCCCAGGTTCTTCAACATCTGGCTCTTCCAGACCTCATTCCAGTCGATTGTATCGGTCATGTGCTATCATCACTTCCCCTCTATCTTTCCCTTCAGCCTCTTTGCCTCCCGAGCCATATCTCCCTTTCCCAGGACCCTGGCTATCGTCTCGACGGCCTCCAGGTAACGGACCGCCTGGTCCAGATAGTTGATCAGATCGCCGGTGTACGCATATATCCCGTAGGAGTCGCCGAACTCTTTGATTATCCGGTCCGGGCTGGCGCCCTCTGTTCTCAGCTCCAGGATCTTCATGGAGACCTTCCTCTCAGGACAACCACAGTAAGGAGTCTCCTTGCAGTTGCACCTGGTAAAGTCTTTGGCGAAGTTCAGCAGATGCTCCCTTGTCTTGGGATCTATCCGGGAAAGATCCTCGCTGTTCATCAGGTCCAGGACCGATCCATGGAGCGCCCTCTGGGAGATGTTTGTTCTCAGCGTGGCAGATAGCCTCTCCGCCGCCTTCAGGTACAAGGCCTCGAACCGATCCAGCTCTACCACCACCTCCAGAGGGGTCTTCTCCTTTTTGATCTCTTCTGTGATCAGCTTCGTCTGGTCGGCAGAGAGAAAATGAGCCGCTGTCGCCCGTCCCAGCGGGGTGGGTTCGATGCCCTTCATCAGACCGGACCGGGCCAGAGATCTTAGGTTGTAGTTCAGGTCATCGAGACCCAGGGTCATATCATCCAGCCTAACCAGATCCTGTTCTGATCGAGCGACCACGGCGTTGGCCAGGACCTCCTCCATCTGCTCCTCTTCCGGATACTCGGGCCGGACGTCTTCCATCTTGCCCGTGAGAAGCCTCAACGCCATCTCATCCTCCGCCTCACCTCTGCCACCCTGATAGCGCCGACCCGGCTCGGGTAATAGATAGACGATCCCTTTGTCGTGGTAACCCGGCCTCCCGGCCCTGCCCAGCATCTGGTTGAACTCATGAACACTGAGCCAGTCTATCCCCATGGCCAGAGACTCGAAGATCACCTGGGAGGCAGGAAAATCCACTCCCGCGGCCAACGCCGCCGTAGTTACCACCGCACCGATCTTACCCTGGGCGAAGAGGTCCTCGATCTTCTTCCTTTCCTGGTACTGGAGCCCGGCATGATAGGCTGCCGCCCCAGGTATGGACCTGGCCAGGTTGTAGCAGTTCTTCCGGGAGTTGGTGAAGATGATGGTCTGGCCCCGGTACCCCGTGGAGGATACCTCCGAGTGGGCCGCTTTCACCAGCCTTCTGATCAGTCCTCTGCGGTTGCCGGCCTCGGTGAATATCAGGTGGCGCTCTATGGGCACCGGTCTGACCTCATACTCCACCAGGTCGGCGTTTAGATGACCTGCTAGAGCCTCCGGGTTTCCCACCGTGGCGGAGAGGTATATGAACTGGGCCCGGGGCGCGACGAACTTCAGCCTGGCGATCAGTCCCGCCAGCCGGTGACCCCGCTCTGGCTCCTCCAACATGTGGACCTCGTCGATCACCACCGTCCCTATCTTGCCCAGGCTCCTTTTCGTCCTGATAACCTGGTCCAGGCCCTCGTAGGTTCCTGCGATGATGTCCGCGTTCAGGTCCTGCCTCATCCTTTTGCCGCGGCCCAGCCTGATCCGGCTCACTCCGACCTTGATGGAGGTGGTCAGACCCAGCTCCCGGTAGGCCGATAGCTGGTCGAACTTCTGGTTGGCCAGGGCCACCAGAGGAACCAGAAAGAGAAACCTGCCCTGCCCTTGGAGCAGGTTCTTGACTCCCGCCATCTCTCCTACCAGGCTCTTGCCGGTAGCCGTGGCCGAGACCACCAGCAGGTTCTTCCCATCGAGCAGCCCGGCCCGTACAGCCATGACCTGGACGGGAAGAAGTTTCTCGATCCGTCGATTGAGCACCTCCTTCAAGGGTTCGGGAAGCGGGAAAGATGCGACCTCCAGGCTCTCTTCCACGACCCGGGCGGGGATCACGTCAAACCGGGTCAGCTCTGGGTCCAGCCTCTCCAGCGAGAGCAGGTCTAAAACCTCGTCCAGGTCCCGCCTCTTGAGCAATACCCTGGCCAGATGAGCCTTCGCCGCTCGTCCCAGCTTCCGGAAATCGGCTTCCCGCCACAGCTCGGCCAGGGCGCATCGCTCGCAGATCAGGCCGTCCTTGTACCGGATGGCGTTCTTGTTTATGGGGGTGAACCTATGTTCCACGGCCAGGCAGTGACCGCAGACGGAGACCCTGCGATAAGAGAGCTGGTAGGCCTCCAGAAACTGGATTAGCTTATCCTCTTGTGAGGGGTCTCCCCTGGCCAGGTAGATCTGATCGGCCTTCCGCAGCAACCTGACCACGTCATCGGGAGGGATGTACCGCTCACCGCCATCGTTCACCAAAAACTTGTAGACTCGCGGACCTTTCGATGTGTCCTTGAGCCTCAAGTACCCCTCGAAGACGGCTTCACCCTTGCGGAGGGGCATAAGCAGAATCCTGGACCGCTCTGCCCGGGCCAGAACCTGGAACGTCATCTTGATAATGTTACGCCTTGCTCAGGTCGAGCAGCACGTATTTCAGCCCTTCGCCCTCCAGCCTGCTCAGGAGGTGGGGCACCTGCTCGTCCACGCATACTACTACCGAAGATCGACCGTGAAAAGCCGATTCCACGGCAGACTCTTTGGCCCCGAAGAAGACGTCGGGCTCCCTGCCCAGCTTCTGGAGAGTGACCAGGGCCTCGCTTCCCAGTGCACCTATCAGCTTGTCGTCTGTGATAATCTGGGAGAGAGAATCGAGATCCACATTCCTGGAGCCGCCCAGCTGGATCCGGGGAACCTTGCATACGGTGACGATCCCGTTCTCGAGGCTGATCAGTCCTTTCTGCTCGGATACCCCGACGTCCTCGCCCTTGACGGCATCGGAGATCGTCACCCCCATGGCCTCCACACCATCTTCTTTGCTGGCGTAGAGGAGGCCGTTCCTCATCTTAAGGTATACCTTCTCCCCCGCATCCAGATCCTCATCGGCGATGGCGGCCCAGACGGAAACCTGGCTGATGATATCATCCATCACAAAACTGGCATACCGCTTCAGATCGGCAGCACTTTCCAGCAGCCACTCCACACCTTCCTTGGTGATCCTGTATCTCATCCTGCCGTCGGTGACTACCAGCCCGTCTCTCACCAGATCTTTTATGTATTCGGAGATCGCCTGGGGCGTAACGCCCAGACTCTCAGCTACCTCCTTCTGGCGAACGTTGGGCTGATGAGCCGCTATTTCTACTAGAATCTGAAAACGTGAGCTATGTCTCTTGCTCTGTAAAACGTCGACCATCGACCTACACCCTTAAAGTTATTCTTTGGAGAGTTCGATACGCTGACCCCGGACATTCAGGCCGTCTGTTCGCTTGGCAACCCCTCTGATGAAGGTCTGGCTGAGCTCCATCTCTCTGGATAGGTTTGTGAGGGACGTGTTACCTTTGATAACATGATTCTTCATAGTTTCGGTCACGTCGCGCAACTCGTCGTCTGACATGAAGGTCAGGTATATCAGCTCGCTCAGATCTTCCAGCGAGCAGAGGAAGTTTGCCTGTATACGGGAATAACTCGAATGGTACTCTTTAGTCGGGCTCTCGCCGGGATCCGGCATCTTCCACTTGGTTTCCACCAGTCCGCTCTTTCGTAGAAGATCCAAGCTCATATGAACGCTATTCTCATCACCTATCATCTCAGAGACCTCTTTCTCCGTACGCCACCCTCGGCAAAGCTCGTCGAAAACCCTTTTGTGAACTTCTGAACCGAAAGCCTGGAGCAGAGGAACTAGATCTGATGGGTCGTTAATGATCCGAGTTCTCTTTCCCATCGGACAAAACCTCGTCTTCTAATTGGTGCTCAAATTTGATAAAGCTTTTGAATAAGACTTACTTGCCGGAAGAGCCATATCGCAACCCCTTCAGATCAACCTTATCGTCTCCAGGTTCATGGGTGCGGCCGTGGGGATCCTGTACCTCTTATAGATGGAGCTGGCCAGGTCGAGGCAGTTACTTTCATCGCCGTGGTTGGTGATCACCTTGGACGGTTTGGGATAGATCCGCCTCACGTAATCCATGAGCTGATGCCGGTCGGAGTGACCCGAGAATCCGTCCACGGTCGTCACTTCCAGGTTGATCTTCACTGTATAGGTCTTTCCATTCATGGAGATGGGTATCTCGTTCCACCCCTTCTGGATACGGCGGCCCATGGTCCCCTCTGCCTGGTAGCCAACGATCACCAGGGAGTTCCGCTCGTCCGGGCCCAGTACCTTCAGATACTCCATTATCGGACCGCCGTTCATCATCCCGCTGGTGGCCAGGATCACCGATGGGTCGCCTTCCATGATCTCGGCCCTCTGGCTGGGCGACTCCACCCGGACAAAGCAGTCGGAGAGGAAGGGGTTGATCCCCCTGTGGAATATCAGATCCCTGAGCTCGCTGTTCAGGTACTCAGGATAGTTGGTGTGGATGGCAGAGGCCTCATAGATCATGCCGTCCAGGTAGACGTTGATGGCGCCCAGGACCTTTCTCCGGATGGCCTCTTCCAAGACTATCATCACCTCCTGGCTCCTGCCCACGGCAAAGGCGGGTATCATGACCTTGCCACCCCGCTTGATCGTCCCTCTCACCACCTTAAGCAGGCGTCTCTCGGCTTCCTTTCTGGAGGGTTGGATGCTGTTTGTGCCACCATAGGTAGCCTCGATCACCAGAGCCTCTAGCCTGGGGAAGCTGCTGACCGTGGGATCGAATAGCCGCGTCTTCTCGTACTTGAAGTCTCCACTGAACGCCACGTTGTAGAGGCCGTCTCCTACATGGAAGTGGGCTACCGCCGATCCCAGGATGTGGCCGGCGTTGTGCATGGTCAGTTTCGTGTCCGGAGCTATGTCGGTCACATCGCCATAGTTCAAGGTTATGGTGTGCTTCAACGCCTCTCTGATCATCGCCGATTCGTAAGGTATCCTCTTCCCTTCGCGAGCTGCCACCTCGATGTAGTCCAGCTGGAGCAGTACGGCGAGGTCCCTGGTGGGAGGGGTACAGTAGATCGGGCCCTCGTACCCATACTTGTAGAGCAGGGGTGCCAGTCCACAGTGATCGAGATGGGCATGGGTCAGGACTACGGCATCGATCTGGCTGAGAGGATTTGCTTCCGGCACGTATAAGTACGGTGTAACGTTATCGTTCGATCCTACGTTTACACCGCAGTCGATGATTATCTTGGACTCGGGGGAGGAGAGGAGCATACAGCTTCTGCCTACCTCTCTGCACCCTCCCAGGGTGGTTATCCTCACCCACTTGTCTTTGGATGCGACGTCCCGATGTATCCTTCTGCCAATTGTTTTCAGGATATCTTTGCGCTCGGTCTGGACGCTTCTGAGATACTCTTTTACGTTGGCGATGGTCGAGGATCTCACCGGCGGGGTTCTGACCACTTTTGGCGTCCAGCCTATGAGTTTGGTGATATCTCTGAGGGTCGAGCCGTGCCTTCCGATGACCAGACCGGGTTTTTCCGCCTCGATCACCACCTCTCCGGTATCGCCGTCGAAGTAGTAATCGGTGAGCCCCGCTTCTTTGGGCACCACCTTCCCGATCTTCGTCATGGCGTCTTCCGGGTCGGCCAAAACCGTGAGGTCCGGTCTCACCACCACCCGTTTTCGCAGGTCTTTGGCCAAAGTGCGGATTATATTGCCATCATCGGCCAAGCGCCGGGGGTTGTCTGTATATATTACCAGCTCAGGACCTTCGAACTCTATATCGGTGACGTTTATATTCCGAGGCAGTTTTTTCTGCACTTTATTACGGAGATCAAGGAGTACGTCCTCAACAGACAATGAAACACACCCAAAAAAAAGTTATATTGATTGGCGGATCTTCTCTACTTCTGAAGCTTCTACCACCTCGTACTTATCGGAGGTGATCTTGACCAGGGATATTATATCACCAGAAGCAGAGTCCCTCTTCATGGCGTTGTGTATCGCCTTGACCACCAGCATTGCTCCCTCTTTGAGCCCCATCTCGGGGCTGTACTCGGCTTCGAGGACACCGTAGGCGATCGGTGAACCCGAGCCTGTGGCGACCAGCTCTCTCTCCTCGATCTGTCCACCAAGAGCGTCGAGAGAAAATAGCTGTGGCCCTCTATTGTCCATGCCACCCAGTATCAGCTGCACAAAATACGGAAAGTACCTCCTCGAACTCAGGACGTTGGACAGCAGGGTGGTAGTACCCCTGACCGTCATGGGCTCGCCTCTCTGCATCCTGTATAGTTTCGACTCCACTTTGATCATCCTGACGAGCGACTGGGCGTCGCCTACTACGCCGGCGGTGGTCAGACCGACAAGGCCATCGATCTGGTAGATCTTCTGAGCTGCAGAGCTGGCTATGAAGTTGCCCATGGTCGCCCGGCTCTCTGAAGCGAGCACAACACCGTCCTTGCAAACGATTCCCACCGTAGTCGTACCTTTAAATACATCGACCATCTAGATACCTCGTATTAAAATCGGAAAACGGGATGAACCTGCTCACCCACGTAACGGTTTTCCCACCCATGCCCAAAGACATGTGGTATTGTCCAGACGTACACCTGTATTCTAGTGTATATGAAGGTTGTGGTAAGACGTAGCAGCAGTCTTTTGGTTGGCGCCGGTATGTCGTCTCGCGCCGTTGCGTGATCTATTTGTTGATCCGTCTTTCCAGGTATGTGGATCACGTCCATAGATACCTGAACAGTTTTCAAATTCCCCCCTACAACTTGAAATCGACCCCAACCGTTTCTTTCAGCATGTCCTTGAACCCTAACATTTCAAGTGTTCTCCTGGACTTTCCCGTCAAATTCAGGTACCAAATCTTCACCTGGTGCCCCAATCTTACCTGAACATGCTCCACTCGTTCCAGATCATGCAGAAATTCATCCGCTCCATACCACACATTTTTACGGTCAGATAGCTTCTGAAGACGCCACTCCGGGTCTGCCAGCAGTCGATATGCCAGAACGCACACAAAAATATACACTCTAACCCACCGCTCGAGCCTGTGACGCACAGGCTCCATCTCCACAAAATCCTTCTCGAAATAGGCTTTCACAACCTCGCCGGGCGAAAGTGATTCATCGGTGAAGAACAGCAGATATTTGCCGTGTGAACGTTCAGCTGCTACAATCTTCTGACTCTTATATTTCCATTCGATACGTGAACCGTTTCTTTTTCTTGGCTGTACACAAAGTATAATTTTATGTGCTCAAGTAAATCCGACCGAATGGAGGATTTTCTTGCTTCGAAGGAATTCATGACCGCCTTCTCCTCGGGTATGCTGGTCGGGCAAAAGGCACAACACGGAAGGGCGTTGAACCCGAAAGCTTTGTAGTACCCCATGAGGAAGGCTCTCCGCTCCAACCGGAAGATCGTCACATGGGCCCGATTAATAGAATCCCATAGATGGTGGTGGATGTGTTTCGGAGAAACCTCGGGATCTGAGTCGGCTTTGAACCTGGCGATGACGCCGAGTTCGTACTCCTCCAGCACCTTCCTCGTCTCTTCCGGGGTGGGGGAGTAAGGGGCATCCCGGATGTTTTCCATAAGCCTTGCACCCGTACCTGCACTTGAGCCGCACCCAGTTGGCGACCACCATATCCCGGGCTGAGATCAGACGAAGGTCCTCGTGAACCTTTCTCAGCTCATGGAGGATATCGTCTGCGTCCACAGTCCACCTCTATCCGCTCGCTCCTAAGTCGGCGGGTTCAGCTTCAACCAGCTTTTCGGCGTCCTGATCGGCCGCTCGTAGTGCTGGGCCAGCACCCAGGGGTCGTCCGAATAGAAGGGCGAGAGACTGTACCCTAGAATAGGAAGGGTCTGATTATTAATCTCCAGCGGTTCTCTCCGTTGACCTATCCATAACCACTCGTAGGTCTCGACATCGTCCTTGCTGTCGTTGGCCTGGACCAGAGAATCGTTGACCACCTTGTAGCCCTTTGGCGTTCCTCCCCAAGACCACAGGCCGCTGTCTCTATTTTGATCAATAGGCTCCGGCGAGGAATGAAACGCCTTTAGCCAGGACTGACCGAAGTCGCCGCCCACCTCGACCGGATCGGCGCTCAGACAGATTCCGGGCAGAAGTAGTAACACTAATACTAATATTAATATTCCTAGCACCACTCTCATGGATGAACCCCACAAGCAACAGATAGATGAGCTCACGATAAAAATCTTTCGAGGCCCTCACTCGATCTTTCTGGCTGCGATCGTGATGGCGTGGGTCATGCTATCTTTTGGGATTATGGTGGCCACGGGGATGGAAAGCAGCTTCTCCACGGTGGGACTGACTATGGGTGCGCAGACCAGGGCGGCAGCCCCTTCCCTCTCCGCGCGGACCGCAGCTATGATGGCCTCCTCCATGTTGGTGGCCGAGTACTCCCTCAAGGTGAGCAGCTTGTCCCCTATCCGCATCTTCGTCTCTCCTATCTCGTCCAGCACGGGACGGGCGGCGATTATGGCGATGAACCCGCCATCAGACCCCTCGATATGCCTTATCGTCTTGATAATCTGCCGGAGGGTGGTTATGTTCGGCTCCCGGTGGCCGGACAGGATCTTGTAGAGGGTACTCTGGGGTATATTCGAGATCCTGCTGAACTCCCTGGCGCTCAGTCCCAGCTCCGAGAGAGCCTCTTTCATGGCTTCACGTAACTTTTCATCTGAGTGGAAGGCAGCCTTCATCATCCTATCTGCATATGTCACACTATTGTAGAATATCTATCGTATATTAGTACTTTTAGGAACAAATGTGCCGATGACCGGAAAACGCTTTATACCGACCATCTCCACACCAAGTCGGTGATAAGAGTTGAGACGAGAGATCCTGATACTGGTCATCGCGCTGGCGATGGTCTTCGCCCTGGGTTGTATCGATCTCGGAGAGGAAAAGAAGACCCTTCGCATCGGCTATCAGCCAAGCACCCACCAGATCGCAGAGATGGTGGCGATGGAGAACGGATGGTGGCTCGAAGATCTCCGGCCCTTCGGGATAGAAGAAGTAGTAGACTTCGAGTTCCCCTCGGGTCCGCCCGAGATGCAGGCCATGCTGGCCGGTGAGCTGGACATAGCCTATGTGGGCACCGCTCCGCCCATAACCGCCATAGGCCAGGGCCTGGAAGCCAAGATTGTGGCCGCCGTCCAGAAGAACGGCTCGAACCTGGTTATTAGACCTGACGTCGATTACACCGGCCCTCAGTCGCTCAGAGGCCTGAAGATAGCCACCTTCCCGCCCAGCTCCATCCAGGATACCGTGCTGAAGAAGTGGCTCAAGGACAACGGTGTGGAGCCCGAGGAGGTTGACATAAAGTCCATGGGACCCGGAGATGCGATCACCGCCATCTCTGCAGGAAGGGTGGACGGCGTATTCTTGCCCCATCCGTCACCCACCATCATAGAGATGGAGGGAAACGGCAGATCTGTGGTAGCCTCGGGAGAGATGTGGCCCAACCATGCCTGCTGCTGCCTGGTGATAAGCGATCGGCTGATGGAAGAAGAGCCAAAGCTGACAGAGCAGATAATAAAGACCCACATCAAGGCCACGGAGTACATAAACGAACATCCTGACAAGGCCGCAGAGGCCTACTCCCGGAAGACGGGTCAGAATCTGGAGATGGTGAAACAATCGATAAAAGATTGGGACGGCGCCTGGATCAGCGATCCTAATGTCATGATACCCTCCACGCTGGAGTACGCTGCGGTGGACTTCGGTCTGGGATACACCGACAGGGTTCTGACAAAGGAAGACCTCTTCAACACCACCTTCTACGAGACGGTGACCGCCTAGAGACGGAGGATTCGTTCTGGATACCGTAGAGAAGGCCAAAGAGGCAATAGAGGAGCACGGGATCGAGGTCCTCTCTGTCCTGGTTCTGCTGGTGGCATGGCAACTTCTGGCCATGGCCATCGACAAGACCCTGATACTTCCCAGCTTTATTCAGGTGATGGAGGGACTGCAGGACCATTGGCAGGATATCCTCTATGTGGACCTTCCCGTCAGCCTGCTCCACTTCATCATCGGGATGATTGGAGGACTGGTGGTGGCCATGCCCGTAGGGATGAGCATGGGGTGGTCCAGGATGGCGAACCGGGTCTTCGATCCCATCGTGGAGCTGATCCGTCCCATCCCGCCCCTGGCCTGGATCCCCTTCGCCATAATCTGGTTCGGCCTGAACCCACAGGCTGCAGGCTTCATAGTATTCGTGGGAGCGGTCTTTCCCATACTGATCAACACCTACGTGGGATTCAGGAACGTACCCCGGGTCTATGTGGAGTCTGCGATGGTCCTCGGCTGCACCAGGAGCCGCGACCTGATCAGGTACGTGGCCTTTCCTTCCGCCCTCCCCACCATCGCCGCGGGGATCAGGATAGCCATGGGGATCGCCTGGATGTGTATCGTCGCCGCGGAGATGTTCGGAGCCAGCACCAGGAGCGGTCTCGGTTATCGTCTCTGGGACTGCTACTCCCTCCACATGATGGACATGGTCCTTCTCTACATGATCGTGTTGGGGCTTCTGGGTCTCTTTATCGACCGGACTTTCAGGTACGTGGTCCAGGAGAAGATGCTCAAGTGGCAGGCGGGGCTGACGCAGTAGACCCGCATCGTCCACCATTATTGTCAAGTTACTCGAATCGGTCTATGAGGCAGTCCTTGCGCGT
>DAOG01000127.1 GCA_002501765.1 Methanosaeta sp. UBA204
CACACACTCGATGCCCGCCTCGGCTGGGCACCCAATTACCGAAGTGCCGAACCCCGTCGCCTCCCGGGCCGCCACAAGAGCCCAGCGCTCGGTAACGGCCGTGATCAGCACCCTGGCCACCTTTATGGGGAAACCCTCCGCAAAGGTGTCCTCAATCTCTACACCATTTATCTCCATTTCCAGACCTCAAAACTTATTCCGGGTTGTACGCCGCCATCTCGTACCAGTTGCCTGACCGGAAGGCCGCCGCAGAACATACCGGCCTCTCCAAGGGCAGGTCGAAGGCCGCCTCGGCCACCTGAACCGCGCCGTCTCCGGCGATATCCGCCGGCCGGAAGTCGGTCATCTTGTAGGTGGCCACCATGAAGGCACAGTCCTCCTCCAGCGAGAACCGCTTCACCCGGACCTCATTCTCCCGGGCTATCCCCAGCCAGCCCCGGTCGCCTCTGACCACGCCCGCGATCCTGGGCGTCTCCAGCTCGTCCCTCTCGTACCCGTAGGCTACCAGGCTGATAGCGATAGCATCCAGCGGCTTCATCCCGTCTTTGATCTTCTCCGCGATCATCTCCGTCTGGGTGCCGTTGGTCACCACCACAGCGTCGTCTACCAGGCGGAGACAGTTGTAGGCGATGTAAGGGTTCTTCATCGTGTCCTGAAGGTCGAGGGGCGCGACCAGCACACACCCGTCACCCACAGAAGTCCTGCGGTTGGGAAAGGACCGGGAAGATACTCTGTAGCCCGCCCAAGATCGTCCTTTTGTCCGGCCCAGAACCACTATCCTGCCCACGTACATGGAAAAAAACCTCAGTCCAGGAGGCCGAACTTCTCCGCGTTCCTGTCCGCTATGGCCTGGATATTGGCTATGTACACATCACCGCCTTCCGCGCGGAATAGGTGCTTGTACCTGCCCTGGGTCTTGAGGTAATCCTCCACCGGCCTCTTGTTTCTCACCTTCTTGACGCCGACCAGCTCACCGTCCACATACTCGTAAAGCGGGCAGATACAGGTCTCCACGACCAACTTGGCCTGCTCGATAGTATCGCCATCGGCGTAGCTCCATCCCGTAATGCATGGGGCGTTGATCTGGATATAAGCCGGTCCTTTGATCTCCAGAGACCGTTTTACCTTCCTCCTCAGGTCCACGGGATAGGCTATGGAGGCCGTGGCAACGTAGGACGCTCCATGAGCCACCGCGATGGCGGGCATGTCCTTCTTCCTTACCAGGTTGCCCGGGCTCTGGGTGCCGATGGGGGTGGTGGTCGTGCTGGCGTAGATGGGCGTGGACCCGCTCCTCTGGACGCCGGTGTTCATGTAGGCCTCGTTGTCGTAACAGATGTAGGTTATGTTATGACCCCGATCGAACATCCCCGAGATGGAACCGATGCCTATATCGAAGGTGCTGCCGTCGCCGGCGATCACCAGGAGGTTGATATCCGTTCTCCCGAACTTCTTGAACGCGATCTCGATCCCCGAGGCCACCGATGCAGGGTTCTCGAAGAGGGAATGAATCCAGGGAACCTTCCAGGAACTCTCAGGAAATGGCGTCGAGGTGACCTCCAGACAGCCGGTGGATGAGGCAACGATGGTATTCGGTCCGGCAGCATCGAGAACCAGCTTGATAACTATGGGCATTCCGCATCCTGCACAGGCCCTGTGACCAGGAGCAAACAAACTTTCTTGCATTTGATAATCCTCCTAAAGGCACTCCGGATTCACGTCGAAGATCTCGAACTCGGTCTCTAACTCTAAGCCTTCATCCTTCACCCTGGACGCATTCTCGACTATCTTCCGGATCTGCTTCATGGCTACGTCCCTGCCACCAAGACCAGCGGCAAACCCTGATATGGGTACCCGGATAGACGTGTTGTACAATGCACCCTTGATATCTGTCAGAAGGGCGCTCTGGTACCCCACCGAGACATCCTTCTCGATCACCGCGACCACGCTGGCGTCCTTGAGAGCCTCCTTCAGCGTCTCCACCGGGAAAGGCCGGTAGCTTCTTATCTTGACCAGTCCCACCTTTATGCCTTCTTTCCTCAATTCGTCCACGGCATCCTTGATGGTGCCCACGATAGATCCCAGGCTCACCAACAGGATCTCGGCGTCATCTGTCCGATATGTATCGATCAGACCGCCATAACCTCTGCCAAAAGTCTCCTCGAACTGCTTGTCGACTTTCCCTATCAGATCCAGGGCCCTCTCCTGGGCCTTGTACTGGAGGTACCTGAACTCCGTAAACCAGCTGGGATCGGCGAAGGCTCCGAAGGTCTTGGGATCCTCCGGATCGAGCACGTTCACCGGACTGAAGGGCGGCAAGATCTCCTTGACCAGCTCCGGATCCAGGAACTCCACAGGCTCGTAGACGTGAGTGAGGATGTACCCGTCCATACAGACCATGGATGGGGTGAGGATCTCCGGGTCTTCGGATATCCTGTAGAGCTGCGGGGTGAGGTCCATGACCTCCTGCACGTTCTCCGCATAGAGCTGGATCCAACCGGAATCTCTGACCCCGAAAGAGTCCTGTTGATCGTTCCAGATGCTGAGCGGTGCGCTCAGAGCCCTGTTGACCGTGGTCATCACTATGGGCAGACGCATTCCCGAGGCGTTGTAGAGAACCTCGAACATCAGCGCCAGTCCCTGGCTGGTGGTTGAGGTGTAGGTTCTGGCACCTGCCGCGCTGGCGCCGATGAGCGATGAAAGCGAAGAGAACTCCGAATCCACATTGATGTACTCGCAGTCCAGTTCGCCGTTTGCCACGAATTGGGACAGATGCTCCACGATGTGGGTCTGCGGGGTGATGGGATATACCGATACCACATCTGGTGAGCAACATCTCACCGCGTCGGCTATGGCGTAAGAACCTTCCGCAACTCTCATCATAATTACTTTTCCTCCAGAACCATCTCTATTGCCCCGCGGGGGCATTCATGGGCACAGATACTGCAACCCTTGCAGTAATCCAGATCGGGGACGAAGTTGCCCTCCACCTGATGGATGCAGCTATCCGGGCAAAATATCTCGCAAAGACTGCACTTGATACACTTGTCGTGATCGATAACCGGTACGAACGTCCGCCAGGCCCCGGTCTTGGTCACCTGGGTGCTGCCCGGCTCGACCACCATACTTACTTCACATCTGGTCATTGGGACACCCTCTCGTAAGCGGTCTCTATGGCTTTCAGGTTCTTCTCTCCAAGGGCACCTGTGAACCGACCCAGGATCGCCTTGTTCATGCTCTCCAGACGGATCTCCCGGGTAGCGCCACAGAATGCTCCCAGCATGGTGGTATTGACGATAGGTCTTCCCAGCTCCTCCAGGGCGATCATGGTGGCATCGATGGTAACTATCTCTGCTTCGGTATCCAGGCCCAGTTTCTCCTTGGGTCTATCTGTGTTGATCATGATCTTCCCGTCTGGCTTTAGACCGCCGGCCACATCGACCACTTCCAGGAGAGTCACATCCTGGACTATGATATAATCAGGCTCGTATATCTGGCTCCTGACCCTGATTGGTTGGTCTGCAATCCGGGCAAATGCCATGACCGGAGCACCACGTCGCTCTACACCAAATGCGGGAAAGGCCTGAGAGAACTTCTTATCTTCAAACGCCGCGATAGCTATCAGTTCGGCGGCGGTAACCGCTCCTTGACCGCCCCGACCGTGTAATCGAATCTCTTTCAACCGCAGACCTCCTCTCGCCGTCTGTGGCTATGACTGGATATAGCCTTTTCGGAGATCTCTGCGATCATCAGCACGTTTTAATATGGGATAGGCCCTTAAGGATTCGAGCTTCGTATGAGCAATGATAAAGATGATAATAACGAGCTGCTCTTCGCCGTAAAAGCGGTCGAGCAGAGCTTACCGAAAGGCACCAACTATCATATGGCCGAACTCCTGGCGTTCATCGAGGGCATGGCCCCTTTCCTGGATAGAGATACTCTGATAGACCTTAAGTGCCAGGGTTGCGATAACTACGCGACTTCATTCTTTCCCGTAGAAGACGACCTGGATATCGTGGAGGCTCACGAGTACTGTCATGCCAAGAAGCAGATGCTACACCATCAGGCCTTCTTCACCATAGCCAAGTGCATGGAATACTCTAACGAGGTGCAGAAGGAACTGCAAGAGATGGCCGAAGCCGTGGTGGAAGAAGACCTTCGCCCGGGCTTGGCCGGCAAGAAGCTCTACGACAGGAAGCTTTTTGCCAGCTACGACGTGGAGCTTCGGATTGAGCCACGGGTGGGAGA
This sequence comes from Methanosaeta sp. UBA204, assembly GCA_002501765.1. GTDB lineage: Archaea > Halobacteriota > Methanosarcinia > Methanotrichales > Methanotrichaceae > UBA204. Next base: position 4,246 of record DAOG01000127.1, read on the forward strand.
GAACGTCTCCATAGAGTTCGGGCACAAAGCCAACGGCGATTTCGTGGAGAGCGGGATCTGGATCTGCTTGTTGAGGCGACTGGATCCGGAGCTTTGCGAGCATAGTGCCAAGATAGTGACGGTGCAGAACCACGGTCAGACGACCATGGTAGTGATGATCGGTCGCCAGATAAGACGTCAGCTGGGTGTAGACGCGATCTTAGAGAAGATTGCCGAGACGCGAGATATGGATATAGTTTACATATAATTCTTGTTAGATCGATAAATGGCAAATAACTTTTCGAAGGATGTTTATTAAGATGGTATCTTGTATAGTACCGGATACGAGCGTGGTGATCGATGGCAGGATATCTACCAAGATCAAGTCTGGAGAGTTTCTGGGCAAACGTGTGGTGATCCCCGAGGCCGTGGTAGCGGAGCTCGAGGCCCAGGCCAACCACGGCCGCGAGATAGGGATCAAGGGGCTGGAAGAACTCCGCAGGCTATCGGAGTTCGCCAAGTCGGGCAAGATCGAGCTGGAGTACGTGGGCATGAGGCCTGACCTGGACCAGATAAAGCTGGCCGGTGGTGGAGAGATCGACGCCATGATCAGGGACGTCGCCCTGGAGATGGACGCGTTCTTCTTGACCAGTGACTCGATACAGTCCAGGGTGGCCGAGGCCATGGGGATCGATGTAGAGTACATCCGGCCCCAGAGAAACGGTATCAAGCCGCTCACCCTGGACAAGTATTTCACCCCAGACACCCTATCCGTACATCTCAAGGAAGGCGCACCACCCATGGCAAAGCGCGGCCAGGTGGGCGAGTTCAACCTGACCAATATAGGACGCCGGGATCTTCGGGAGCGAGAGCTCAGAGATATCGTTAGGGAGATCCTCGATCGGACCAAGGCTGACCCCAACGCACACATCGAGATAGAGAAGACCGGGGCTACCGTGATCCAGATGGGGCCCATGAGAATAGCCATCGCCCAGCCCCCCTTCTCCGACGGGATGGAGGTAACCGCTGTCCGTCCGATAGTCAAAGTGGATCTGGAAGATTACAAGCATGCCGAAGAGCTGAAGGCCCGTCTGAGGGAGGGTCAGCGAGGCATAATGATCGCCGGTCCCCCAGGTTCTGGAAAGACCACTCTCGCCGCAGGAGTGGCCAAGTACCTCCTCGACTGCAACTACGTGGTCAAAACCCTGGAATCACCCCGCGACCTCCAGGTACCTCCGGAGATCACCCAGTACGGCCCTCTCGAGGGGAGCATGGAGGCCTCGGCAGACATCCTGCTCCTGGTCCGTCCCGACTACACCATCTACGACGAGGTGAGGAAGACCAAAGACTTCGAGGTATTCGTCGATATGAGGCTGGCCGGGGTGGGCATGATCGGCGTAGTCCACGCCAACAAGGCCATCGACGCCCTCCAGAGGTTCATCAGGAGGGTCGACCTGGGCATGATCCCCCAGGTCGTGGACACCGTGGTCTTCGTGGAGAAAGGCCAGGTCACCGGGGTTCTGGACGTGGAGTTCGTGGTTAAGGTACCTACGGGCATGATCGAGGCCGATTTGGCCAGGCCGGTGATCGTGGTGAAAAACTTCGAGTCGGGCGAGGTGGAGTACGAGATGTACACCTATGGCAACGAGATAGTGGTCATGCCTGTTGCCAAGGGCGGCAGCAGGAAGCCTGCCTCATGGGATCTGGCTTCCCGCCAGATCGAGAGAGAGATGTCTCGACATCTGAAAGGGCCTTTCGAGGTGGAGATGCTCAGCGATTCCAGCGTACGGGTGTGGGTTCCGGAAGGGGAGGCCGCCAAGGTGATCGGCAAGGCGGGAAAGAACATCGAGAAGATCGAGAAGTCGCTGGGGATGCACATAGACGTTCAGTCCATGGAGAGCGGTCCTGCATTCTCTCCGGAGTTTGAAGAGACCGCCCGCCACCTCATAATCTGGATCGGGGACGAGCTGGCCGGGGAGGCCCTGGAGGTGTACGTAGGCAACGAGATGGTCTTCACAGCGACCGTGGGCAGGAGAGGCGATATCAGGATGGCCAAGTCTTCGGATATGGCCAGACAGATACTGCGAAGGCTGGACCAGGGAGAGAAGCTGGAGGTCCGCAAGGTCCGCGGCTGATTTGATTCTCGGCAGACCTCATCTTATCTTTGTCATACCCCCAGAACCAGCCGGATGGTATTTCTCAGAGCAGGGGCCAGGCCGAGAACGAGCAGGGTCAGCTTGGTCAAGTTCTTCAGCTGGGGGTCGTCTCGGAGGACGTCATCGATCAGGCCGAGCACCGGTAGCAGGATGACCAGTTTGAGAGGGTACATCACAAAAGCGGTGCCGGTGATCCTGATGAGGAGATCGGGTATCACGTGTTTCTCGTGATATCCGAGAAGGTCGATGCCGATGTAGGTGGAGCTGGCGTCCCAGAGATGAGAAAAGAGTATCAACATGTTCTGTCTCGTCTCCAGAAACTTGAGCTTAAGGGGCGATCTGAGCGCCCAAAGCGCTCCCGTGAACGCCGACCCCAGGCCCAGTATGACCACCAGAGCCCAGAGCCTCTCCGCGCCGAGTGTGGCCAAGATCGCAAGGTTGATCGTGGTCCAGGCTAGACCTATAAGGGCGTAGACCCTCATCCACCGGCTGCCGAAGGCGCTCCTGGTGAGGAAGAGCGAGGTCAAGGTCACCAGAGATACAAGGAAATAGATGAGAGGGGTTATGAGCAGATAACTGGCGGATGGCGCCACCAGTCCCGCATCCTCGATCACCCGGAGGCTTGATCCTGCCAGGATGTAGGGTATGGTGTGAATCACCAGGCTTTCGTCCAGCTCGAGGTCCATCCGCCGGAAGAGCCTGATGATGATGGCTATCATCAGACCCAGGATCAACGCCCAGGTCAGTGTATTCACCGGGTTGTAACCGGTATCGAGGAGGATCGGCTCCACGTAGTGCTCGTATATCCAGGGATGCAAAGGGATAGACTCCGATAGATCGGTAGAACGACCAGGTATTTCAACCTCGTTGCCACGAAGTATCTTCTAGCGTAAGCTAACGTTTACTTGAGCAGGGGCATTTCCATAGGATAGAGAGTAAATAGCGACGGCGCGTTCTCCAGATAATCATGGGCGAAGCCAAGAGCAAAAACTGCGTGCTGTTCGTCGCCACAATGGCCTCTTTCCTTCCTGCATTTATGAACTCGTCCATCAACATCGCCCTTCCCGCCATAGGAGAGGAGTTCTCCATGGACGCGGTTCTCTTGGGCTGGGTGGCTACCGCCTATCTCCTCGCCCTCGCCATCTTCATGGTTCCCCTGGGGAGGGCGGCGGACATCTACGGGCGGAAGAAGTTCTTCGTCTGGGGGATGGTGGTGTTTACCGTCTTCTCCTTCCTCTCCGCCTTCCCGTACACCTCGATGATGCTGATAACCTTCCGGTTTTTTCATGGGATAGGCAGCGCCATGATCTTCGGCACAGGGGTTGCCCTGCTCACCTCGGTCTTCCCTCCGGGGGAGAGAGGGCAAGCCCTGGGGATTAACGTAACCGCGGTCTATGTGGGTCTATCGTTGGGCCCTTTTCTGGGTGGGGTTCTGACCCAGTATCTGGGCTGGAGGAGCATCTTCCTGGCGAGCGTGCCCCTGGGTGTGGGAGTGATCGCTCTCATAATCTGGAAGCTAAAAGGAGAGTGGGTCGAAGCAGCTGGCGAGAAGTTCGACTGGGTGGGGTCTATCATCTACGCCTTCGTGCTCTTCTCTGTGATGTACGGGTTCACCATTTTACCGTCCCCTGCAGGCATGTGGTTCGTCTTTCTCGGCATCCTGGGGCTCGTGGTCTTCCTCCGCTGGGAGATGAAGTCGGATAGTCCCATCCTGGACGTCGGTCTCTTCCGGGAAAACCGGGCGTTCGCCATGTCCAACCTGGCGGCTCTGATAAGCTATGGCGCCACTTTCGCGGTGGTCTTCATCCTGAGTCTGTACCTGCAGTACATCAAAGACCTCGACCCCAGGAGCGCAGGTCTGGTGCTGGTGGCCCAGCCCGTGGTGCAGGCCATCTTCTCACCTGGTGCGGGAAAGCTTTCGGACAGGATAGAGCCCCGGATAGTGGCCTCCGCCGGGATGGCGATAACTGTTGTGGGGCTGTCGCTCCTGGTTTCTCTAAACGAGGATACAAAGCTGATCTACATAATCTCCGTCTTGGTCCTCCTGGGTCTGGGATTCGCCTTATTCTCCTCGCCCAACACCAACGCCATCATGAGCTCCGTGGATAAGAGGTATTACGGGGTGGCCTCGGGCATGGTGGGAACCATGCGCTCCTTGGGGATGATGATGAGCATGGCCATCGCCATGACCGCCCTGGCGCTGATCGTAGGAAGGGTCCAGATCACGCCCGAGTATCATCTCCAGTTCCTGAGGAGCGCCAGGGCGATATTCTCCATATTCGTGGTGCTCTGCGCGGCGGGGGTCTTGGCGTCGCTGGCCAGAGGCAAGGTGAGATGATGAGGATGCACTCGATGGCGGCGTTGGTATGTCTACGGAGATATGGAGATTTATGGGAACCACCGCTACAACCCTGTCGGGAACCCTCAACGAGCCGTATGCGAACTGGCCCTAGTATCCTGTCATCTAAGTAATGTCGTA
>DAOG01000089.1 GCA_002501765.1 Methanosaeta sp. UBA204
CGTAAGATAGATCCGGCTCTTTCGACTTTGCCACGGGTGTGGGAACAGAGATCAAGACGAAGTCCGCTTCTATTATCCTCGTTGGGTTTGTGGTGAACTCCAACCCCTCTTCGTTGTTGTCTCTTTTTAGCCCCTCTAGCTTCTCTCCATCTATGTCAAAGCCTATCGTCTTCAAATGCTTTGAGAAGGCTTCTGCTAAGGGCAGTCCTACATAGCCTAAGCCGATGACGCATACGGTCTTGTCGTTCGTGGATATCATACCGCTCCTCCCTGGAACCATCCTACCGTCTCCGGTGCAATCCGGGACTCAGATGCCCCGCGGACCTCAGAGCATCCTCCCAAACTCATCATGCGCAACAGCCACAATCACACAATCCATTTTCACATCTAGTTCGTTTAAAGCCTTCACTCTAAACCTCTCTATCTCCTCCTTACGAAGCAAAGGATCATGCCCATACACGTCAATGCCAAACTCTTTTAGCTCCTTCACCATTTCTCTCACCGGCGATTCTCTTGTATCTGGCATGTTCTCTTTTCATCTCAACGCTCAGTCAGGATAATCAACTTTTACATCATTCGTAATTTTGGACACCTGCTCCCCACTTAACCCATATAGCCAATAACATATAATTCCTCTTTTCCATGCAACATACCACAATGCCCAGTCATTCGTAATCAACACAGCCTCCTTCAACTCTGCATATGTCAGCACGAAAACATCCATTCCACCCATCATCGCTTCTTTCTTATCTTTCCATCCCGGTACCCAACTGTTATTTTCATCTTTTGCAATCCTTGTAAGCTTCAGTGAATTCTCCAAAGCCTTTTCAAAGTAAATATTTGAGGAAATCGAATATACATAGTTCAAAGTTGTGTCGTCAGTGAAAGGATACACTTCCTTAGCAGTTGCCAATAACTTTCCTATTCCCTCTCTCGCAAGCTCTTGCGGTAATATCTTAGAGAGTACTGCTCCAACCTCTATTGGAATTACAGATGGTAAAAACAACTCGTTCTTTTTCTCTATACAAGACTCAAATAATTCTGATGCCATTTCGTGAAGTGCATACAAATCTTTTCCCTTAGGTATTCTCAATCTTGACTTTCAAAGATGCAGTGAAAAACAATATCAAGCAACCCAATCAATGTATGGCCTGTCAAAACATAAGCGCTCTTGCTATTGATTTACTTAAAGCCATACCAGTATAAACAGTTGTTGGTTTTGACTCTACATTGTCACATTGGACCCCTAATAGAGGCTACTGATATTTTTATATATTTTGTAAATATATCTGAAGCTCCCACTGCCTACTGTTATCGATTTTACCTCTAATGCGACATTGTCAGGTTAATCGGTATGCATTAAGGCATTATGTCGATATCAAAAGTCAGGCCATACACATTATGGAACGGCAACACGTCCAGCTGCTAATGGTTTTCAATAAAAATTAGGGGCCGATTTGCGCTTCTTTGAAAGTCAAGTTTGAGCCTATTTCAAAATAGCTCTCCCAGCTGGTTTTTCGCCCATTGGATCACCTGGGAGCCAATAATAATCTTCTCATTTATCAAACAGCGTGCAGACTTCGATGATCGAGGGGATGCGTCCTCTCTGAAGAAGATGGCGGCGATGACGCTCGAATCCAGAGCGGTTCTATCTGGCATCTCTGTCCTCTCTTATCATCGATGCGGCGCCCTTATCGTTTGCGACCTGCTCTTGCCAGCGGGCCTCTGCCCGGGCTAAGAGCCGCTTCTTCTTTCTAGTTTTCAATGGAGCCACGACTTTTCAGCCATGGAAATTAGCCGCCGTTTTCGAGCAGATTGGCTTTGCCGTCCCTTTTCAGACATGGTCTCCTCTATTTCGACATGATATTCACCACCATGCGCCTTTTCGAGCGGTCGCCGGAGATCCTTGCATCACCTCACCTCTCGAAACGATCACACGATGATCGCCTCACGGTCTCTTCTCGGCGGGTGAACTCCCATGAACTCTATACGCCTCTCGACACTTCCGTCCAGGGGACCGAGATCGATGATCATTATCCGATCTTCGTCATGCTTTATGATATCGGTTAGAGCCACGACCAGCTCTACCCGGCCCTTGGACGAGAGATCACAGCGAAATACCGAGTAATGCAGCGGGTCCCCGAATCCTTTCATGGTCTTGTGGACCCGGTAAAGATGTTTCTGATCCATTATGTCGTAGCTGACGATATAGCTCTTCAAACCGCTCATAAACCTCACCTCGTGCAGAAAGGTGGGTACTCCCGTATCTCTCCGAAGATAACTCTGGCCAGGAGCCTGGTCTGGACCTCCAGGACGCGCCGGTAGCTGATCTTATATCCAAAGAGCGGATGAGATATCTCGGTATTCATCCTTCTCTCGTAACCTGCTACAACGGTCTTCTTCCCCTTGGGCGTCAACGAGACCCCAAGTCCTCTGCGGACGAAGTCCTTCTCCGAGAGCTCACCGTTGTTGAAGAGGGTGATCGTTGTCGAATCGGCGACGAGAGGCCGGAACTCTTCCATCATATCCAGGGCCAGAGCAGGTCGGCCGTACCTGGGACGGTGATAGAACCCCAGATAAGGGTCGAAGCCTGCGGAGAGCTGGGTCACGAAGAGATCTTTGACCAGGATACCGTAGAGATATGAAAGCACAGCATTCACCGGGTCTTTGGGCGGCCGCTTGTTCCTGTTCTCGAAAGAGAAACCTTCTACTTCGGTCTTGAGCAGGTGATCGAATCGAGAGAAGTAAGCCTGGGCCGCCGCTCCCTATATTCCCAGAAGGCTCTCGGCGCTTCTGGCCTCTTCGGCCTCTCTGATCAGGCTGCCCATGTTGCCCAGTATCTCTTTCGGCGCCAAAGAGTCGTTCCGCCGGATCAACGTCCTGCAGTTCCTGATCTTTCCCGATACGAACATCCTGGCCAGCTCCAGCGACCGCATCTTCTCTCCGGCGCACTGAAACTGACGCATCCTCAGCTCAACGTTCTTATGGCTCGTGCCCTGGGAGATCCCGTAGAACCACCCGCCATGGGTGAAGTAGCATACGGGAATCCCCCTCTGTAGAAGCTCCACCAACGCCGGTGTGGTAATCCCCACACCACCGTAGAGGGCGAGCTGAGAGACCTCCCTGAGCTTCGCATCGCTGACCTTCCCTTCCTCTCGGGACCATACCTCCAGGCGGTCGCCCCTCTTTCGGATCGTCTGACCCTGGCCTACAACGTAGACCGGGATCTCGTCGTCCCGGGCAGGAAGGAGTCGCCGGACACGACCAGGCGGCTCGGCGCCCTCTTTCTCTGTTTCTCTTAAGATGTTGACCTCATCCGGAAGACATATCCCAACCAGAGAGCACCTCACACACTTCGGACTATACTCCAGAGGAGGAGGCATCTCTCCACCCCGGGCCATCTCCCCGAGGGCGGCTATCAGCTCCTTCGTCCTGTCTACGAGATCGTCGTCAAAAGGTATCGTCACCCTCTGCTTGGATCGGACGTAGTAGATCACGCCCTCGGTACAGTCGAAGTCGTTCTCCCGGAGAACCAGGCCCTGGGCGCAGAGCTGGACCCTCTCCGGCTCGTAGGCGCCTTCGGGGATCTTGGGCGCTTTTCCTCGCTTGTAGTCGATCGGAGTGACCTGGTTTCCTTCGCCCTCCAGGAGGTCTATCCTGCAGGTGATGCCCATATCGGGACCCGTCAGGTATACTGATCTCGCGTGGAAGGTCTCCTGCTCGTCGGGTAGCTTGTCTGGTTTTGCATCGACGCGCCTGTGCTGGAAACGGCCGTCTACGGTGTCCGCGCTGTCTACGAACTCTCCCTGGACCCACTCGATGTAGCAGAGCCTGGGACAGTAGGTGAACTCGTTGAGCATCCTGGCTGGGATGAGGTCGGGAACCTCTCCGTCATACTCCTTTTCGTTCTGAATCAAGGATTAAAACCCCCTCGAAGATGTACAGGTCATTAATAATAAATAAAGATACTTAATGATGCGAGCATTTGCTATGCTAATTCGGTCGTGGGTCAGTCGCGTCGCTTTGAGCTCATTCGCTTTCTGACCCCACCATCCGTCTGGTTCGAACGGCCCGGGCCGGGACGGGGGCGTATATCCAGAACTGTGACCAGGACTATCTGGTAAATATTGTTCAATCTATAAATTCTTATCTACTGTCGGGGTCGGTACGTCGACAATTTCGCCTACCGACCAAGATGGGCTGTGAGTTGCCACAACTACCGCTCCCAGGCGGGGATCGTAGAAAGCCACCGCACCGGCAGGAGAGCCGTGGAGCATGTGCAATGCCATGCCATAGCGCCAGATCGGCGCCCGGCCTTCTACGACTACAAGGGCGCCTCGGGGGATATCTGGTAAGGGTGGGAGCGAATCTTCTGGTGATATCGGGCGATCGACGCCGATGGGGTAGAAGATGTAGTTCAAGGGGATGCCTCCTGGCTAAGCTCGAATACCTCAGCGATTTGCTGGGTGAGGCGCGGATCCTTGGAGAGATAAATATCGGCCAGCTCCCGGATGGTCCATCCAGGAATAATCTTGCAGTTGTAGATACGTGCCCTGTTGGTGATGTGCTTTTTGATCTGACCTTCTCTATTCAAGACGTTCGATGCTGTCGTGGCAAGATAGGATCGCACACGTATTGCCTTAAGCTGGTTCTTTATGGCCTCTAGCTTGTACAGGGTATCGTTTCCGGTCGGATCCTGTCCCTGCTCTCCCGTCTTGCACTCCACTATGCAGAGAGACTGGTCCCTCATAAAGGTCACGTCCCACTCGTTCTCCACCTCGTTGGAAGGACGCCCCTTCTTCCCAAAGTTTATGCCCATATGGAGATCCCAAATATCGTTACCCTCGAATATGCGAAGCAATCCCCAGATGAATACCTCCAGCCAACCACCTGTGAAGAACCGAACGGCGTGGTTATTCAGAGATCCTATGAAGACACCCTCATAGATCTTCAGCCCGAATAGGTCTGAAACCCTGCTTCGAAGCTTCTTGTTCATAAGGAATACCTGATCAGCCTCTTTCAAGTCCATGCCCTTCTCTCTACCGTTCCTCTCGTCGGATAACCTATACATGTAACCCAGAAACCCCTTCAAAAAGGCGTCTTCGTGATCCGTAGCAATCATCACCGCCAAATCGAACCACTTATCTCCCTTTTCCTCTGCCTTCACCATAGCCTTGGGATTCAGAAGATCAAAGCCGTAACCGGCCAGAAACTCGACGATGGAAATATTATGGTCCATATTCAGGGGACTGCCACCAGATAAGTGGCTCTGTCTAATTATCTAGT
>DAOG01000072.1 GCA_002501765.1 Methanosaeta sp. UBA204
AGAGGGTCATATGAACCTATGTCAGGTTAGACTTGATACTTAGTGGAGCCTCTCAAAGAAGTCATCCGCTACAAGGCCAGCGTTTTCTTGGACCGGGATCGTCTTGCGCATCGGATAAGTATCAAACTTAGCGTTCAGGACTATAAATGCGAGCGTAATGGATTATCATCTCTGACCCCGGACCACCACGAAGGAACCGCGGCCGTATCCTGCTTCAACCGGATCTTCCGCGTCCAGATCTTCCGGGAGCCGAAAGAGGGTCTGCACGAAGGCGAGGTCCCGGAACCCGGCTCCCTTCAGAAGAGTGCTCATATCCTCAGGTGAGAGGAGGCGCGCCCCTCCATAGAAGGTGCTCTCGTCTCCGCGTCTCTCGTATACCGCGCCCAGGTCGCTGTTCTTGTCGATGAAACCCACCACCAGGGCCCCTCCCGGCTTCAGGACCCGGCGAGCCTCTCTGAAGGCAGCATCAGGGTTCTCCAATAAGAAGACCACGGTGACCATGAGCACTTGATCGAACCTGGCATCTTTGAAAGGGAGAGACTCGGCGATGCCCTCCACGACCGTTACCCTCCGGCGGCGAGCCTCCGCCATCATGGCCCGGGAAGGGTCCAGTCCCAGGGCGACACCCAGGGGCGCGGCGAACCTACCCGTCCCCACTCCGACATCGAGTCTATCGCCTTTTTGGGGAAGCAGAGCCCTCATTGCCTGGAGCTCTGACCGATAAGCATGTTGGTTTATCTCGAACCATTCATCGTACCGGTCTATACGATGCTTGTAAGGGTCGGGTCTGGTCATACTCGCCGATCTCCATGGCTCGCGGCGGACAGCTTCAGGTGATCTTTCTGATGGTCAGCTGGAGAGAAGACTGGATATTCCCCACCGAGTCGAGAACGTTTCTTCCCAGCCGGTTCTCCTTCAGGATGTCTCTCACCGTCATCTCGTCCACCTTGGGATAGTTCAGCAGCTTCTCGTAATCCTTTGCGACGAGATAGTTGTAATGGCCGTAGGCCACCGTCAGCCCATAGGTCAGGAGCTTGGTGGTCCTTCTGGAAGACGTGTAGACCGTCTGCTCCGGGTCGTAGACCGTGTCGGACCCGTTCCTGAAGAGCTTCCGAGAGAGATCGTAGTCGTCTAGGAGGGATATGTTGCTGTGTCCACCGATCCTGCGATAGGTATCGCTTCTGACCGCCATGTTGGAGCCTATCAAGTAATAAAAATTTATGATGTTTAATAAGTTGTATGACCGCCGCCAGGCCCCCAGAAGCTCCGTTCTGATGCTGCTATCCTGGAAGATGACAGGTCCGGTGCTGGCCTCGTGCCGCCTCAGGTTTCTGTTTATGACCTCCAGCCAGTTATGATACAGGATTGTATCGGCATCGGTAAATGCCAAAACCCGGCCAGATGCGGCCTCGGCCCCGTTTCTCCTGGCGCCGCCTATCCCCGGATCTGTCTGGACGATCACCTTATCTGCGTACCTCTCTGCGATGGAGCAGGTCTGGTCCACCGAGCCCCCATCGACGACTATGATCTCGTAGCACCCCTTGTCGATGCTCTGATCGTTCAGCGATCTTAAGCAGTACTCTATCTGAGGTGCCTCATTCAGTGCTGGCACGATAACCGATATCAAAGAATACACCTCTGCATGAATAAGTCGGATAGACCAATAGATAGCAGGCCAGCACCGCCACCGCCAGTAGAGGTACCTGATGCTGGTACGCTATAACAGAAAGTATCATAAGGGACGCCGCAACGAAGGCGCCGAGCAGAGATAAGCCTTTCTTCTGGCCGATCATGGTCACGGTGGTGTTGGTCGCCTTTACGTCCTCTGCGTACTCCGTTATCTGATGAGCGAGCAGCGCTTCAGAGGCGATCACGAAGAAGAATACGGACGGCAAGACGATCTCACCGGTGAGCCTGCCCTGAGATAGCGAGAACCCGGCCAGGAAAGGCACCGCTCCGAACATCAGGCCGTGGGAGATTATATCCCACCCAAGCCTCTCCTTGAGCCTGATATGGCTGGCAGAGTAGGCGGTGACAAGCAGAAGGTTCAGCACCACAAGGACCGATCCCGCCTCGCTCAACAGAAGTGAACAGACGAGGGCGACGGCGATCTGCAAGAGCATGAGCACCAGGACGCCCCTCCTACTCACCATCCCGTTTGCAAGAGGGTTCTTGTTGCATTCCACCTTTTGGCGGTGCAGCCTATCGATCTCAACATCGAAATAATTGTTCACCACAAAGGCGTAACCGATAAGACATAGATATATTATTGTTATAATTAAGACCTGGCTCGGCGCACCATGCGCCAAAAATGCGCCCAACAAGGGGATGGGCATATAGAACTTAACCCAATCGTTGATGCGCAACATCTTGAAATAATTGATCAGACAACCACGACCTTTAATCGATACAACTATCGTTCGGAGTCGCACAACAGGATAGTTTATATGGGTTCCGCTCTAGCTACTCGTTTCACACGAGATATGCGATCTGCAACGACGATCCGCTGCGTTTTATCCTCTTCCAATACGAACCGCGGCTCACGGGCATCTCGGATGATATGAAACTTTTTTATAGTACATAAAGCATAACTTTATGTGCTCAAGTAAATGCCCATGATACCNNTAATTGATATGGGCAGCATAGGCCGTTTAGATTTTGGGACTAAGATCCCGCGAAGTAAATGTTCATGATACTCAGTCTCATGCCCGAAGAATGAAAATCGGTAGGCACAGGCAGTATGGGTCGTCATTTTCATGGCAATCCGACCGAAGGGAGGATTTTCTTGTAGATTAGGGACCCGAGGGTATATCATGATAATCGCCGAGTTCAGCATGGTGCCCATGGGCACCGGAACCAGTGCCAGCCGGTACGTCAAAGAGGTGTACAAGGTGCTGGAAAAATCGGGGTTGCGGTTCCTTCCCGGCCCCATGTCCACCTCTCTGGAGGCGGAGTCGTTGGGAGAGATATTCGACGTGATCGAGGAGGCGAACGAGGCGCTGGCACGGTCGGGCGTACGGCGGATCATAACGTCTGTGAAGATAGACAACCGCCGGGACAAGGATATATCCATCGATACAAAGCTGGAGGCCGCGAGAAGGTAGACCTACCGGATCGCGCTCTCTCCATGTTTGATGGATAGAGATCACCATACCTTCCCAGCCAGGCAGTACCTCAGGATAACCTCCAGCAGCGGCAGATACTTCATCTTCATCATCCCCGGATGGCGCAGCACCCTCCAGATCAGTGACGGTCCGGAGGTGAACCTCACCCCGGGAAAGACCAACCCGTCCATGCCCCGGCCCAGCTCGTCCAGCTCTTCGTTGGAGAGGCTGGCCAGGAGAGTCCTGGCTCGCATGTGCACGTCGCTGGCGATGAGGTCTTTTCGCACCCGGGACTCGTAGTCCAGCTTCTCGCCCGCAAAAAACCGGTCTACGGCCTCTGCCGCGATCCGCGCCGACCGGGCCGCGGGATATAGTCCGCCACCGGTGAAGGGGTTTGTCAGGCCACCGGCGTCCCCGATGAGGAGAACCCGGCCCTTCTGAAGTCTGGGCAACGGGCCCAAGGGTATGGCGCCCCCGTTCCTATTCAGGATCTCACCTTCGATCCGGTACCTGGAGATGAAACGACGCAAGATGGACGCCGTGCCGAAGCAGCCCACGTTGGCCGTGCCTCTCTTGTTCTTGGGGAAGATCCAGCAGGAATAGGGGCTCAGGTCTTTGTCCAGGTAGGCGTAGATGGCGTCGTCTTCGGGCCAGGTCATCTCCACCTGAGCTGCAGGGATCAGCCAATTTCTTATGCCCAGGGACCTGGCCACACTGGAGCTGGGACCGTCCGCCCCGATTATTACCCTGCCTTCAAGGATCTCTCCGTTCTGGAGATGGATCTCACCGGTCTGGGGATCGACGCGTCCGACCTTCCGACCCAACATGATCTCGGCGCCGGCCGACCCTGCCAACCCGAGGAGGTGCTGGTCGAAACGGGGCCTGTCCAGCATGCAGATATCGTCTTCGACCCGATAGCCGGTACCATTGGGGAAGATCACCTCCAAGTAACGAGCCATCCCGGAGATGAAGTTCCCGGGATCCATGGAGAACTCCGAAAAACATGACCGAAATAGACCCTCCGCACACTGCTTGGGCAGCCCTACCCTCTCTTTCCTGTCGACGAGGAGAACGTCATGGCCCCGGGACGCGATAAACCGTGCCGCGCAACTTCCAGCCGGTCCTGCGCCCACCACTATCACAGAGTACACGGAAAGACTGGTCATCTGCCTCCAGATCAAACTTTCGATGTGTCTTCCGAAGAGTTTATGCCCTGAAAGTTCGTCCGACATATCATGAGCATCACTCGTCGTCTCTTCAGATCAAAACCCAGACCCAGAATTGCAGAAAGCCCTCCTATCAACTATCTGGACCTGAGACGCAAGGCTTACTACATAGTAGCCTCTGTCGAGGTGGGAAACAGTACCACCAAGTCCATCCTCACCGCTACCAACATGAAATACGGCCAGACTGAGATAGTGAACAAGACGATCAAGATGACGAGAGATGTCAGACCGCCCAGACCCGATGAAGAGGTCTTCGGAAGAACACTTTGCGGCACACCTCTCACCAGAGACTCGGTCGCCGAGCTGGTAAGAGATACCCTACTGGAGAGCCACCAGAAGGCCAGGCTGGACCTGAAGAAAGACCTTCACTTCGTGGTCCGGTCCACCGGCGTGGTGGCAGGCTTCGACTCACCCGACGAGGTGGGCATCTTCGTACAGGCCCTGGCCGACGGGTGTTTGATCGCCGGTGTGCCACCCAGGCTGATGACCCCCGCCATGTCCATCCAGAACATCATAGGCAAGTTCAAACCCTACAGCCAGATAGAGAAGATAGTATTCAACGGTCCCGTGGCCTCGGTCTTCCCACCCAAAGGCTCCACAGGAGTAGAGATCGTGGCCAACGAGATGGAAGGCGAGCTGGCCACCGCAGGCATAAAGGAAGGAAGCAAATGGACCGACGTGGACTTCCGCAACCCCTGCCTCTGTCTGGACTTCGGTACCACCTTGGACGGGAGGATCACCAGCGCCGATTTGCCCTACGCCAGCACCATCGGCAACTTCTGCGGCCTGGCGGGGGCGGTACCCGATGCTGTGATCCAGGGAACAGGTCTGGTCGATCCTCAGAAGGGAACTGTCCTGGACATCTTCGAGCAGAAGAAGATCAAGATCGATAAGAACGCCAGGGAATACGGCGCGATGATAGACGAGCAGACCATGATCGAGAAGGTGCCCGTAGGCAGAACCAGGTACGGTAGCGTTCCCGTAGATCCTGCAGCAGCGCAACAGATAGGGGTGGTGCTCATCGGCTGTGACGTGGGAGAGAACGGTAGCAAACTTCACAGGCTCTCCGAGATAGGAGGAGAGATCTACAGGGATAGGGGCCTGAAGACCCTCTTCGGAGCCATAGATGTGGCCGCGGCACTGGCAGCCAGACGGATGATCCGGGTCGCCATGGATGAAGGACTGGCCACCGACAAGACCGCCATAGGGATCACCGGTCGAGCGGGGATCAGCGGGAAGAAGCCGGCCCTGATCCTGGAGGAGATTGTGAAGCTCGGGCTTTACGACGAGCCCGAGAAGAACGTGGTCTTCGTGGACGACGGCCTTGCCAGAGGGGCCGCGGTGATGGCCAGGTGCATGAACTCCATGGGAACGCCCAAGCATCCTCTGGGTGGGGTAAGAGGTGGAAGATGCATCCTCAAGCAGAGGATGGACTACGAGTCCCGGAACATATAGCTGTTCTCCGGACGATGGGGCCGAGACGATTGAAACTCAGCAGGTCCACCGGCGCCAGACTGAACCGGTTGACCAAGCTCTACCCCAAACCGCTGGAAGGGGAAGAGATACCGGTAACCGTCTTGGAAGTCGAAGTGGGGCAGATAGGCTGGTCACCTCAGGATAAAAAAAGCGTCTACGTCGACGAGAGCGCAGACGTCAGCACCCTGAAGAGAGTCCGAAAGGTCAACCGGGTCCGGGTCTTCAACTGGCTCTCCGGAGGTGAGGGGCTGATCGAGCTTTCCGACGAGGAGATGGAACCTCTCAGGGCCCTCCTGGAGACGAAGAACGGGGAACAGCTTATTTACACCAGGGTGAAGGTCAAGGGCAAGCTGATGTCCCGTTTCACCTTGGCCAGCTCCGACCCTCCGAGGTGGCTCCTCTCGGAGCGGCTCTAACCCGGAAAAGGTTTATCTGCTATGACCGGAGAGGTGGGGCGGTTTCTGGAATGTGACCGATAAATGGTCGAACCAGGCCGAGGTGAAGTGATTGAGATCTTTTTATGGATACATCCGCGATGCGTGGAAAACACCAGGGAACAGCTACGTAGGCGAGCTGAGGATAGAACGGCTCGTAGAGTGGCGGCGGCAGAAGACTGTACTGAGGATCGAGCGTCCCACCCGGCTGGACAGGGCCAGGTCCCTGGGTTACAAGGCCAAACAGGGGATAACCATGGTCCGGGTTAGTATCAGGCGCGGTGGACGGCGCAAGTCCAGGTACATGCGGGGAAGACGTACCAAGCATATGGGCATGCATAAGATCACCCCGGCAAAGAGCCTCCAGAGGATCGCGGAGGAGCGGGCCAGCAGAAAGTACCCCAACATGGAGGTCCTCAATTCCTATTGGGTCGGTGAGGATGGTAAGCATAAGTGGTTCGAGGTGATCATGGTCGATCCCAACCATCCGGCCATAAAAGCAGACCGCGATCTGGGCTGGATCGCCAGCCCGGGCCATGCCGGCAGGGCAGAGCGGGGCAAAACCAGTGCTGGCAAGCGCGGGCGTGGCCTGAGAAATAAAGGGATCGGTACGGAGAAGATCCGCCCCAGCATAAGGGCTCACGACGGTAAAGGAAAGTGATACATCGTGTGACCTTTCGAGCCTTCGTCGCCTCTACGGAGGACGAAGATAAGGTCAGGAAGGCCCTTTCCCTTTTCGTTCCACCAGAGTCCATATCCTCGACAAGGGTGATCGGTCATTACGGCAACCGTCTGGCAATACTCGAGTCCGTTCTGGAGAAGATGGGGGGGCTCAAGTTCTTGGAAAGGCTCCGCGAACAGCTTCCCGGGAACGACCTGGACCGGCTGCATGACGAGCTGGACCAAAGGGTGGACGAGAAGTGCCATCTCTACCTTCGCCTGGACAAACAGGCAGCTTATGAGAGCGAGGTCCGTCTCACCGATCAAGCCGACGTCATCCATGTCAGCATCCATCTGGAGACCTATCCTGCCCGGCGGGAGAAAGCCGTGAAGATCGCCGGAGAGATCCTATGAGCTATTACGAGTGTGACGTTCGCTCTTTACCCGAGGGCTCGGACTCTCCCAGCAGGCTAGCTCTGGTGGCGAGACGTCTGGGCTACTCTGGGATGATAATCTGTAACAGGGCCACCAACGGACCGCTATTCGGTGCCGGTGCCACGGAAAAGATAGATAAGATCGATGTTGCCCGGGGCGTGGAGCTGGTAGCCAGCAGCCCCAGGACTCTTCACAGCCGCACGGCCGCTCTGAGATCCAGGTTCGATTTTTTGGCGGCCTGTGGCGGACCCGAACGAATCGACCGGGCCGCCTGTGAGGATCCGAACGTGGACTTATTGCTTCATCCCCAAGAAAGAGGGAAGCGGCTGGGGATCACCGCCGCGAAGGCGGCCAGAGATAACCAGGTGACCATAGGGATCGATCTCGGCCCTATGATCCACCTCCGGGGAAGCACCAGGATAAAGTGGGCTGAGACGGTCCACCAGGATCTCAAGCTGATCAGAAAGTTTGATCTAGGCCTGATGATAACGACCGGCCCCAAATCCCACCTGGACCTGAGGGCACCCAGGGAGATGATCGCCCTGGCCAGGATGGTAGGCCTGGAGGATTACGAAGCGGAAGAGGCGCTCCGTCTTCCCGAAAGGATACTTGGCCTCAACAGAAGAAGATGGGCCAGCCCGGGAGTGGAGATGCTTTGAGGAGCAGGCTGCCCGTACTACGTGACCGGAAGAGGTACATCGCCTTCGAGCTGGAGTCTGAGGGTTCTGTCCGGTCCGGGGATCTCATCAGGGAGATCTACGCATCACAGGTATCACTTTTTGGCGATATGGGTGCATCGAAGAACAGGATCAAGTTGATCACTTTCAACGGCGGGTTCGGGCTGGTCAGGTGCTCACATCGACGGGTTCTGGAGTGTAGAGCGGTTCTGGCCACGGTCCGTGCAGTAGGACGGAATAGAGTGGCGATCCGGGTTCGCGGGGTTTCAGGAACGATCAAAACTGCAACAGAAAAGTATATACCGCAACCGATCTTACAGGCTGTGGACGACGAGAGAAGAATCGATTTGGGACTCGTTTCTGGATCTGTAGCGCGCATCCGCAAAAAGGAGATCGACCTCAGTCCAGATGACAAGAAAATAACCGAAGGATCGGGTACCCAGTACGTGGGACTGACCTATTTTGATTTATGTGGAGGAGATACTAATGCAGATGGCACCTCAGATGGGGTATGATAGGGCCATAACCGTGTTCAGCCCTGATGGAAGACTCTTTCAAGTTGAGTACGCCCGCGAAGCCGTTAGGCGGGGCACCACCGCCGTGGGTGTGACGGCGGTCGACGGTGTGGCTGTGCTGGTGGACAAGAGAATAACCAGCAGGCTGATGGAGCCGGAATCCATAGAAAAAATATTCCAGATAGATTCGCACCTGGGAGCTGCTACCTCAGGACTGGTAGCCGACGCCCGAGTCTTGATCGACAGGGCGAGGGTGGAAGCCCAGATCAATCGCATGGTTTACGATGAGAGCATCGGGGTGGAGGTGTTGGCCAAGCGCATCTGCGACTTTAAGCAGACCTACACCCAGTATGGTGGGGTCAGGCCCTTCGGTACGGCTCTGCTGATAATAGGTGTCGACGATAACGGTACAGACCTCTTCGAGACCGATCCCAGCGGTGCTCTATTGGAGTACAAAGCCACCAGCATAGGTGCCGGTCGATCCACTGTGATGGAGGTCTTCGAGGAGAAGTACAGGGATGATATGAACCTTGACGAGGCCATGCTCCTGGGTCTGGAGGCCCTTTACAAGGCATCGGAAGGCACGTTTGACGCTGCAACTACCGAGATCGGCCTGATCACGCTCGAAGAGAAGATGTTTTACAAGATGGACGAGTCCGATGTGGCGACACGCGTGGAGCAGGTCAAGGCTCAGATGAAGGACGATGAAGGAGAGGAGTGAGGATGATCGCCCTGGAGGAGGCGGTAACGGCTCGGCTCAAGAGCCACAGCGTCACCTTTGAGGTGTTGGTGGATCCGGAAGGTGCGCTGGCGCTTCATCGGGGTGAGAACGTCGACATGGAGGACCTGCTGGCGGCGGAAGAGATCTTCGAGAACGCCAGCCGGGGAACTCGCAGCTCAGAGGACGACCTGAAAAAGGCCTTCGGGACCATCGACGTAATGGAGATTGCCGCCAGGATAATCAAGAAGGGAGATATACAGCTCACAGCCGAGCAGAGGCGCGACATAATCGAGAATAAGCGGAAGATGGTCGTGAACATAATCGCCAGCAACGCCATCAATCCCCAGACGAAAACACCACATCCGCCCGCCAGGATCGAGCAGGCCATGAACGAGGCGCACGTGAACATCGACCCCACCAAGTCGACGGATGAGCTGGTCCGCATAACTATGAAGGCGCTCCGGCCCCTGGTCCCCATAAGGTTCGAAGAGATAAATGTGGCGGTAAAGATCCCGTCGAGCTACGCCCCCAAGGCGTACGGTGAGATCGCGAGCTTCGCCCAGCTGGTAAAGGAGCAATGGCAGAACGACGGTTCATGGATCGGTGTGGTCCGGCTTCCTGCTGGGCTCCAGAACGATTTCTATAACCTGGTTAACAGATTGTCTAAGGGCGAGGCGGAGACAAAACTCCTGTAACGATGAATTGAGGACAATTATAATGGATCGCATCGACCGTCGTGTGGTCATACCGGGAGAGCTTCTCGCCGAAGATCCGAAAAAGGCAGGCGAGGGAACCTACGTAAAGGATGACAAGGTTTACTCTCAGCTCTACGGCCTGGTAAACCACAGAGATAAGATAAGCGTAATACCTTTGGCCGGAAAGTACGTACCCTCCGTGGGAGACACCGTGATCGGTATCGTGGGAGATATTACCGTCTCGAACTGGATCATCGACATAAATTCACCCTATGAAGGGCTGCTTCACATATCCGAGTATCCCAAGAGGATAGAGAGGAACGAGATGGCGAAGTACCTGCGGATAGGCAGCTCTATAATGATC
This sequence comes from Methanosaeta sp. UBA204, assembly GCA_002501765.1. Lineage (GTDB taxonomy): Archaea > Halobacteriota > Methanosarcinia > Methanotrichales > Methanotrichaceae > UBA204. The sequence goes on from DAOG01000072.1 coordinate 10,308, forward strand.
AGGGTGAAGGACGTGGACTCCACGAAGAAGGTGGAACTCACCCTGAACGATAGACGGCTTGGAACCTTGAATACCGGTAGGGTCGTAGAGATAAGTTACACCAGGGTTCCCAGGGTGATCGGAAAGGGTGGCTCCATGATAAGCATGCTGAAGAAAGAGCTGAACTGTAACATGTTCGTCGGTCAGAACGGCAGGATCTGGGTCAACGGAAGCGATGAGGATATGGATCTGGTTCTGAAGACGATACTTATCATAGAGAAGGAAGCTCACACCACGGGGCTCACCGACAGGATAATGGACTTCCTGAGGACGGAGAAAGAAGCCAGAAGTTGATCTTATGGATGAGAAGTTATCGTTCTTTAAAGATGGAATTAGACTGGATGGGAGGCGTCCTGGTGAGCTGAGACCCGTCAAGATAGAGGCGGGCGTGCTCAAAAGGGCCGACGGCTCGTGTTATATCGAGATGGGTGGTAATAAAGTAATAGCAGCGGTGTACGGTCCGAGAGAAGTTCATCCCAGGCATCTGCAAAAGGTTAGCCGGGCGATCGTACGGTATCGCTACAATATGGCATCTTTCTCCGTGGAGGAGAGAAAAAGACCCGGGCCGGACAGGCGAAGTCATGAGGTCTCCAAGGTCAGCAGGGAGGCTCTGGAGCCGGTGATATTGACGCATTACTTTCCCCGTTCGGTCATAGATATATTTGTCGAGATCTTGCAGGCAGATGCTGGCACCAGGACCGCGGGGATTAACGCGGCTTCGGTGGCTCTCGCAGATGCTGGAGTTCCCATGAAATGTCTGGTATCCTCCTGTGCGGCCGGGAAGGTGGATGGCCAGATAATACTGGACCCCATGAAGGACGAAGACAACTTCGGAGAGGGCGACATGCCCCTGGCCATGACCCCCGACGGAGAGGTTACCCTTCTCCAGGCGGACGGCAGGTTCACCGTCGAGGAGACGCGGGAAGCCCTGGAGACCGCCAGGAAAGGGTGCGAACAGATCTACGAGATACAGAAGAAGGCGCTTATCGATCGGTATAGCCGGCTAGAAGAGCCGGAAGAGGAGGGTTCGAACGTATGAGCAACAACGTGATGTCGGAGATCAAAAAAGACTACCTCTACCACCTGGTGATGACTGATGAACGGGCCGATGGGAGGAGCTTTGACCAGTATCGCGAGATCTCTTTAGAGACTGGCGTCATAAAGAAGGCCGATGGCAGCGCCAGGGTTCGGCTGGGAAACACCCAGGTACTGGTGGGCGTGAAGATACAGCCAGGAGAGCCTTACTCCGACTCGCCCGATCGCGGTGTGATAATCACCAATGCTGAGCTGGTGCCCCTGGCCTCGCCGAACTTCGAACCCGGTCCTCCCAACGAGTACGGGATCGAGTTGGCCCGGTTGGTCGACAGAGGAGTCAGGGAGTCTAAATCGATAGACTTAGATGCGCTCTGCATAGTTCCCGGGCAAAAGGTCTGGATTTTATTTATAGACATACACATACTGGACGATTGCGGTAACATAATGGATGCATCGAGCCTGGGTGCCATAGCGGCCTTGATGACCGCCAAGGTACCGGCCGAGCAGTACGGACTGGGCGAAGATTGGCCTCTGCCGGTGAGGGACATCCCCGTGGCCACCACCGTGGTGGAGTTCGGTGGCGTATTAATGTCCGACCCCGATACCGACGAGGAGACTGCGGCAGATACCAAGCTGACCGTGATCACCACCACCGACGGGTTTGTATGCGGGATGCAGAAGAGAGGTCCCGGACCACTGAGCATGGATAACATCTACCGCATCGTTGATATATCATGTGAAAAAGCTAAGGAGATCCGGGAAAAGTTTCTGGATGTATAAATCATGGTCAAGAAGTTCAAGAAAGGAAGGAAAACCAGGTCGGCGGGCCGTCTGGGTCCAAGGTACGGGCGAAAGATCAGGAAGCAGGTAGCAGACATCGAGGATAAGAGCAAGAAGATGTACGACTGTCCCCGGTGTGGCCGAGCCAGGGTGAAGAGAGACGGTACTGCGATCTGGAGATGTACCAAGTGTGGTTATACCTTCGCCGGAGGAACCTATGTACCGTTCACCTCTGTCGGAGTCTCGGTTGCTCGGTCGGTCAAGAGGGCCATGGAGCAGGAGTAGATGTCCTATAAGTGTACCCGATGCAAGAAGACCGTCGAGGTGGATTACGAGTATAGCGGCATCAGGTGCCCTTATTGCGGTCATAGGATACTGATGAAAGAGAGACCCACGACGGTCAAGAAAATGAAAGCCGTCTGATGAAGGTTACTACCTCGCGGAAACCCTCGCCCGGGACGAGGCGGTTTGCCAAGACCCTGGCAACCTTTCTCGGGTTGCCCTATGTGACCAGGGGAAAGAGCAATCTGGACCCTGGCGAGGTTTGGTTCGTAGTCGTAGAGCGCCATGGAAACCCTTCGGGCATAGAGAAACGGGCGGGGGGCGCAGAAGAGACGCTCAGCTTCACGATCTCGGCGGCGAAGCGGATCCAGAAACTGAAGACGCGCAAGCCATGGGTTGTGGGAACATTCGGGATGTCGAGGTCGGTGGCCGGTTTTTTCAGCCTGGAATGGGATCCGGAGTATCGGGCCGAAAGGACGATAAGGGTGACCGGCGAGCTGATAGAGTTCAAGGACGGCGAGGACACGATACTCCGGTTGAAGATATATGAAGGGCCGTGCTGATCTGGTATTCGAGATGGATGATCCAGAGATGGTGTATCGAGCACTGGCCCCCGAGGCAGAAGATCGGATCCAGAGGAGCGATGTCAGCCTGGAGATAATCGAAGAGGGGATCAAATTCTGTGTGAAGAGTGAGGATGTGGTCTCTCTCCGGGCAGCGTTGAACACCTGGATCAGGTTAGTCAAGATAACATGGGAGATGATGAGGGTATGAGCGCCGAATTGCCACCTCAGATACAGAACCAAATAGCACAGATCCAGCAGATCCAGCAACAGGCACAGGCGTTGCTGAACCAGAAGGGCCAGATAGAGATGATGTTGAGAGAGACAAAGACCGCGGTCAAGGAGATCGAGGCCAGCGACGAGGGGGCCGTTATGTATAAGAGCGCCGGAGAGGTGCTCTTGCGTGCGGACCGATCCGCGCTCTTGGAGGAGCTCACCGACAAGAAGGATGTCTTAGACCTGCGGCTGAAGACCCTGAACAAGCAGGAAGAGCGGATCAAGAGCCGGTTCAACCAGCTCCAGGAGCAGCTGAAGCAGTCGCTGGGTCAGATGCCGCCGACGGCAACCTGAATTCAGAGCGGGCCCGTGGCTTAGCCAGGATATAGCACCGGGCTTCTAACCCGGGGGTCGTGGGTTCGAATCCCACCGGGTCCGTCATTTTGCATAGGAGTGATAATTATGTGCGAACTTTCCGTTTACATGACGGATAACGAAGAGCTGGTCATGGAAGGTGTGGTCAGGCTGATGGTCTCCGGCGAGAAGATCCTGCTGGAAGATATCATAGGCCGGTCTCTGGAGATAACCGGCCGGATAAAGGAGATTAATATAACCGTCCAGAAGGCGCTGATCGATCCGGTGTAGGTCGGCCTCGGTAGCTGACATTTTTGTGGCAAGCAGGATCATAAAACTGCTATACCTTAGCAACCTTCGACCTAACGTAACAATTCCCCCTCCACTTCTTTGCTAAACACATAAAAATCTTTCTCGCGTAAATCTTTGATAATTCCTTTAATTTCTTCCATGGAAATTTTTCTTTTTCTTTTATACCGCAACAAAAATGTTGAAATTGAAATTGCTGTGAGTTTCTTGTCCCTTGCAATCTGTCTTGCATGTCTATCGCTTATCAATATCTCGGCACCGTGCTCTTTTGCCAGCACCATGCACCCTAATTCGCCTTTACCAAGACCTGTTATCTCTTCCGGACCAATAAAGCTATTGCAATTGCTTAAATTTGCCTTTTTAACCAGGATATATCGCTCATCGCTCAAGTCATCCTCTGAAAAAGCTATTTTATACAAAATTTCATCGAAAAAACTTGTCCTTTTCAGTTCATCGTATACGGTTCTCGGTATGACCAGTTTTTCTTCACCTGATGCATCTAAAATTAATTTCAGTCTTCCAATTTTGAAAAAAGAGCTGAAGAAGTCCGTATCCAATACGATCATAACTAGATCTCCAACCCTTCTAACTCTTCTTCCATCTCCTCTAATGTCTCGACTCCTCGCCTGAGTTCTATCCCTCGTTCCACCAGTATTTCTTTCATTCTCTCAATATCAACACCTACTATCTCCATAGCTCTTCCAATCGATATCTTGTCCTTTTCATATAACGTGCACGCGATAGCTGCGCGTAAATCTCTTCTTCCATCCATTAACGTCTTTACAGCATCCTCAAGAAACTCCGAAATATCTCTGTAATACTCAGTATCTGGAATGGCTTTTAACTCCATTTCCAATCCCGGAGGTACTATAAAACTTATTTTTTTGTTCTCTACCTCTATCTCCTTCATCTTCCCTCACCTGATGATATCTTAAGAGTTTCAATTAAATACCCTCTGTGTCATATGGCACTATTTCTGCTTACATGACGGATAACGAAGAGCTGGTCATGGAAGGTGTGGTCAGGCTGGCGGTTTCCGGCGAGAAGATCCTGCTGGAAGATATCATAGGCAGGTCTCTGAAGATAACCGGCCGGATAAAGGAGATTAATATAACCGTCCAGAAGGCGCTGATCGATCCGGTGTAGGTCGGCTATATTTTTTACACTCGATCGCTTTTCAATAACCGCCTATACGACCCCCGGCCGTACCCCCAATAAACCGATGATCTGGGACGACTAGGTACTCGCCCAGCAAGTACCATCGAGATGCTTGATCTGCGCCTTTTTCGTCTCTCACCCATCTATCATCATCTTCCCCACGGCGATGTCCTGGGGCTGGGGATAAAGCGTGGGCAGGTTCTCCTTCACCCACACCGAGGCCAAGCGGTTGGACTCCTCAGCACCATCCTCGTCCTGGAACAGGTTGATGAATGCGAGCATCCCGTCCCCTCCATCCACACCATAATACTTTACGAAACCTGGTACCTTACTGACCAAGGGCAAGAACTCCTCTTCGACCCTGCGCATGACCGCGTCGACCTGGTCAGCGCCCGTCTTGTAGCGCCGTATGCTCACGTACATATATCTCTGCGTTATGGAGAGCATATCATATAACCATTTGCCGACCCGGACCCGGTGCCGGGCGACCTTCACCGCCCAGACCTGGAGAATATCAAACAAAGCTGGAGCGGATCAAAAAGTCGCCGAGGATCGCAGGAGATCGAAGATGATCGAAGGGCACGTCACCCGATGATCTTCTGCACCCTTCCTATCTTACCGTCCTGGAGCCTCACCTTTATGCCGTGAGGATGGTGGGCCGATCTGGTGAGGACCTCCTTGACCTTCCCCCTGGTCCTCCTGCCCGTCCGCTGGTCCTTCTTCAGCACCACCTCCACCACGATACCTGGACGGATCTCGCTCCTATTCTTCCCCGTCATCTCCACTTCGTGCCACACCCCGGAATATCCGATAACTCAGAGGATCGCTTCCAGCGTTATCTCAAAGACGACGTTCTTCCCCGCCAGTGGGTGGTTGGCATCGAGGGTCACCGTCGATCCTTCTACGGCGACCACCGAAACCTCGAACCTGTGGCCGTCCTTGCTGAACTCCACCATCTGGCCCACTTCCGGCTCCAGACCCTCGGGAAGCTTATCCCGCTCTATCTTCATCACCAGCACTTCCTGGCGAGATCCGTACCCCTTCTCCGGTGGGACGATCACCGTCTTGGACTCGCCGGGCTCCATGCCCTCGACAGCCTCCTCGAACCCGGGGATTACGATCGCCTTGCCTATGGTGAACTGCAAGGGACCGTACCTCTCCGATGAGTCGAAGACCATGCCGTCCTCCAGCTTGCTCTTGTAATGGACGCTGACGGTATCGCCTTTCTTCGTCCTTGTCATATACGTTCCTCCGTCACTCGCGACTCAATCTCTACCAGCTCGATCTCAAAGATCAGGTTTTTTCCTGCCAGGGGATGGTTGGCGTCCAGTACGATCTTTGACTCGGTGACCTCGATTACCTCCACATGGAGCATCTTATCCTTCGACTTGCCGATCTCTATCGCCATCCCCACGTTCGGCTCTATGGACATGGGTATCGTCGACCGATCGATCTCCACCACCAGCTCCTCTTGTCGAGGACCATAGGCTTGATCCGCAGGCACGGTCACGGTCTTGAACTCTCGAGGTCTCATCCCCACTACAGCCCTCTCGAACCCCGGGATCATCATCTCTTGGCCCAGGGCGAACCGCAATGGCTCCCCGTCCGCCGAAGAATCGAAGACCGTACCGTCCTCGGACCGACCGGTGTAACGAACTCTTACGGTATCGCCGACCTCTGCCTGAACCATCCTTGGAACCACCTCACCATCTCCCGTCCTGAAACCCGATAAATGCGCATCAGAGATGCTATCCGCAAACCTGGACTATCCGGAGCCCTCTATCGCATAGTAGTAATACTCGCCGCTGGCCTTTTGGGACCGGTCCAGCCGGGATCCGGGTTTGTTCACCCTGGGCCGGCGAGTCTCCTCGTCTCTCCGGAAGGTGATCTCTATCCCCGCCAAAAAGCAGTTCATCCCCGTCCTCATATCGTAGGGCGGGTGGGAGACCCCTTTCTTGCCAGGCACCCCGTCGAAGACGATCAACCTCTCGGATAGCAGGTCGATCAGGTATATGTCGTGGTCCACCACCAAGACCGACCGCTCGGCACTCTCCGCAAACCGTCTCATGACCTTTGCGGTCATCATCCTCTGCTCCACGTCTAGATGAGCCGAGGGTTCGTCCAGCAGGTAGAGATCTGCCTCCCTGCTCAAACAGGCGATGATGGCCACTCGCTGGAGTTCGCCGCCGCTCAGCTCGGTGAGAGACCGGTCCATCAGGTTCTCCAGACCCATGGGATTGACGAACTCCGACTGGTAATAGCTGGAATCGATATCGGCGGTAATCCCTCTGAGGAACTCCCGGACGGATAGATCAGAATCCGCTTTCACGTACTGGGGCTTGTAGGATATCTTGAGATCGAGGGCCAGCTCACCCTCGTCGGGCTCTTCGATCCCGCCAAGGATCTTGATATAAGTACTCTTCCCGATCCCGTTGGGTCCCAGTATCCCCACCACCTCGCTCGCCCTGATGACCCCCGCCTCTGCGGTAAGCCGGAACTGGGGGTAGCTCTTGGTAAACGTATCGTACTCCACCAGTACGGGAACGTCCTTCTCCATCCTGGGAGCGTGCACCTCGAACTCGATGGGCTCCGACCGGGTCCTTATGTTCTCGTCGGGGAGGTAGCCCCGGATGTACTGGTTTATCCCCACCCTAACCCCTTTGGGCCGGGTGATCACGCCGTAGGCTCCAGGAGTACCATAGACCAGATGGACGACGTCCGCCAGCAGGTCGAGAAGGGCCATGTCGTGCTCCACCACCATCACAGACCTATCAAATGCCAGCTCCCTGATCACCCTGGCGACGCTGATCCTTTGAAATATGTCCAGATAAGGGCTGATCTCGTCGAAGAAGTAGACGTTGGCATCTCTCGCCGCGCAGGCAGCGATGGCCACCCGCTGAAGCTCGCCACCGCTCAGGCTGGAGATTTCCCGGTTCATTATGGGGTTCAGGCCCAGCTTGTCGGCCAGCTCAAAGAGGGCATCCCTCTCGTCGGTCATCTCCAGGAGACTTCTCACCGATCCCGAATATCCTTTGGGTATACGGCTTACGTATTGGGGCTTGTAGGCGGTACTGATCCCATGTTCGACCACCGTTTTCAGGTAGTCCCCCAGAGCAGATCCGGAATAGAACCTGACCACCTCTTCCCAGGACGCCTCTTTGCTCAGGTTGGGACAGAGGAGTCCGGAGAGGATGCCCACCGCGGTACTCTTCCCGATCCCGTTGGGTCCCAGTATCCCCACCACTTTTCCTTCCGCGGGTACGGGGAGCCCGTAGAGGGCGAACCCGTTCTCACCGTAACGATGGATGGGTTTATCCAGCTCGTCTGGCAGGTTGATGATGTGGATGGCCCCAAAGGGACACTTTTTAACACAGATCCCGCAGCCGACACAGAGGCTCTCGGTGATGACCGGCTTGCCGTCCCGGAATACGATGGTCTCGTCGCCGGTCCTTACGGGAGGACAAAAATATTCACATTCTCGGGAGCACTTTCTAGGTTGGCACCGGTCTCTGTCGATCACCGCGATCCGCATGCACTCCACCTAGTTGAGGAGGATCGTCCAGGTTACCAGCCAGAGGTCCACGGTGATGAACTCTACGTAGATCCAGTCTTTCCCCTCGAAATTCTGGACGTCTATCTTCATGAAGGGATAGACGTACTTCTGAACTAAGATGGTGACTCCGATCACTATAGTCATGACGAAGTACCAGGGGTATATCATCCCGGGTGCCCCTTCTTCGGGCGCGCCGGTGCCAAGAGCGCTATAGCAGAGAAAGCCGAAGACGACACCCAGAGCGGCTGGAAGCAGGGTCTTGATGATCCCGTCGATATGCACCTTCTTCTTATCGGTCTCTTTATCGACGGCGATCTGCGTATCTTCTTCTTCCGTCTTCGTTGTGGCTTTTGATTTCTTCTTCTTGGACTTCTTTTTCTTGGCCATGGGATCTCTCACCACTGGAAATCATTATACGATAATAGCGTTTTGGTCCGTCCTCAAAGATCCATCGATCGGTGACATCTTCTCCGAGGTAAGATCCAAGTAGTATTATAGCCAAAAGTATCAGGATGTGCGCGCTCATCATCGCAGACTCATCGGTGTTCATATATGGCAAGACCCTGGCAGGAGAGGTGATCACCGTCCCGGGAGTGGAACGGGAGCTGAAAGATATCCGGTCCCGGATGCGGTTCCAGATCGCCGAGGTCAGGATAGAGAGACCGTCTAAGGATGCGCTGGATAGGGCAGAACGGACCGCCCGGGAGATAGGAGACCTGTCCACGTTGTCGTCCGTCGACTTAGAGCTGCTGGCCGTGGCCCTGGAGCTGGAGGTCCCGCTGGCGACCGACGACTACGCTCTCCAGAACGTCGCCCTTCATCTGGGTCTCAGGGTCGAGCCGGTGGCCCAGCCTTTGATCAAGAAGGTCATAAAGCGAACCCAAAGGTGCGTCGGCTGCGGACAGTCTTTCGAGGGTGAAGAGTGTCCGGTATGTGGTACTCCTGCCAGAAGAAGGAGGGAGATTTGAAGATGAAAAATATAGATACGTTGATAGAGAAGGCCGCCAAGCTGAAATCCGAGGGACTGGTAGAGGGACAGATATCTGAAGAGCTGAACATATCCCGAGAGACCGTTACCTGGCTCTTGACTCATGCCGAAGAGAAGGGAGACACCCCGGGGCCCAAGGACATATCTGTGGACTGGAGCACCATAGGAAGAAATGCCTATAGGCTTCGTTATATTTCCCAGGCTCTGACGGACATGATCTACGAATGCCTGGAAGAATCCAGCGAAAGTGTGGATCTGGTGGTGGGTATAGCCCTGAGCGGAGTTCCCCTGGCCAATATGGTAGCCGAGACGATGGAGGTGGATATGGCGATATACACGCCCTCCAAGCAGAGGTGGTCGCAGGAGAACAACGTGGTGACGAAGGGCAGCTTCAGCGCCAACTTCGCCAACGTGAAGGAGAATGAGTGTGTCGTGGTGGATGACGTCATCACCTCGGGAAGAACCCTAAAAGAGGCGGTAAAGATGCTGAGCATGCGGGGTGCCCGGACCAACGCCATCGGGGTCGTCCTGGACAAGAAGGGGATCGTAGATATCGCGGGCGTGCCGGTCAGGTCGCTGCTGAAGGTCATCAGGGTGAACTGAACCTGGGTTCGTGAGGGGGCTGAGAGACCTTATTTTTGGTGTGCAGGCGACCAAAAACTAATAACCATCCTGCAACCAAGACCAACCCGATGCCCGACCCGCCACAAGAAGAGAATAAGAACATCCCCCTGTTAGGTCTGGTAAGCCTCCTCAACGACGCCAGCAGCGAGATCATCCAGCCCATACTGCCCCTGTTCATAATATCTTTGGGCGGTGGCGGTCTGGTCGTGGGCCTCATCGGAGGCCTGAGTGACGGCCTCCCCAGCGTCCTGAAGATCCTCTCGGGCTACTGGTCCGACCGTGTGGGCCAAAGAAAGCCTCTGGTCGTCGCGGGCTACAGTCTTTCTGCCGTAGGCAAGCTCTTGCTATCGACGGCTGTGATCTGGCAGCACGTGTTTCTCCTGAAGACCCTGGAGCGATGCGGCAAGGGGATACGTTCTGCGCCCAGGGACGCCATCATCGCCGAGTCCGCGCCCGAAAAGACTCGGGGAAAAGGGTTCGGCATCCACAGGGCGCTGGACACCACGGGCGCCATAATCGGCTCGGCGCTGGCTTATCTGCTGTGGCAAGGAGGGATGGACTTCAGGTCGATCTTCATACTGGCGGGTCTCATCGCCATAATCGCCCTGGGACCGCTCATCCCCGTCAGAGAGACGATCAAGACGCCCTCCAAAAACCGCGGTCGCGATCTGGGCATATCGTCCCTCTCCCCGGACCTCCGCAGGTTCGTGGTCATATCGTCCATCTTCGCTTTGGGCAACTTTAGCTACATGTTCTTCCTCCTCCGGGCAAGCCAGTTCTTCGCCGGAGACCTGGCCGTGGGCGCTCCGCTTCTGCTCTATATATTCTTCAACGTCGTCTACGCCGGACTCTCCATACCCAGCGGCATATGGTCCGACCGGGTGGGCCGGAGGAACGTCCTCCTGGTAGGGTATGTTCTCTTCGCCCTCGTCTGTGCGGGGTTCGCATACGTCTCCACCGTTCCCGGCCTGATCCTGCTCTTCGCCCTCTACGGCCTGGTCTTCGCCATGGTTGACGGCGCAGAAAGGGCGTTCGTATCCGACCTCTCCAGGGCGAGTACGAGGGGTACCGCCCTGGGAGCCTACCACGCAGCGGTCGGTCTGGCCGCGATCCTCTCAGGCATCGTCGCCGGTCTTCTCTGGCAATACCAGAGTTCCACGGCGCCCTTCCTCTTCGGAGCCGTGGCAGCGCTCCTGGCATCGCTGCTGCTTATGAGGATGAGAAAAAACGCGGGTATGGGACATGCAGAAGCGACCGCTTAGAACGAGATCGAGAGGGCACGTCGGCGCCGTCACGCCTTCTACTTTCCCAGTATCTTTCTGAGCAGGCCGCCGCTTTTTTTCTTTTCGGATCGGCGTGGCTCTTTCGGACCCTTGCCCTCGTCCGACTTCTTCCCGCTGGCAACTATTGGAGGGCTGATCCCACCGTGCTTGCTCTTCCTGGGCCTGATATTGACAGTCACCGGCCGTTCGATCTCGTTGCTGACCAGCATCGCCGTTCCCGGAGGCAGCCTCATTATATCCTCTTCGAGATCGGCGCTCATCCCCTCGATCCCCTTGCTCAGCGCCCGAAGGTCGTTGGGGTTGGTGACCCTGAGGATGATCTGGGTGTTGCACTGAGATATCACGTTCTTGTCCACCCTGGCCGGCCTCTGGCTTATCACCAGCAGACCTAGCCCGAACTTCCGGCCCTCGGTGGCGATGGTCCTGATGATGCCCGTGCTGGCCGCCTTGCCGCTCCCCCGTTCCGGTATGTAGTTGTGAGCCTCTTCTATGACCACCATGCCGGGCGAGACCCTTCCTCTTTTCCTGGCATCGAAGAGGTCCGTCAGAAGCTTGGCCACGATCATGCCCTGGAGGTCCGGCGGCACCCCGGTCATGTCCACGACCGATGCCTTCCCCCGCCGGAGAAGGTCCTTCGACCTGGTAGGACGGCCCGAGAATATGCCCAGGTCCACCAGAGCTTCCATGCGCCTGATCAGGGACCATTTGGCCTTGCTGGTATCCTTCTCCGCCTGAGAGATTATATCTTCCAGATAGTAGTCCTCTTTCTCCGCGGCGAGGGCCTTTATGGCCTCGTAAAGAACGCCCATCTGGCTGTCCGTAACGTCATCGGGAAACAAACCGGTGATCTCCCGGGCGGTCAGGTTTTTCCCATCGAACCGGAAGGCCTTGTCTGCATTTGGGTTTACCCCCTGGTACGCAGGAGAGTAGACGGTCACATCGTAACCCCTGGGCTTTATATCGTACCTGGCAAAGTCCCCTTCGCTGTTCTTATCCTTCATGGAGACGTACTCACCATGAGGATCGATTATGAGAAGGGCAACATTCTTCTCCAGGAGCTCTTCGAGCACCACCGCTGCGGTATAAGATTTTCCGCTACCCGTCTTGGCGAGGATACTGCAATGCTTCTGAACGAAGGTGTTGGCATCCAGCTTCACCTTGAGGTTGCGCCTATCCAGAAGACCGATGTACAGGTTGCCCCTCGATAGCCCCAACGCCCTCTTTATCAGCGTATCATCTGCCATGAGGACGTGGTCTCCCGGGTGGGGCGGGGTGGTGGGGATCTGGAGCTTCCCGTTGGCAGCCAGACCGATCACCCGTGCGGTTCCTATCATCCGCTCTTTGGCCTCGGTCTTCTTCTTATCGACCTGGTTCAGGTTGTAGGCGACGTTGGATCGCGTCACGTCTTCCACATGGGCGAGGATCCAACCCCCGGAGACGTCCCGCACCTTCACGTACGCGCCTCTGCCGGTCTCATCTCCGATCAAGAACCTGAAATCGAGAGAGCTCGTCTCGCCCACGATTATGCCGATCGCGTTCCCCAAACTGCCATCACCGAGGAGATCGTCCACATCACTCACCTTGCCATGTTCCCCCATAATTCCCCAATAAACCATCCCGGGGAGAGGGTCGCTCTGCCCCGGGTACGATAAAGCCGATATATCTTCTATTTCTCTTATTATCCCTACTATTTCATACTATTTACCCTTCCAAAGTCGAGCCTATCAATATCTCCTCTTCATAGTCTCCCCGAAGACCAGACCTGCCACCAGTCCGCTGATATGAGCCATGTGGGCTATGCTGTCGGCGCTACCCATCATGGTGAAGTCCAAAATGGCGAAGAGGACCACCGATGCCCTTATGCTCATAGGGATCACGAAAAAGAGGAGGACCCTTATCTCCGGGGCGATCACCGCCAGACATCCCATCACCCCGTAGAGCGCGCCGCTTGCTCCAAGCATAAAGCCTACGGGCACCACGGCCATCTGGCCGAAGGCGGCGACCAGTCCAGATACGATGAAGACCATGAGGAACCGGTTCTCCCCTATCCTGCGTTCCAGCTCGGTTCCGAAGAAGAATAAGAATATCATGTTGAAGAAGAGATGGTTGAAGTTGGCATGCATGAACATATGGGTGATCAGCGTCCAGGGTCGGGACATCACCAATGCCGGGTTCAGGGCCAGATAGTTGAAGGCGAAAAAAGGCGCTGCCAACCGCACCAGAAAGAGGATAACACATATGGCCAGTATCATACCCGAGCAGGTCAAGGGAAGTGATGATCTGGGTGGCGAATAGGTCCTATCATCTTCCCAGGGGTCGGGGTCGTCCCATCCGTCCCCATAATCACGATCGGAACCCTTCCACAAGTCTCTCAGAAAGATGGCGACGTTCAATCCACTGTACACGAAAAGACCTTTCAAGCCGACGACACTCTCCAGAGCGCTGAGTCTAAAACAGGATGTACAAATAGATGCTGGACAGGGTCACTCGATCACGTACTCTCCGCCCCTGAGCACGATCACATAATCGGCAGAGTTCTTGAGGGCGACGGATAAACCGGGCTCGGCACCGAAGATTATGGTCTCTTTTCCCTTCTCCCTGGCTTTCAGGAGGACGGGCTTGAAGTCCGCGTCTCGGGTGACAAAGGCGATGGTGTCTATTACCGGGCTGTATACCATCTCCATCCCCTCTACCGCCAGCCTCACGTCCACATCGCTGGTGCAGATCACCGGCTCGAACCCCTGGTTCTCCACCGCTTCCACCAGCTTCTCCGAGGCGTACTGGTTCAGGAAGACCATCCCGGACTTGATGTCGCCGTAGTCTTTCAGCATATCCCGGATCTCTTCCAAGTCGATCTGGAACTCTTTCCGGAGCATGTTGGGGCCATCCACCAGTAGGCCGATCTTTTTCCTGCCCCTCTCTTTCCTAGAACCTAGATATTTCAGGATATGTTCGAAATGTATGGGCATCGGATCACATATTCTCCAAAGGCGGTCATCTCTAATATAATTTCCTATGTTTGTCGATGTTGTGGAAGGCCTATTGTAGGTCGAAGGCCCTTCTTGCGTTCCTGGTCGTGGCCCGGGCGACATCCTCCAAAGAGATATCTTTTATCCTGGCGATCAGGGCCACGGAGTCCAGGACATAGGAGGGCTCGTTCCGGCCTCGCCGGGGAGATAAAAAGGGGCTGTCGGTCTCGATCAGTAGCGATTCCAGAGGAACATTCCTGGCAAGAACCTGGTGATGGGCAGAGCGGCAGACTACCGTGGCCAGTGATATGTAGAACCCCAGGTCCACGGCTTCCTTCATGGTGGCCATGCTCCCGCCGTAGCAATGGAATACCACCTTCTCCAGATGACGCACCATCTCCAGGCATTCGTCCTCGGCTTGTCTGGCATGTATCACCTGGGGAAGGTCCAGCTCTCCGGACAGGTCAACCACTTTCTGGAAGATCTCTACTTGTCTTCTTCGTCCTGCCAGGTCCGGGCAACGATAGTAGTCGAGACCTGCTTCGCCTACGCCCACGATCTCTGCCGAATGCTCCCTTATGTGATCCAATACCGCCTGGACGTCGCCGTCGCTCATATACCCCAGACTGTTGGGGCTCAGACCCAGGGTGGGATATATGAACGGGTGACTCGCAGCCAGCTTCAGGGTCCTCTCGTTGGTGATCAGATCTATACCGGAGTTGATCATGGTAACTACCCCGGCAGACCTGGCCCTCTGGATGACCTCGTCTCTGTCCTTCTTGAAGTTCTTGAAATCGAGATGACAGTGAGAGTCGATCACCTCGTACGCATTCTCTTTCAACTCCGATCTTCCTCCAGAAGCATGAGCCGGTTTATGGCGCTCACCAGCGCTTCTACAGATGCCATGACGATATCCTCTCTTGCAGATCGCGCTGTGACGATCTTGCCACGGCGGCTGTTCTCTACCCCGATGACCACCTCGGCCAGGGCGTTAGACCCGCCTGTTATGGCCTCTATCCTGAAATCCCTGAGCGTAATCGCGGTATCATCGCCCACCAGACCGCGAACAGCGCTCACAGCAGCGTCGACGGGCCCCACCCCGGTCGCGGCCAGGACCTTCTCTTCTCCGCGGACTATAGCCCTGACGGTGGCCGTGGGGGTTATCACGTTTCCTGTCATGACCGAGACCTCTTTCAAGACTACCGCCTGCTTGTCCTTTGCGATCTCGCCGATTATCACCTCGGCGAGGGTCTCGAGGTCGGCGTCGGTAATGTGTTTGCCTTTGTCGCCCAGGTCCTTGATCCTCTCCAGGATCTCCTGGAGCTGGTCCTTGTTGGGGCTATACCCCATATCCTGGAGAGACCGCATCACAGCGTGCCTGCCGGTATGTTTGCCCAACACGATCCGTCTCCGGTGGCCCACCATCTCCGGGGTCATTATCCCCGGCTCGAATGTGTCGGATCGCTCCAGCACGCCCTGGCTGTGGATCCCGCTCTCGTGAGCGAATGCATTCTCGCCGACGATGGGGGTTGTTGGCGATATGCCGATCTTGGTGAGTCTCTCCACCAGCTTCGCGGTCTCCACCAGGTACCGGGTCTTTATGCCTGTTCTGGCCCCGTAGATGGAGTGGAGGCTCATCACGGTCTCCGCCAGGTTGGCGTTGCCCGCCCTCTCGCCCAGACCGTTCACCGTAACCTGGACCTCCCTGGCGCCTGCTTCGAAGGCGGCCAGGCTGTTGGCCACCGCCAGGCCGAAGTCGTTGTGACAGTGGACGTCTACCACCATATTCCTGGTGTTCTCGCAGATCTCTTTGACCATCCTGTAGAACGATGAAGGTATGGCCACCCCGACGGTATCTGGTATGTTGATTATGTCACAGCCCACCCCTTCGACCGCTCCGAAGATCTCCTTCAGGAACCAAGGAGGTGTCCTGGTAGCATCCATGGCCGAGAATAAACAAGATCTGCCATGGTCTTTCACGTACTGGACGGCCTCTATTGAGGCTTTCACTATCTCCTGACGGCTTTTCTTTATGGTATGGGCTATCTGGATGTCCGAGGTGGAAACGAAGACATGGACCAGGTCCACGTCGGCGTCGAGACAGCGGTCGATATCCTTCTTGACGATCCTGGCCAGGCCGCATACCTCTACGCCCAGGCCTTCATCGGCGATATTCTTGACCGCCTCGAACTCGCCCCGGGACGATACGGGAAAACCAGCTTCTATGATGCTCACACCAAGCTTGTCGAGCTGCCTGGCGATGGTAATCTTCTCTTCGGGCGTCAAGGAGACACCCGGCGTCTGTTCACCATCACGGAGGGTGGTATCGAAAATTTTAACTCGTTCGTCACGCAGTGCATCGGTGTTATAGAAAACGATCCCACGCTGAGGATTCTTGCTCCATAGGTCCTGAAAGGAGACGCCGCCCTATAAAACCTTTTGCCGGGACGGCGCTCTTCTCGGCGCTGGACCACAGCACCGCTTCCGAGAAAAATCCTCCCTTCGGTCGGATTTACTCAGAGTACATAAAGTTATACGTAACTACTCAGGTACCTAAACCACTATAGGGGACTTCACTATGCAGGAACTGCCCGGGACATGGGGCATACTGTAACCAAACACGGAATATAACCGCAGAGTACGCAGAGGGGCGCGGAGGGGAAATAAATGGTTAAATGCTCTGCGTTCCTCTGCGCCCTCCGCGGTTATTTTTCTTGTTGTACATAAAGTAT
>DAOG01000149.1 GCA_002501765.1 Methanosaeta sp. UBA204
AAGCGAATTTTGTCCCAAGGCCCTGCTAGACCCTTTCTGTATCCCCTGCAGTCCAGATCGATGGAAGACACCAAAGAACCACCATGAGACCCATGCTATATCGTGAGAACTTTCCAAAATATAACATATTATTGACCGCGTTCACTTCCCCATCTCCTTCAGCGCCGCCCGCAGCATCTCGTAGGTGGCCTGGATATGCTCCGGGATCACCCTCGTCTCCGCCATCACTGTCATGAAGTTAGTATCACCGGACCACCGGGGCACCACCTGGAGATGGAGATGATCCAGGATTCCTGCACCAGCAGGCTCGCCCAGGTTGATCCCCAGGTTGAAGCCGTCGGGGTTCATGGTCTTCTTCAGAAGATCTACGACAAGCCCGGCCAGCTCCCAGAACTCGCACGTCTCCTCGTCGTTCCAGCCGGATAAAACAGAAGAATGCCGGTAAGGCACCACCATCAGGTGGCCGTTGTTGTAGGGGTAGGCGTTCATTACGATGAAATTATGCCTGCCCCGGAAGAGGATCAGGTTCTTCCGGTCGTCATCTTCTTTTATCATCCTGCAGAAGACGCAGTCGGCCTCCTTCTCGCTCAGGATGTACTCCAGCCTCCAGGGCGCCCATAACGCCTCCATGATATCAATCCTCAAATACTACCTTCCGGCCCACCAGCCGGGGCTTCTTCTCGATAAACATCTTCAGGGCCTTCGGATAGGCCTCGTACTCCGCCCTCTGGATCCTGGCTTTCAGGCTCTCGCGAGTATCGCCCTCCTCGACCCTGACCGGCGCCTGGTATATTATGGGGCCGCAATCCACCTCCTCGTCCACCAGATGAATGGTGGTTCCTGTCCACTTCACGCCATAATCCAGGGCGTCCTGGAAGGCGTCCAGGCCGGGAAAAGCGGGCAGGAGCGCAGGATGAACGTTGATTATCCTGTTGAGATAGTGGTGCACAAAAGGAGGCGATAAGATCCTCATGTAGCCGGTTAGAACCACCAGGTCCACCCCAGCCCCGTCCAGATGATCGATGAGAATACCATCATAATCGACGCGCAAAAGCCCGGCGGGGTCCACAAAACGGGCCTCGACTCCATATTCGCGGGCGATCCCTAACGCTCCTGCATCCTCTTGATCGACCAGGACGATCTCGACTGTGGCCGGCAGATACCCAGAACGCGCAGCCTCGATGATGTACCTGAGGTTCTCACCGCGCCCGGAAGAGATAACCCCTATCCTGGTGGTCAACGCCAAGCACTCCAGACAGAGGCAGGATCCTCACTTTGCCAGGGTGATCTCTATGGCTGAAACGTTGGTCTCTCCACGATCGGTATTCAGCGTCTCGGTAGAGATCTGGATGTCCTTGACAGATACGTCGCCCAAGAACCGACTTCTTGTGACTTCGGCAACGTCTACAGCCCTGGAAATCGCTCGACCTCTGGCCATGATCCTCACTTTGTCTGTGCCGCTGTTGAACTGGGTTACTACCGCCAATACGTAGTTCATCACTGGTTTATTGCCGACGTATACCACATCATCTTCTGCCATGTACATCACCACGTTGGGATTTACCACATTAGAGTCAAATTTGTGATATGTGAGCGTAAGCGAACATTTGCTTTTAATGATGGTTTCCTACATAAAGGTGGTGATAATATCAGAGGTACCTGCCCCGGGCCTCGATCTCCTCCACTCGCTTCAGCACCGCCCCCGCCTGGGCATAGGTAGAGGTGTATCCCTCTTTGAAGGCCTCTGCAAGGGATTCGTGCAGGTCCTGGGTGCTCTTGACGGTCTGGAAGAAGACGTGAAGATCCACCCCCTGGGCCTCGATGCTCTGGTCGTGGGAGGCCAGACCAAAGTCGATCAGGCAGAGCCTGTCGCCTTTGAGGATCATGTTGGAGGTGGTGAGATCTCCATGAATGATCCCGCAGCCGTGGAGGCGGCCTACCAGCTCTCCGAGCCGCCGGGAAAGATCGAGATCGATCACGTCCTTCAGCTTCACCCCCTCGATATACTCCATCGTCAGCTCGAACCGGGTGACGTCCAGCACCACGGGAGTAGGAACACCGCACCTCCGGGCCTCGGAGATTATACGCGCTTCCATAACGGTCCGTTCGCGCCTTATTTTTCTGTCCAGAGCCGGAAGCCGGTAGCCCTTGGGCCTTCGCCACTTGGTCACCGTATCCCCTTCACGGGTTATTACAGCCTCGGCTCCTCGTCCGATCTCCACCATCAGATCACTTCTCCATCAACCTCTTCCAGGCCTCGACCAGACCCAGACAGCCGGTGATCATCATATCCCCACCAGGTGCGGCAGGGACGACCTCGCCGAGACCGCGAAGCAAGCCAGACCTCAGGACCGGCTCTCTATTTGGCCCGGTTACCACCACAGAGCGCACCTCTTCTTTGCCCGGAGCCTCCTCCACATGCGCCCCGTGCCCTCCGTCTTCGAAGACCTCGGCGTTGGTCAAGACGCCGTCGCAGAGCCTCTGCGCCAGGGAACACAGCTTCTCCGGGGTCAGTGCCGAGGTGTGGTGCTCGAATAGAGCGGTGATCCTGCCATCCATCATCACCGCTCCTATGGTGTGCCCGTTTCCCAGGTTCAGGACCAGGGCAGGCTCGGCGTAGCGGGGGTCGAGGGACGCACCCAGAAGCGCAGCAGGACCGGTATCCATCAAGAGAGACCGCAGACCCTGCCCTTCCAGGTACCGCTTCACGGCGCACATCCGGTTGAGGTGAGGGGGCGGGTTGATATGGGCGAAAGACTCCGGTCTCCCCCCCGACCTCAGCACCTCGGCCATGTACTCGAACCTCACGATCCGGTTGCTCCTCTCAGGAGCATAGCCGTGATCCTGGACGGCCACCGCCACGGCTTCGGGCATCTCCAGACAGAAGAGCTCCAGGACCCAGGCCAGAGCGGATAGGTCCAGGTCACCGGTTTCTATCCTCAGAGCACCCCTTGAGGCGGTCTCGCCCACCTCCACGCCCATGGCCCTCACCTTATCCAAGTTGTCGTTGAGGGTCAGGGCCGCGTAGGGGGTGGCCACCACCCGAAGGCCCGCATCCAGATGACGCCTCACCGCCCTGGTCGAGGGCCCTCCACCCATGGTAGAGCCCGTCAGAAAGACGTCCCTGCCCTCTGACCTGGCCCGGTGTATCCGCTTCCCCACGATCACCGTCTGGCTGGGCATCACCATCTTCGCCGAGTTCGCCAAGGGAACGTCCTCTTGGCATAGCAGGATGTCCTGGGTGCCCGCACCCACGTCCACTGCCAGAAGAGCCATGAGAAGAGCCATCGACCTCCTGGAAGATAAAATCATTGGAGGATACGCAGAAGGGTTTTATCCTCCTGACGCCCTACCTAAATCTGCATGATCATCGGAGTGATCACCGTGAGCACTTCCCGGTTCAGAAGGTTCGGGTCGGTCCAGGACCCCGGCCAGGCCGAAGACGTCTCCGGGAAGGTCATCCTGGACCAGATAAGATATGCAGGGTACGAATATGTCTACCGGCTCCTTCCCGACGGGGTAGATCCCATAAGAGAGGCGGTCCTGGAGACCGAGGCCGCAGCCGTGGTGATCTGTGGCGGTACCGGTCTGGCACCTCACGACCTCACCATAGAAGCAATAGAACCCCTCTTCGTGAAGAAGATACCAGGCTTCGGAGAAATTTTCAGGTTACGGAGCCTGGAGGTGGTGGGCACGAGGGCCATCCTGACCAGAGCATCGGCGGGCATCGTTCGCAGCATGCCCGTCTTCTGCCTGCCGGGGTCGCCCTCCGCCGCCAGGCTGGGGATCGGTCTGATCCTGGTAGAGCTGGAGCATGTACTGAAACACATAGCCGAATAATATAATAGATTCCAAATCCATTGTAGCGGGACACGGTGATCCTTTTATAGTGGTAAGATTGTTAGTGAAATTAGTAATCTGCTGCGGAGGTGATTGACCATGGAGATGGAGATCCCAGTACGAGATGTGATGACCAAGCCCGTAGTTACCGTCGAGTCCCAGGTTAACGTAGTGAAGGCGGCAAGCAAGATGGTCTCCATAAATGTAGGCTGCCTCATAGTGATCCGCGACGACCAACCGATAGGGATCATGACCGAACGCGATCTGGTCGGCAAGATCGTGGCCAAGGCTGCAGATCCAAATACTATTAATGTAGGTGAGGTCATGTCCTCTCCACTGATTATCATTTCCCCAGATGTTAGCCTCAGCGAGGCTGCCATGCTTATGCTGAAGTCTGGCGTAAAGAGACTGCCCGTGATCTCCGAGGAGAAGGGACTCGTGGGGATCATTACGGACACAGACTTGGTCTCTGGGTCGACCTCGATGGGAATGGACGAGATACTGAGCCATCTGATAGAGATGCATCGCGAGAGCGTTCACTTCGAGGACCCAAAAGAGATGATAAGGGGGATCTGTGAGCGCTGCGGCCAGATATCCGACTCACTGGAGGATATCGACGGCGAGCTACTCTGCTGGAGCTGTAGAGACAGCGACAGATAGGTCCATAACTTTTTAACTGTCTTCGGGCGAGGTATGACGATGATAGTCGGAGAGATAATGTCCAAAGATCCCCTCTACGTAGAAGAGAGATCTTTTGTGACCAGGGCACGCCAGTTGATACGGGATAACCATCTTCGCGGCCTGCCTGTGGTAGATGACGAGGGGAACGTGATGGGAGCGGTGACCAGCCAGGAAGTGCTCAAGATTACATCGACCCGCTCAGACGTCACCGTCGCCGGTTTCACCCAGGAAGTTCCCCAGATCACCGAAGATGTGGAGCTGAAAAAAGCTGCAAGGCTGCTGCTCACCGGGAAGTACACGATCTTGCCGGTAATCCAGTCTGGAGAAGATCGTCGCCTGAAAGGGGTGGTCAGCCCGGTTGATATCTTCAAGAATATCAACCCGGATGAGATCCCGGATAGGAGGGTCGGAGACGTAATGGTCGCCTCCGTGACCACCTGTCACCCTCGAGATCTGGTGACGACAGTATGGGACAAGATGACCGAGTCCGACTTTACAGGATTGCCCGTGGTCGATGATAACCGTAAACCTCTGGGGATGATAACCCGTTTCGATATACTGAAGAGAGGTGGTGCCAGGGTAGGGAAAACTGAGCGGGTCCGCTCGAAGGACGTAATAAGGGTAGAGAAGTTGATGAAAACTCCCCTTTACAGCGTAAGATCAAAGGACACTCTGCACAACGCCATAGAAGTCATGTCGAAGAGGGAGATAGGTAGGATATCTGTGGTAGACGATGGCAAACTCGTCGGAATAGTCGATAGGTACGATATGATCAGAAGCTATCTTGGAGAGGGATGAATGAAGAGGTTAGCAGAGGATAAAAGGGACTCAAAGATGAGAATTGCGGGCGCGATGGACAGAGGGCCTGTCCAGTTCAGCTCCCGGGCAGTCAAGCGATCCGGTGATATCCTCAATATCGCGACGTTGGAGGTGGTCACCGTTCCCCCTACGACCACTATTATAAGCGCCATCAAGACCATGACCTCTTACGGCTTCGGGAGGTTGCCTATCGCCGATGCCGGATCAAAACGGCTCATAGGATTCGTCACCGGCGTTGACGTTGTCGATTTCCTGGGCGGCGGCATAAGGCACAACCTCCTGAATAAATATGAAGGGAATATCTTAGCGGCCATAAACGCTGAGATCAGGGAGATCATGAGCCCTCGGATCATCTACATCAAAGAGAAAGCCTCCATAGAAGATGCCCTCAAGCTGATGCACGAGAAGAACGTTGGAGGACTGCCCATAGTCGATGACGATACCAAGATCAGGGCCCTGGTCACCGAACATGACTTCACATCCCTGATAGCCGGCGTAAATACCGGGCTCAGCGTGAAGGAGTTTATGAGTTCCAACGTGGTCACCGTCGGCTCCAAGACAACTATCGAGAAGACGACAAAAATCATGGTCCAGTCAGGCGGTTTCCGCAAGTTGCCTGTGACGCAGGACTCCGTCCTGATGGGGATGGTTACAGCATCTGACATAATGAGATACCTGGGAAGCGGCGAAGCTTTCAAGAAGGTGGTGACCGGAGATATCAAGGAGCTGATGTGCCAGCCGATAAATAATTTGGCCCATCGAGATCTGGTATCCACCGAGATGGAAGCTGACCTGGGAGAGACCGCTCAGATCATGATAGATCGTGGCGTGGGAGCTCTGCCGGTTATGGATGGTGGTTCGCTTGCAGGGATCATCACCAAGAGAGACTTTATCAAAACACTTGCAGGGCAGTGAGATAGAAGAGGGACAGATCATGAGCAAGGTAAAAGACTACATGCAGTCACCCGTTTACGTCATCGAGAAAGAGGAGCCTGTGCAGCGAGCAAGGAACCTCATGCTCAAACACGACATCAGCAGGCTTCTGATAATGGATGGAAAGAAGCTAGGCGGAGTAGTAACCAAGCACGACATATCCAACCGACTGAGCCAGGCTGCCCCGGAGTGGCGCAGGCGTCCCATCAGCAAGATCCCCATCGAGCTGGTGATGACCGAGAGTCCCATCACCATCTATCCCAACGCCACGATAGAGCAAGCTGCGGTGATCATGGTGGAGAACGGGATAGACGGCCTCCCCGTGGAGAGGAACGGGGATATTGAGGGGATAATCACATCGAGAGACCTGATAAGATACTTCTCGGAACAGGACGTGGACTCGGAGGTAGGAGACCTGATGGCCAAAGAAGTGGTTACCGTCCACAGACACCACACCATAAACCACGTCTTAGAAGAGATGAACTCCCGGGCTGTCGACCGGGTGGTGGTCACAGAAGATAACATGACCCCGGTAGGGGTGATCACCCACACCAACCTGACCTTCTCCGGGATCATGGACGCCAAAGACGAGATCAAGACAAAAAATATCAAGATGACCAGGAAGGACAGCGCCGCGGGGAGAAAGTGGTACAGATACGTGAAGGAGATGCCCCTGGTGGCGGAAGACATAATGTCATACCCCATGATATACACCCAACCGCAGATCAAGGCCGTCGTGGCCGCCAGGATGCTCCTGGAGAAAGGTATATGCGGCCTTCCCGTCGTCGACGAAGACGAAAATATGGCAGGCTTCTTCTCTACACGAGATATAGTCGCAGAGATAAGGAGATGGTCGTAGTTGCAGGTAAGAGACATAATGACGGATCCGCTGACCATCGATAAGTCGGAGAGGATCGCTCATGCACTGGACCTGATGGAGAAACACGGTCTCCGGAGGTTGCTGGTCACCAGCAACGGCAAGCTCGGCGGCATAATCACCATGAGGCAGATCACCAGGGTGCTGGGTACCAGGCAGAGGTTAGGCCTGCCCGCATCCTCGCTGCACGTGACCTCGGCGACCCTGGACGCAGTGATCAAGGTTCTTCCGGTGATGGAGGTGGAGGACGCCACCCTTCTCCTTCAGAAGACCTCCGTCCTGGTAGTGACGGAGAAAGATGATATTATGGGCTGGATCAGGCCGAGGGAGGTCCTGGCCGTCACCAGGATGGACGGTGTCGCCGCCGACGTCATGCATGCACCCTTAAAGGTATCGCCCACCGAGAGGGTGATCCACGCCCGGAGGATGATGCTGGATCGAGATGTGGGAAGACTTCCCGTGATAGAGAGAGGACGGCTGGTGGGGATCCTCTCAGAACGCGACGTGGCCAAGGCGCTCCGGGCCTTCCGGGATCTGGTCCCATCCAACCAGCAGGAGACCAGGATCAAGAGGCTGCTGATCATGGACGCGATGAACCGGGACGTGAAATCGGTCCGGACCGACACACCTCTCGAAGAGATCAGGCAGCTGATCCTGTCCGAGGACAGAGGTGGAGTACCTGTTCTGAACGATAGTAAAGATCTGGTAGGGATGATAACCAGGAGGTGTCTCATCGATTACCTGGTGAAAAGCTGATGGATCTCCCCAAGACGGCTGAGAGTGTGGGGATCTCGCTCCAGAGGCTGGAGGGTATGTTGGAGAGGATCGTTAAGCTCTCTCGCTGGCCAGATCCCCGGCTATTCAGGTTCGAGAAGGCAGTCTCCGGGGTGGAAGCGGGAACGGTCATCTTCGAGAACGGCGAGATAGTCTACGGTTACCCCAAGATCAAGAGGGCCATGATGCTGGAACCGGCCCTCAAGAGGTTCTTTCCTGATAGGGTGGCTGTGGAAGAGAAGATGAACGGATACAACGCCCGGGTTGTTCGCATCGGAGAAGAGGTTGTAGCTCTGACCAGGGGCGGCTTCATATGTCCCTACTCCACGGAAGTGGTGCGCGAGCGGATCTCACCCCAGGTCTTCCGAGACCATCCGGATATCGTTCTCTGCGGCGAGATGGTGGGACCCCATAGCCCCTACGTTCCCAAAGACGTCTACCCCGTCGATTCGCTCGAATTCTACCTATTCGACGTCGCCCGCAAGGCCAAAAAAGACGTGCAGGACCTGGAGAGCACCCACCGGCTGGCCGAGGAGTACGGGATCGAGTGCGTTTCCCTCTTTGGGGTGTTCGACGCCGGAAAGGCCCCGGAAGAGATCAAAAAGATCGTAGAGAGGCTGGGCAGAGAAGGCCGGGAAGGGGTGGTCCTGAAGGATCCCCGAAACATGGTCAGACCCATAAAGTACACCAGCTCGGAGAGCAACTGCGCAGACCTCCGGTTCGCCTTCAGATACTATAACGATTACGGGAGGGATTTCATCTTCTCCAGGGTGGTGCGCGAAGGGTTCCAGGCTGTGGAGTGGAACGACTCCAAAAAGGAGTTTCAAAAGAGATGTCTGCGCCTGGGCGAGAGCATACTGGCGTCCATGGGGGAGACCATAAGAGAGAGGATGGCCCAAGATACGATCGTGCAGCGCGTCCAGATCAAGGTCAAGCGCCTCCAGACCGCCCGGGACCTGGAACGGCACCTGAGGTACATGGGAATCAGAGTGGTCTTCGGGCAGCCCGAGCCCCTTGATGATGGGTATGGGTACCTGGTGAGGATCGAGAAGCTGGCCATGAGCACCAATGATAAGACCAAGTCGATGATCGAGGGCGATCTCTGGTAAATCGAGTAAATCCTCTCTTCTGTCGGATTTGTTCAAGGTATACAATGTTATACATTATATACAACAAAAAAGGTTCTTATCCAAAGTAGTTGGTCGGAAGATGAACGAGATATGCGAGATTGAGATGGAAGGTCACCTGATAGACTCTCTCACGCTCACCAAGATCCTCGACAAGATAATGGACATGGGCGGCGAGTTCGAGATCAAGACCTTCAGGGTGGGAAAGAAGAAGCACGACCCCAGTTATGCCCGGATATCGGTCTCCGGCGAGGACGGAACCCATCTGGAAAGGATCCTCCTAGAGCTCCATGCTCTGGGGGCGCGGACCATCGAGACCGAGGATGCTAAGGTAGAGACAGCTCCCAAAGACCGGGTGGTCCCCAGAGGATTCTACTCCACCACCAACCACCTCACCTACGTGCGGCACAGCGGCACCTGGCTGGAGATCGAAGACATCCAGATGGACTGCATGATCGTGATAGATGGGGAGAGGGCCCTATGTAAGCCCATAGGGAGCATCGAGAAGGGCGACCGGGTGGTCGTCGGGACCACGGGCGTCAGGGTGGTCCCACCGGAACGGCCCAGGGAGAAGAGCCTCTTCGAGTTCATGGCCACCGAGGTCTCCTCGGAGCGCCCCGGTAGCGAGATCGTACACAGGCTCGCCAGGGAGATCATCAAGACGAAGCGGTCTGGGGGAAAGATCGCCGTGGTGGGGGGACCGGCCATAATACACACCAGCGCGGCAGGATCCCTGGCCAAGCTGATAAGAGAGGGCTACGTAGACGTACTCCTGGCGGGGAACGCCCTTGCAGTGCACGACATCGAGCGCCAGCTCTTCGGGACGAGCCTGGGTATGGACCCCCATGGGAACCTGACCTCGGGCGGCCACAGGAACCACATCTCCGCCATAAGCGAGATCATAGCTAGCGGATCCATCGCAAAGGCGGTGGAGGAGGGTAAACTTGGAGGAGGGATCATGTACGAGTGTATCAAGAAAGACGTGCCCTTCGTGCTGGCAGGGTCCATCCGCGACGACGGCCCGCTGCCCGACGTGATCACCGATACGGTGGCGGCGCAGAAGGCCATGTTCGATGCTCTGCGCGGCGTCGATATGGTGCTGATGATGTCTACCATGCTCCATTCCATAGCTACGGGTAACCTTTTGCCCTCCCGCGTGAAGACGATATGCGTGGACATAAACCCCTCTGCGGTGACGAAGCTGATGGATAGGGGGACCGCTCAGGCCATCGGGCTGGTGACGGACATAGGGATGTTCCTGCCAAGGTTGGCCGAAGAGATAGAGAGACTGGTCGAAGAATCCGATCGCAACGCTTAAATTAAGAATCGCCAATCGCATTTTCGACCGTTATGAGGGCCGCCGTGGCTTAGCCCGGTAAAGCGGCTGATTCGTAAGACGAAGAAGTCCGATACATCAGCAAATCATGGGTTCGAATCCCATCGGCGGCTTCATCCTGTTTCTATCTGATGATGGGCAACAAACCAGAGGCCACCTCCTGTCAACCTACAATGCTTTATATACACCTAGTTTAAAAGGGGGCTCTGGAGAGACGGGATTATGGAGTCCACCATCAACATAGAGAATGTAGTCGCCTCCACAAAGCTCGCCGAGGAGTTCGATTTGATCAAGATCGAGTCCGAACTCGAAGGTGCCGAGTACAACAAGGAGAAGTTTCCAGGGCTAGTCTACAGGGTCAAATCGCCCAAGGCGGCGTTTCTGATCTTCACCTCGGGGAAAGTGGTCTGTACCGGTGCCAAGAACGTGGAAGATGTCAGGACGGTTATATCCAACATGGCCAACACCCTGAAGTCCATCGGCTTTTCCGAGGTCGATCTGACCCCGGAGATCCATGTCCAGAATATCGTGGCCAGCGCGGACCTGAAGGCCGACCTGAACCTCAACGCCATAGCCATGGGACTGGGGCTGGAGAATATCGAGTACGAGCCTGAGCAGTTCCCCGGACTGGTCTACCGGATCAAAGTCCCGAAGGTGGTGGTGCTGATATTCAGCTCCGGGAAGCTGGTGGTGACCGGGGGTAAGTCGCCCGCCGATTGCGAGGAAGGTGTCAAGATCGTACGGGAACAGCTGGAGAACCTGGGGCTGCTCTGATGAGGCTCGATCTACGTCCTCTGGGGAGATAAAACGATCTCCGTCAGGACTGGCAGGTCCGTATAGATCTTGATGGATTCCTCTCTTGTTTCTTTTGTTATGCGGAAAGGGCCAATACCGGGCAAGTTGTATCGGTTCCAGCCACCGATCATGCAGAGTTAAGGTTAGTCGTGTCAACCGCTGACGACGAGGTTGTCTCATGAGACTGGAAGATGAGATCGCGATAATCGGGCAGAACAAGGACAGAATGTCTCACGAAGATAAGGTCATGTTCTACGAACTGAAGAAGAAGAGCATGGTCGTAGGGATGTTACTGGCCATATTCGTCTTCGGCGGGATGGGCCAGATTTACGCGAGCAAGGTGGCCAAGGGCGTTCTGTTTATGCTAATCTCCTGGCTGCTGATCCCCTACATCTACGCGATATGGGACACGCATCGATTGATCAACGAGTATAACGATGTGCTGTACCAGGCGGTCTTCAGCGACTTCGATTAGCCGCCGGATCCTAATCGCTATCTGAAAAAATCCTCCCTTCGGTCGGATTTGTCATGAAAAACTACCCTAAAAACAATAACAGCAGGGGTTGCTATCCACCAACCCCCGACTTCCTCCAGGTCACCTCATAACCCGCCTTGGAGAGGTATCTGATCATCTGTTCCAAGGATATTTCTGCCGATGAA
>DAOG01000079.1 GCA_002501765.1 Methanosaeta sp. UBA204
TGATTGGTCTCCCGATTGCGATCCTGTACTTTCTGGCAAGAAAAATAACCGCGGAGGGCGCAGAGGAACGCAGAGCATTTAACCATTTATTTCTCCTCCGCGCCCCTCTGCGTACTCTGCGGTTATAATCCGTGTTTGGTTACAGTATGTCCCCTGTCCCGGGTAGTTCCTGCATAGTGAAGTCCCTCGATAGTGGTTTAGGTACCTGAGTAGTTACTGTAGAACATTGTATACTCAACCAGGTAATGGCAGCATACCAAGAGGATCCGGGGGTCCCGGTATCGGAGCGGTCGTTATCCCACAACTCTTTAATACGCCCTGCCTTTACATTGTATTTGTGGAAGAGAAATCATTATCTGAGATCAACGAGCGCATCCGAGAGGGCAGTGTTTGTGTAGTTACCGCAGAGGAGATGCCGGACCTGGTGGACGAGCTGGGCACAGACGGTGCCGTGCGCGAGGTGGACGTCGTCACCACAGGTACCTTCGGGGCCATGTGTTCCTCAGGCGTATTTCTCAACCTGGGCCACAGCGATCCGCCCATAAAGATCTCCAGAGCCTGGCTGAACCGCGTAGAGGCTTATGGAGGCGTTGCGGCGGTCGACCTGTTCCTGGGTGCCACCCAGCCTTCCGAGGACAAAGGAAACGAGTACGGTGGAGCACATGTGATCGAAGACTTGGTCACGGGCAGAGAGGTGGAGATCAAGGCGCAGGGATCGATCACCGACTGTTATCCGCGACTCGATCTGGAGACCGCCCTGCGGCTCGATGACTTCAACCAGGCCACGATGGTCAACCCCAGAAACGCTTACCAGAGATACGACGCTGCCATCAATTCTTCGGAGAGAACTTTGCATACTTACATGGGAACTCTTCTTCCTCGTCATGGCAACATCAACTTCAGCGGGGCAGGAGAGCTCAATCCTATCTCCAACGATCCAAACCTTGAGTACCTCGGCATAGGTACCAGGATATTTCTCTGCGGGACCCAGGGTTACATCATCGGCACCGGAACCCAGCATTATCCTCAGGATAACTTCTCTACATTGATGGTGAAGGGCGACCTCAAGGAGATGAGCAACGATTATCTCAGGGCGGCCACCTTCCAGGACTATGGTCCCTCGCTCTATGTGGGTCTGGGCGTCCCCATCCCGGTATTGAACGAGAGGATCGCCGGGAATACTGCGGTCAGAGACGAAGACATCTCCACCGATATCCTGGACTACGGGGTGCCCCGACGATCCCGGCCGGTGGTCAAGACAGTGAGCTACGAAGACCTATACACCGGGTTCGTAAATATCGAAGGCAAGGAGGTGAAGACATCACCCCTCTCCAGTCGTTATATGGCTCGGCAGGTGGCCGATGCCCTTCGCGATCTGATCCTGAAGGGCAAGTTCTTTTTATCCGCTCCGGTGGAACAGCTCTCTCTCACAGGCAAGAACGATCCCATGAGACAGACCAGGGAGTTTCCCCTGGTGGGAGACGTGATGAGCCGCGACGTGGTGACCGTGCATGAAGATATCAGCATAAGCGAGGCGGCATGGATAATAGTCGGCGGCACCTACGATCACCTGCCGGTGGTATCTGAAAGCGAGAAGCTGATGGGAATCGTGACCGCCTGGGACATATCAAAGGCGGTGGCCAACGGCAAGATATCCCAGATCTCGGAGATAATGACCCGAAGGGTATTCGTGGCCAGCCCCGACGAGCCCCTGGAGCTGGCGGCCAGAAAGCTGGACCACCACAAGATATCCGCGCTGCCTGTTGTAGACAAAGACAACCACGTCATGGGGATGATCACCAGCGACGATATGAGCAGGCTCTTCAGCAGGAGGCGGTATGGTTGAAACTGGTGCTTCACGTGGAGCCCGGGATCGTGCGCCAGCCCCTGGTATCGTCGGTAATACTGGAGACGGGCGCTCTCGTCAACATAGAGCGGGCCAAGGTAGACGCGGTCTCCGGCGAGATCGTGATCGACGTCTCGTCTGATAAGTGCATGGAGGTGAAGACGGCCTTCGAGCAGAGGGGCGTCAAGGTCGTTCTCTTGGAGGTGCCGGTGATCAGAGACGAGATGGAGTGCATCCACTGCGGTGCCTGTATATCCATATGCCCCACCGGAACCTTCCGGTTCGAGGACTTCAAGGTGATAGAGGACGCTGGAAAGTGCGTCCAGTGCGGGGCATGCATCGAGGCCTGCCCCCAGCGCGCCCTGAGGCTGATTCTGAAGTAGGCCTTTTTACTGCTCAGGCGCATTCCATACACGACCCACGTTTACATGGCTGAACTTGCGGAGAAAGATCACAGAGCTATATATGGGATTGACGGCCGAACAAATTTTGTCCCGAGGTCCTATAAGAGGAAGACCTAAAAATCGGGGGACACAATTATAGTCTCAAAATAGAAGAGGTTAACTCATATGAGGAAATTGGTCCAGATACGCATCGTCCACACCCCATCTGACATGGGATCTATGAAAGAGGGGCTGGAAAAAGAGAGCATGGCGAAGGTCGGAAGGCAGAGATGGGACGAAAATCAGAGGAAGATTGCTAAGTTCTGGAATGAGGTTGAAAGCGAGCTAGATGGTCTGAACCTGGACTACAACAAGGTCAGAATATATCAGGATGGACTGCTCTGTGGTGGCGAGCTCGGTGAGAGAATCGTCAGAGAAACCGCAGATAAAGGGAGTCACAACTACCAGATCATCGGGAAGTTGATGGAGAGGGGCGCGACCATAGAAGCGACGGAGAGCCCCGAGCTGTTGCTGAAAGAGTTCGAATATATCAAAGCTATGGTAAATGCAGCTACAGAAAAAGAAAAGATAGATGCAGCGCTCCGATACGACCGGATGAAAGACAAACTCATTGAGGCGCGCGATATATTTATCGCCAAGGCGATTGGAGATACGTTAAAAGATGGTGAGATCGGACTTCTGTTCATCGGCGCTGCACACAATGTCCTGCCCAAGCTGCCGGATGACATCGAGGCGAAGAGCCTGGACTAGTTCCGGGTCGAATAGGGCATAAAATTACCTCTATGTCCTTTTCTAAGAACGGGTCGTGGGTGTGAGTCATTGAGAAGATCCTCTAAAATCAAGCACATACAGCCAATTTTGAAATATTTGGAGCTTAGCCTTATGTTTGCGATTTTCAATCACTGACAGAGCCGACCCCTTATCAGAGGCGGTCAGAGCGATATTTATTAATACAGAAGAGACGACATGTGCACATAAGATGAGGCTCAGGGTAGAGATAAGAGGCGGCAAGGTCCACGATGTGGGATGTCGGGTGTTTCTGCTGGATAAGGCGCTGGGACTTGGAATCGACAAATTTGCAGCGTACAACAGAACCGATAATGGAGGTCAGGTTGTTCTCGCTTTTATTGAGGGGGAAGACGATCAGATCGCCGAGTTTCGGGAGTTTGTCGAGAGGAACAGGCCTGTGGATGCAGAGGTTTCCGACATAACCTTCGACGAATATGAAGGCCGGATAATGGATATCATGGATTTTGCCAACAGAACCCAGATCCAACAGATCAATAAGGGTATACCTGCGCTGTTGCGAATTGAACAGCTCCAGGACCAGATGTTGGATAAGCAGGACCAGATGTTGGATAAGCTGGACAAGACCCGGGAAGATATCGTCGGCGAGATAAGGGAATCAAAGGAATGCATCACCAACGAGATAAGGGAATCAAATGAAGCCATCACTAACGAAATAAAGGAATCAACTGAAACCATCGTTGGGGAGCTGAAGGTGGGTCGGGAGGAGAGCGCTGGTGACATAAAGGATTTGCGCGTGGATATTAGATCTTACATGGAAGAGAAGATCGGGCGCATGGAAGATGATATAGCGCAAATAAAAGCGAAGATAGGAATATAAATTTCAAAATACCAAAAGTCCATTTTATCTAAAAATTCGGCATAGCTCTAGTGTCCTGTCATCTAAGTAATGTCGTAAAGACGACCGTCGTTCCCGATGAGGATGGAAAGCCGTGTCCACCACGATGGAAGAGACTTCTTCCACATTCATCGACCAGTCACCACCCTTCGCGTCTTCGCGTGCCCCATAATTTCTGACTCACGCGAAGGCGCGAAGACGCGAAGACCCTCTCGTCGAA
>DAOG01000012.1 GCA_002501765.1 Methanosaeta sp. UBA204
TCAATTTGGAGGGGATACAATATTTACTTGATTTAGGTCTCCTTAATCATACGTCTCACTATCATACTGTTTATGATCCTGCGCATGGTGAGGGTTCCAAGAAAAAGGTCGGCAAAGAGTGTTATCAGCACATCCTCGGGTCCTTTTGTTATCTTCTCGTACAGTTTAAGTCTGCCTATATGAAGCTCTACAATCGCCATCGCCTCCGTCCGGGCCATATCGTACAACGTAGTTTCATCAGCATCTTTTAAGTTTAGTAACTTCTTATAATTAATATTTATATCGTTCAGATGTTTTGATAGTATCTTGAGCTTGTCTGGTGCTACCATAGTTGGTAGAATCTCCTGATACGAATCCAGTATATACATATAAGACTCTATCTCATCTGCGAACGACTCCAGCGACTCAACAATCAGTCTGAACCCCAGCACATCTGTTGACCAGACGTTCAGATCGTAGATGAATGCTGGATTTAACATGGATTTATACATCGTATGCTTGGCGATTGCCACGCATTCATGGTGACATCGATCGACTTCGTACTCCTTCCGGTGCACATCTCGCCTGAGCATCTCATATTCGGTCCGCTTTGCGAGCGGATCTGTGATCTCCTTCGCCTCATCCAGATACTCAATGAATAGATTGAAGAGCCGGACCACGATCTGGATCATCTCGTCCAGCCTTGTCGCAAAGATGTTGTGGTCGATCATCGGCTCATCCAGCTCGAAAATTATCCTTCTCCCGTCCTCTGTTACCTTTGCATGTAGCTCCTTCTCAAAGTCATCCAGCACCCTCATGAGCGATATGTCCAACCTATCTTTACCATTATTTTTTTGTAATATTACCGTTCCAATACCGTTGATCAGGATAGATGTCATAAACTCTATCAATGGCCGCCAGCAGAACTTGGAACCCTCTGCAAATCTGCTTATATCTGCACCTTCATAAAATTTAGAGATATCGATGACTACTTCGTCCGTCAGCCAGTCTGTATGATAAGAGGGCGTATGGGGTGTTTCCGCGGGCAAGATGTAGAGCAGATCGTGGTTAGCATTGGTATAAACTACCACATCCTTCCCTTTGGCATTATACACACATTCATTATCACTCTCTATCTTCTCATTTATGACCAGGCTATGCTTATTCACAAACTCAGGCAGCAGGGTGATGATGCCATTTTTTTTTGGCTCCCCTCGCTTTCCTACTGGCTGAACCTTCCTGATTACGTGGTACCAGTCCGCAGTTCCAATTTTAGTCGCAGACATACTGCCTCCTCTTTGCAGTATTTGCCTCTTAATCACATATATAGTTATTTAGCGTGTACAACCCAGTAACAACCCATCTTACAAAAAACACCAGTGCCATCCAGGCAAAAAACAGGATTTATACAAAATATATGCAGAACCTATGTTCATCTTAGAAAAACTGGCAATAAAAATGTATAAGTAGTAGTAAGATGTAGATATGGTCTGGATACGATAGACATATGATCGTAACCGCCACTGAAACACAGATCACTAAAATGTGCCATAGGTGATATTAGATGTCTC
Organism: Methanosaeta sp. UBA204; assembly: GCA_002501765.1. Classification (GTDB taxonomy): domain Archaea; phylum Halobacteriota; class Methanosarcinia; order Methanotrichales; family Methanotrichaceae; genus UBA204. Next base: position 1,551 of record DAOG01000012.1, read on the forward strand.
TTCTAGAGGTTGAGTGCCCCAACTGCCAGCAGAGGATCCTTGCCAGAGTAATTGTCGATGTCAGGACCACCGCCTTCAGGACCGGACCACATATAACATATCATAACAAAGTGATCGGGTGCTACCCGCAGAGCGTATGGCGACGTGAAAATTTGATCAGCATTTACGCAAATGAGATACGTTTGGGTATATACGACGGCGACGATCGAGAACTCTGTATCGAGTACCTAATAACGGAATACGACCTTCCGCATAATATCGCAGAGGATATAATGGAGAGGGTGATGGTCCAGAACGACTTGGTAAACACATCTTCAGGACTCATGAGGAGGGAAAACATCCCTGGAAAGACCCCACATATACTTGCTGAGATGCCATCGTCGTGAGATGCCCGGTGCTCGAACCTGATACTGATGACCGATCTGCGCACCATGAAACAACAGATCTTGCGTTTAGTCAACCAAAACTTATTTAATCTAGGACGGTAATTAGGATATGTCTGTGTCCCCAATGGGATACAGGCTACAACGCCGAGATTAACCGATCGCAAGCAGCGCGAAAACGGTGTCAAATCCCATAGAACCGAAGACCTGGCGAATCTCCGACCAGATAGCTGCTCTCCTCTTGAGCACTCCAGCACGATGGACGGTCAGGCAGGCCGTGCTCTCGGCCTGTCTGCGCCAGAGTCTCACATAAAATCAGGAGATTCGAGCTGGTGTTATACGCACCGGTTCGAATGCCTCTCCCAAGACAATCCGTGATAACTATGCAATGACCTCCGACCTGGCGCGGGTCCGGCTCCACCGACTTCCCTGACATTTTTGTTCCTGCCGGTGAGCGATACCCGCACCGGGAACCTTTTAGCAGGGTCTCAGTATATGGAGTTCACCACATCTTCGTTATTTAGCCACCAGTCCCCGTCCAGAACCGCGGCCTGATAGCCCATCAGCCTGAGAGCGAAGTATAGAGAGCATGCTTCAGGCGTCCCATAGATCAGCGGGGTCCTCCCCCCACCGACGCCCTTCCCTTCGAAGATCCGCTCCAGCTCGCCAGCGCTCTTGACCGCCCCGGCGTCGTCATAAACCAGGTCAATCGAAAAGGGGACCGCCCCTCTCAGGTGAGACCGGGCGTAGTCGGAGAAGTCAGATCGGGCGTCCAGTATCTTGACTTCAAAAGTGCCCTGGCCCGCATCGAGCGCCGCCGGGTCGACCATTAACCAAGCTCTGATATCTGCGGTGTAGGTCGATTTGTTCAGCGCGGGCGCGTTCTGGACCAGGGCCAAGTCGGATAGGTCGCCGTCCAGCCGGCTCAAGTTCCGGTGGCCCAGGTAATCCAGTGCCCAGAAGAGGTAGGCAGAACCCTCGGTATCGCCGCAGACCACTATCGAGTCGGTCTCGTTGACCCCCGCCTTGCGCAGCTTCTCCACCGCGAGTTCAGGGTCCAGGACGCCCCCGGACTGAATGGACCTCCAGCAGAGGTTCCTCGCGCCCGGCAGGTGGTCGCTCTCGTACTCCTGGGGCGGGCGCGCGTCCAGGATAGTCCGGCCGCTCAGGTTGTCGCCGGGGCAGACCAGCAGCTCTGCCTCTGGATAGATCATCTCGCTCAGGTTCTCTTCTTCGGACCGATTCGGTATGGCCTTTTCCGTATGCGAAGGTTTTGACGGCTCCTGTACGGGATCTTTATAGTAATGATCCCACCAGCTATCGCTGTTGTCCATCCAGTCAGGGCAGTCGGGACATCCTGGGGTGCTCCCCAAGACCGGAACGGCCAGCAACCCCATGACCAGTAACAGAGAAAGAAGATACCTGCTCTGTCGAGTCCAGACGCTGCCGCTCATATTGTTGATAGAGATGGATCGTACATCCATAATGGTAATCACTCCCCTTTTCTCTTTAGGTAAACCTAATGCTACTATTTTAGTCTGGCGAACCCATGGGCGACGCAGACCGGGTGACACTGTACCATAGAGTCCCGACTTGTTCTGATTAGAGCATTCCAGATCAGTTACCTTTATGCGGGTTGGCGATGGTAGGCTGAATAGTTACAAATAAACTTATTTTGGAGCAAAGATGCCAACGAATAAAAGGAGGAAGATCCATGCTCGATATACTGAGAAAGAGGCGCAGCGTCAGAAGGTACAAGGACGAAGAGATCGGGTCCGAGATCGTCGAGCAGTTGAAGGAGGTGGCCCTGCGCTCGCCCACCTCCCGCAACTTCAGACCCTGGCGCTTTATCTTCATCACCGACAGAGACAGACTGGAAGCCCTCTCCCTGGCCAAACCGAGCGGATCGGGCTTCCTGAAGGGCGCCCGGTTGGGGGTGGTGGTCTGCGCCGCCGAGAACGAGTCAGACGTCTGGATCGAGGACTGC
>DAOG01000066.1:0-15251 GCA_002501765.1 Methanosaeta sp. UBA204
CAAAGGGTGTTATCATTCTTTGCGCCCTGGCGTCTTTGCGTTCCCGTTGTACATAAACTATAACTTTATGTGCACAAGTAGATGTGAGCGTAAGCGAACATTTTGGTCTGAAAGTAGGTCCACATGACTATCCATTTTCATCGTCATGGGTGGCCCCTGGGCCATGGGCGTTTCTTGTTGTGTGTTAAACAAGTTGATGTGGTCATACGAACTTCCGGATGGTATGTCAAAATATTTTACACCATAATCAGTTCTAATATCCCGACATTTATTCGACTTTTAGTCAAAAACCGAACCTTATTAGGAGTGGTTTTCTCTATACCTAACAACTATTCTCATCTTAAGGGCGCAGATGCGAATACAATGTGTGCAGATGCGCGAGCAGGTCACAGAACGAATAGGTGAGAAAATGAAGAGAGTGGAAAGAACAAGATCTAACGCGATAGCCGGGTTCCTGTTACTGGGTGCTCTTGTGTTATGCACGGGGATGGGATGCGGATACTCATCCGTAGATACTCCAAGTTCCGAGAACGGTGAAAAGATAGGTGTTCTGGTGATAGCACATGGCAGTCCGAGCGAGGGCTGGTGCGGACCGGTCCGAGAAGCCGTGGAAGATGTCAGTTTGCCATATCCCATAGAGCTGGGTTTCCTGGAGTTCGTTCCCAACGAGACGATCGGCGACGCCGTCGAGAGGCTCGATGAAGACGGGGTCAACAGGATAATAGCCGTCCTGCTATTCGTCTCCTCGTACAGCAGCCACATCCAGGAGATTGAATACATACTGGGACTGAGGGCTACCCCGCCAGGGGATGAAGAGCTTGAAAGGGTCGAGACCTCTGCCAAGATAACGCTCACGAAGACTATGGATGATCACTCGCTGGTTGGTTACATCCTGGCAGACCGGACCGTGGAACTGAGCGAAGATCCTGGTAATGAGACCGTTGTAATCATCTCCCATGGTACAGAGGACGAGACCGATCTTGCTATACAGATAAACAATCAGGACTGGCTCGCAGGTGAGACAAAGAAGATCTTGAAGTGGTGGATGGATCCGTCTATAAAAATCAAGGATATAAGGTACGCGTTCATCCATCTGAACGAGACGTCTTATCCGGATCTCACAACCAGATCAGTTGTGGAGAACGCTTCCCTCGAAGGTGATGTAATCGTTCTTCCTCTGATGATCAGCGAAGGGTTCTTCACAGCGAGACGTATCCCTCAGCTGCTCGAAGGTCTGAGCTACAGATACGATGGAAAGGCGCTCGCGTCTCATCCCAACGTGGCAAGATGGATCGAGACAAAAGTTAGGTGCGCCATCGGCCATGAGACGTACGGAGTACTGATCGTGGATCACGGTTCGAGTAAGATCGAACGGGTGAATGCTGTAAGAAAGCTGGTAGATGGGGTGGAACTGGATGTTCCGGTTGCCCTGGCCTTTGCAGAACACCCACCTGAAAACGAGAGCATTCCTATGGGCATCGGCAAGTTGCTCGAACAAGGAGCAAATCGCATCATCGTCGTTACATTGTTCACAGTTCCTACTACGGATCACGATGACGCATGCGAAGAGGTGTACAGAGCCCTAAAAAACCTGGAAGAGACCAGGCTATCTCAGAACGCTCCTGTTCATATGGGTGTTCGCATTACCACAACCGGGCCGATAGATGATCATCCGCTGATAGCCGGAGCGATCTTGGATAGGGCACGTGAAGTAAGCGAGAACGAAGACCAGGAGACGCTGGTAATATGCCGATGGGGTGACTCGATATACTTCGAGTACAGCGATCTATATCCAAGATCACTGGCGGAACAGATAAGGAAGATCTCGAACTTCGGTGACGTGAGATATGGGTTTATGGGATGTCAGGGCAGCCCCAACATAAGACTGGCCGTCGAAGAAGTCGCGCAGTACGGCCCGGTGGTCGTGGTCACGACGAACAGCCTTGGATCTGACTATGTTGACAACCTGATCTCTCAGAAACTCGAAGGCCTGAACTACACCTACAACGGGAAGGGTTTCTATGGATATCCCGGAGATCTCGATCCACATCCAAATATCGCTCGTTGGATCGAGTTCACAGCGTCGAAAGAGATGAATAGGCAGAGTTCTAAACCAGACCAAATGGCTGTATCAGGGGTATTGGATGCTGAAATGGCGCCCTGCATACCTTAATGCATCTATGATACGGTTCGGCCTGGATAGGATGGGGCAGATGTAGGGTATCTACCCCCACATTTTTTGATTGTATATAATATATAATATTGTATACAGCAAGTAAGTCCGACCAAATTGAGGATCCGCTCGTCGAGCATGCGTGAAAAATCTCAGCTTTTTTTTGGTTTTATGTCAAAAATCGAACTTTTTTAGGGATTGTTTTCTGTATACCTAACAACTAACCCACCCATGCAGCTGCGAATGCAGATGTGAGTAGGGCAGATGCACGAGCATATCATACAATGGTGAGATGAATATGGAAAAAATAAAAAGAGTGAGTTCTATTGCGGTGACAATAGGGCTCCTGTTACTGGGCGCTCTTGTGTTATGCACAGGAATCGGAGTTGCCGATTCTGCCAAGGAGGAAACTACCGCGGCAGATATTCAAGAACTTGTAGAGGCACTCGACGAAGATGCGCACGATCTCGTAAATGTTTCAAAAGCCATACACGACAACACCGAAAAGATCGCCGATGACGAGGATCTAGACGACGCCTTGCGAGACAAAGCCGAAGCAGTTCACGTAGCTTCGCATGATCTGTGGCAGATCGCCGGGCAGATCCAGGTGCATGTAGAAGAGTTTGAAGACCTGGCAAAGGACCCCGAGGCCAACAGGGCTGAGATCGAGGATGCCCTGGCCGAGGTTGTGGAGCACCTGGAGGAGTATTATGCCGTTCTGGAGGCCAAACATGATCTGATGCATCAGGTTCTCTTTACCACACCGGACTCGCATATGGAGTATGCCGATGCCATGCATGATGCCTTTCACGAAGCCGAAGCCATAGTAGAGCACTTTACGGAACAGGCCCAGGAACTCTCCGAGGTCATCGGGGTGGCTATCCCAAAATCGGCTATTAAACCTGTAGAGGTGCCGGAGCAATACATCCGGATGTATGATGAGCAGGGTGAGCCGCTGGTGCTTTCGGCAGAAGAGGTCGCGATTGAAGCTCACGGGCATCTATGTGTATGTGGCGCAACCGCCTTCAGAGTCACCCAGGTCGCCATCTCCGAGCTGTGGGGCGAGGAGATACCAACCAAGGGAGAGCTTGAGGTAACCTACCAACACCCGGGCAAAGGACACAAGGAGGTATTTGAATACCTGCTGGGGTCGGAGAACGTCACCTATGTGAAAACCGGCGACCCCAAGCACCTGACGCTTGGAGATAACTACGTCTACACCTTTGTCCGCAAAGATAACGGCGCTACCGTTGAAATGCAGATGAAGGAAGGCGTCATCCCAGAGGGCTTCTTTGACCTGAGGTACGAAGTAAAAGGATTCCTGAAGGGATGGCACGAGGAGCAGCCTACCGAGGCGGAAAAAGCAGCTTTCAAGCAGAAGTTCGACGAGGCGGTAAATAATATCCTGAGCATGGAGGCGTCCGAGATTTTCGAGGTTGGGAGATGAGACGGCTGAATAGTGCGGAAGAGCTCGAGAAACCCGTAAAGCGCATGGATATTCAGATATACGACCGCTGATACGGGGGTCTGCAGAAGAGATCTGAGAGGTGGCCCATATACATGTCTATGCGCGGCCACTGCCATCTCGGAGCTCTTCGGCGAGGAGATACCAACCCAGGGGATCTACCATCACCCCGGCAGGGGGCATAGAGACTTTATCGAGTACCTCTTCGCTCTGGAATACGCCAGTTACGTGCCTGCAGACAATCCCAGGAACGTGACCCTGGAGGATGACTTCGTATATACCTTCGTGCGGAAGGACAACAACGCTACCATCGATATCAGGGTGAAAGAGGAGCGATCCTCCATAATGAGTCGTGTTCCTCTTAGATTATCACCCTGTCTCCTATTAATTTTTGGGTATATTATATAGCTACCTAACGATATACAAGATACGTACCAGAGCCGTCGGATGCGGGTAAAACACGACCTACATCTTCCGGGTTGCTTTCCTCCATATAGCCGACGCATCTCCGCCCCCATTTACGGCTCTGTTTCCTTCAAGTTCCGGTTGATAGGCTTTACGATGCTGCATTTGTGGGAGATGCCCGGGAATGGTTTATTGTTATGTTCGTTTTTTGTCCTAACGTCTAACTTTTTTCGGGTCAGTCATTTATGCACCTAACGGCAATTATTCGGCCGTATTGTTCAGACAATAGAAATCTGGACGAGATGGAGATGGATATGATGCAGATCAACCCGGAACCGAGAGACCGGAGAGGGATGACTGCTATTGGTAGCATGAAGTGGTCCCATGGAAAAGAAGCTATCAGCGATGGAATATGATGAGATGGGAACAGTGAAAAGGATAGAAGGCGAACTCCGGGAGAAGGTCGCAGGTATGGGGATCAGGGTGGGGAAGAAGGTCAGGATGATCACAAAGCAGCCCATAAAAGGACCGGTGGTAGTGGTGGTGGACGAGGCCAATACATCCCTGGGGCTGGATATAGCAGGCAAGATTGTTGTGGAGATGGAACGATGAGGGTACTGCTCATGGGACATCCCAATGTTGGCAAGAGCGTGGTCTTCAACCGCCTCACGGGCGTGGATGTTATTGCCTCGAACTATCCAGGAACCACCGTCGAGTATGCCCAGGGTTCCACGAGGGTTGAGGGCGAGGATGTGACGGTTATAGATGTGCCTGGAACATTCTCCCTGGAGCCGAAGGACAGTGCCGAGAAGGTAGCGGTGGAGATGCTTGAGCAGGAAAGAGGTGCTGTTGTAATATCTGTTATCGATTCATCCAAGGTGGAGAGGGGGCTCTACCTGACATTGGAGCTAATCGAGAGAGGTTATCCTGTCATCCTTGCGTTGAACATGTGGGACATCGCCAAGGATAAGATGATCGATATAGATGTGAAGAAGCTGAGCAGGATCATGGGCATTCCTGTAGTGTCTACTATAGCGATAAGCGGTGATGGTATCAGAAAATTGGCATCTCTGATAAAAGAGGCAAAACCAATTAAAGTGGACGAGATTGTTGAACGGGTGGGGTCGTGAATGAGTCTGACGGTCGATGAACGCTGGGATTTAATCGATAGTATAGCGAAGAAGACCATCACTTATGGAAGATACAAGGAGACGTTGAAGGACGTAATCGGTGAACTCACCGTCAAGCCCATGACAGGCATACCCATCGCTATTACTACTATGTATGCGTTCTGGAGCATATTCGGCTCATTTGCAGGGACACTCTTCACAGATGGTTTCTTCGTCAAGCTCTTTGATGAGCACTGGCTTCCCTGGATGCAGGCACATTTTCCAGGGGCAGGTGGGTGGCTCTACTACATAATCGTGGGAGATCCTGCAGCGGATAACTGCTTCGAGGCATTCGGTATGCTGACCTCGGGTATCTTTGTGGCGATCGGCGTTGTTCTGCCTGCGATATTTATATTTTACCTTATGCTTACATTGCTTGAGGATGTAGGATATCTGCCAAGGCTAGCAGTGCTCGTCGATACAGTCCTGCATAAGATCGGATTGCACGGATATGCAATAGTGCCCACCATACTTGCCCTCGGATGCAACGTGCCCGGAGTTACGGCGACGAGGATCCTGGAGACGAGAAAAGAACGATTTGTGATGATGACCCTTCTTGCGATATTCGTTCCTTGTGGTGCCCAGCTTGGAATTATGGAGGAGGTGGTACCGGAGAGTATGGGTCTGATTATCCTCTACCTGATAATTGGGTATTTCATCACCGGTCTGGTTCTGAACAAAATAATCCCCGGGATATCACCCGAGATCCTGATGGATGTGCCACCTTACCAGAAACCGCTTCTGAGCAACGTTATCCTTAAGGTATGGGTGAGGATGAAGAGTTTCTTCAAGACAGCAATTCCCTTTGTGTTGCTGGGTTGTGTGATCGTGAATGTTTTGTATCTTGCAGGATTTATACAATGGTTGGGCAGTACCTTCTCGCCTGTTTTCGTCACTTGGTTCGGCGTTCCGGAAGCAACCGCGGGCCCGCTGGTCGCTGCCTTCCTCAGAAAGGATCTTGCCGTTGCCCAGCTCAGCGTCATCGAGATGAGCGCGTACCAGATGGTAACTGCAGTGGTATTGGTCAGTATATACTTCCCCTGTCTGGCAACATTTATGATGCTGCTCAAGGAGGGCTGGAAGGAGCTGCTGGGCAGCCTAGCTGTACTCATTTCGGTGGTTTTCCTCTATGGTGGACTGCTTCACCTGATAGGCATACTGGCGGGGGTAGCATAAATGAAACTTGGCAGCATATATTTTGCATTACTTGGCACGGTCACCCTGGCATTTGGCCTTGCAGACCTGATAGTGACGATGGCAACAGATTCCTTCTCTTGGGGGATTCTAGAGATCCCGGGCGATATGTTCAGAGGAGGATGGGGGGGACTTGTCGTCCTCTTTGCAGGGCTCTTCTATCTATCCGGGGCCAGAAGTATCTCAGATATCCGCCAGCTTTCCAAGGTTGCGATGGGCAGCATACTGATATGCACGCTGGCTGGGTGTGATGTATTTGCAAGAGTCACAGAGTCGATACCAGGTGGGGAAGAGGGCTGGTTCAACACGTTGGAGGGTTTTCTGGGGGTGTATGCACCCCCGTATCCACCCGTGATCTTCCTGCTGCCATTCTCCCTGGTAGTGATCTACTATATCCGCAAAGCGAAGTAAAAAAAGATAGTGCACCGGACAAGTTTGTGATATCCAGATGGTGAAAGTCCAACATGATGAAAGTTAGCTGCCACCCAGAACCGAACCTTGCACCCGGTCTGATAACGACCTGTTGTGGGTGGATGGTTACTGGACCATGACGCAGGTAAATGAATCGAGTAGCCCAAAATATGTATTGTGCCAGTAGTCGGAGGCCAACGTGGTGATAACCTCGAACTGCTGGGATACGGTAACAGAGAGATGAATAGCCATAGAGGTCGATGAGCTCTCCGAACCGTTGGGGTGCCTATCGTTTACATGGCACCGGGGTTGACTAAGATGATAAACTGATGACGAAGATAAACATTTCTTCTTTTTATGAGGTGAGAAAAATGATATTGTTGAGCGAAATCGAACCGGAGACATCTGTAACCGTGAAGAGGATAGACGGCGGTTCAGAAGTAACAGAGCATCTCGATGAGCTGGGAATAGGTGAAGGGACAAAACTGAAGGTTGTGGCCACCGAAGCCGTTCATGTGCATGCCGGGCCGATATTTTTAAAAACGGCGACCGGTGAGGCGGTCATGGCCCGCGGTTGGGCAGATAAGGTGTATGTAGATAGAGAAGGTGAGATAACTCCGCTCCTAAGGCTCGAAGCAGGAGATGAGGGTAATATAAGCGCAATCGAGGGAGGAAAGACCTTTGTGGCGCATCTTTCCCTACTCGGCATGGAAAAGGGAGGCAAGATCGAGTTCTTGCGACATCTCCCGGACGACACTCTCTTGCTCAAGGTCGATGGTTCGGAGATAAAGATGGGAGAAGGAGCTGCATCGAAGCTGCTTGTGGAAAGGGCTGGGAAATCCATCCAGGCAACCCTCCTAAAAGAAGGCGAGACGGGGAAGATAATAAAGATACTCGGGGGAGAGGCGCTCAAGGAGAAGTTCAAGTTCGAAGAGATGAGCATAACAGAGGGTAAAGAGATAGCTCTGGTCGGAAAGGAGGCTACCGCACCAAGTCCCAGGAGAGGAACCTACGTTCAGGTCCAGGTTGAGCCCGAGCGGCTGGTAACCATCGGACGAGGTCTCGCGGAAAAGATATGGACGGAATCTTCGGATATTGATGAGGCTTGAGAGAGGCACCCCTAAGTAACAGCTATCGAGCGAATCCTCCCTTCTGCAGGATATACTCCGAGTATACAATGTTATACATTATATACAATACGAAGTTTACCTGACGTGGATATGTCGATCGTAGGAAACGTTCATGATACCCAGTCTCATGCCCGAAGAATGAAAATCGGCAGGCACAGGCAGCCTGGGTCGTCATTTTCATGGCAATTTCGAGAAAATAGGTGTATAAGATGGCAGAGAAACGTTTGAACGAGATGGAAAAGGGCGAAAAAGGAAGGGTCACCGAGATTGCAACTTCTGGTTACTTGCGTCAGAGGGTCATGGATATGGGGGTCGTAAGGGGAGCAAAGATTGAGGTTGTCAGAAACGCCCCCCTCGGAGATCTGATGGAGTTTCTCTTGAAAGGCTACAACTTCACGTTGCGAAAAGAGGATGCAGCTAACATCTTGCTGGAGGTAGAATAAACTGAACAGCAGGGGCTCGATATCCGGCGGTGGATTGCCTCTGGCTTTTCTTTCGGAGGGCGAAGAATGCGATATCGTGGAGGTGCGAGGCGGAAGAGGACTGGTCCAGCACCTTTTCGATATGGGCTTCACACCTTCAACAAAAGTAAGAGTCTTGAAGTCGAACCCACCAGGACCGGTGCTTGTCGAAGTAAGGGATTCGAGGGTCGCACTGGGTAGAGGAATTACCATAAAAATAATCGTAAACAGGAGTGATGGAAGATGATAACGGTAGCGATAATAGGCAATCCCAATGTGGGAAAGACGGAGCTCTTCAACAGGCTTACGGGGATGAAGCAGCACGTTGGTAACTGGCCTGGCGTGACCGTAGAAAAAAAAAAAAACAGGAACGTTCACCTACAGAGGAGAAGAGATAAGAGTAGTAGATCTGCCGGGCACCTTATAGTCTCACCGCCCAGGCAGCAGACGAGCTGATAGCCAGGAACTACATCGTAGACGGGAGGGGACATATACCGATATGTTCGATCACGTATTCCTCCACAAAGCGCTGGGCATACCTATCTTCCTGGCTATGCTCTGGGCGGTCTTCCAGTTCACCTTCTTCTTGTCCGAACCCTTCATGGTCATGATCGGGATGATCTTCGGATGGTTGGGCGGGCTGGCCGAGGAGTTGATCGCCAACCCCCATCTTGCTTCTTTCGTAGCAGGGGGATCTTCGACGGTCTGGGTTCTGTTCTGGTATTCGTGCCACCGATATTCATGCTATTTCTGGCCCTTTCCCTGCTGGAGGACAGCGGCTACATGGCCAGGGCCGCCATCGTAGCTGCACAGCCACATACTTTACCGGAAAGAATCCCGGCCCAGTCTCTCATTCCCTCGCGCCCTTACACCATCATCTTCCCGTGATGGTTGATCTCTCCCTTGTAGATTCTGGTGGAGCTGATGCGCACCTCATCTTCGGCCAGCTCGTACTCGATGCGCACGACCCGAAGGGGGCGAAGCCCGTTCTCTATCCTGGTCTCGTTGATCTTGCAGGCCACCGGATAGGTCTCTGGTGAGACTACTATGACGTCGTAGTCGGCCTCGATGGCAGACCCGTAGACGTTGTGGAGCATCTCCACCCGGAAACTGTCTACACCCAGCTTCTCCATCAGGACCCTTCTCAGGTTTCTGAGCCTGGTCTCGAAGTCCCTGACCGGCCTGGTCCTCTGACTCGTGGCCATCTCATCAGAAGTCAGAGCGACGACCACAGTGCCGTCCTCTCCGGCGACCTCGAAGGCCTTCTTCAAGAGTGCCAGATGGCCGTCGTGGATGAGATCGAAGGTGCCTCCAACTGCAACTCTGGCCATACGATGGCCAGTGACGGAAGGTGCGATATAAGTAAATAGCGGCCTTCTCAGCATCTCTCTTCCAGGATCTTCTTGATTATTTGCCGGGAGCTGCAAAGATTACAAGGATCCTGGTCCATTATCCTGACCACCTGAGCATCGACGCCCCGACTCGCCAGCTCCTCTCTCAGCAAGACCGTGTCGAAGTGCTGGTCGTATCCCAGGGTGATTATGTCCGGCCTCAGCTCCTCGATTATCTTGAACCTGTCGGTCTCGTGACCCAGGACGGCCCGGTCGACCACCTTCAGCGCCGAGACCATGAGCAACCTCTGCTCTTCGGGCACGATGGGCTTGGGCTTGTGCGTTACGTTGACATTCCTGGCTACTATCACCACCAGCTCGTCACCCAAGGCCTTGGACTGTTCCAGATAAAGCAGGTGGCCGGGATGGAGCAGGTCGAAGGTTCCCGTGGCCACCACCCTAATCAGAGCCACTCCTCCTCATAATCATCGAGTTCCACGTCCAGGAGCGGCAAACGCCTGGGTGTACCGGTCCGATCGTAGCAGGCCCAGCTATCCTCGTCGAAGGGCAGACCGACGATGATATGACAATCCCCCGTCTTGGAGAAGAAGATCCTGTCCGCGGTCGAAGGCCGGATATTCGGGGATGGATGACTGTGAACCGACCCCACGATGCTCATGTTGGGGAGCATGTACATTCTGATCAGGGCGCTCCTGCTCGAAGACTCCGTTCCAGGCAGCATGAGCACCTCGGTGATAATTCCATCCTCGGCCCTGAGCAATCCTGCGAACTCCCGTGGCATGGTGGACCTGCAGACCTCGAGAATGAAGTGCATGGTATCTCTGGCGATGCCTTCCACGTCTCTCTGTTGCCTCATCTCAAACATCCTCTTATCCTGAAGTCGCAGATGCTCCTTCTTCTTCTTCTTTTTCTGCGGGCCTTAAGTGGACGCAGTCCCCGGCCAGGACCCTGACGATCTCGCCATCATCTCTCCTGATCCTGAGCGCGCCGTACCGGTCCAGCTCTACCGCGGTCCCCTCAAACTCGTTCCTCTGCGAGACTATCCTCACCCGCCGTCCCAATGTGGACGAGCGGGCCGACCACTCGGCATGCGCCTTGGGGAAGGACGAGTTAACCTCTATGTAAGCCTTCTCGATATCCCACAAAAGTTTCTGCACCAGCTCTGTTCTGGATATCTCCCCACCCAGCTCCCGGGATATGGAAGTTATCTCCCCCTCGACGTCGAGCCGGTCTGGATCCATGTTAGCGTTTATCCCGATGCCCACCACGACATAATCCAGCCGGTCAATCTCGGCACGCATCTCGGTCAGGATTCCACAAATCTTCTTATCTCTCACGGTCAGGTCGTTAGGCCACTTGATGCCCGCCTCAAGTCCGTAGAGGTGAGATAGTGTCCTGGCCACGGCCAGTCCAACGGCGATGTTGATCCTGGACGCCAGGGCGGGCGGGATATCCGGCTTCAGGATCACGCTCATCCAGACTCCGCCGGGGGGAGACTGCCATCTTCGTCCCATCCGGCCTCGACCCTCGGTCTGGACCTCGGCCAGGATCACGGTCCCCTCCTCAGCCCCTCTGGCCATCTTTCTGGCAACATCGTTCGTCGAACCGACCACGGGACGGTAATGGATAACCTTGCCCACGAACTCGGTTCCCAGGCCGCAGTAGATCGCTTCGGGACGGAGGCTGTCCGGCTGGACGACCAGCCTGTAACCCTTCCCCGGAGAGGCCTCTATCTCGTATCCGCTGGCGCGTAGCAACCTGATCTGCTTCCATACGGCAGCTCTGGTAACTCCCAGATTGGCAGCTATCTCCTCTCCCGAGGCCCAGGATCCTCGCCCCTGGAGCAGGCTGCTGAGAACCCCATCACGGCTCAAGGTTCACTTTACTCCTCGACAGATGCGTTCTCGTAGGCCATATAGGATTCTACGGCCGCAGATATGGCGGCGATCTTGCGGGTGTCTGCTCCCAGCGCCGAGGCCAGAGATAGTCCCTTCTCGTATTCGGTTTTGGTTACCTTCTTCACATCATCCATTATGTTCTCTTCTTTGATGAAGTGGGTGTTGATGTCGCCCCGCCTGAACCTCTCGTTCCTCAGAACGGCGATATGGAAGTTTATGTTGGTCTTGACCCCGGTGATGATGTACTCGTATAGGGCGCGTTCCATGCGGGCGATGGCTTCTTTCCTGTTTCTGCCCTGTGCCACCACCTTGGATATCAGCGAGTCGTAGTAGGGTGGTATCACGAACCCGGCATAGACCCCGCTGTCAATCCTGATCCCCGGGCCGCCCGAACTCCGGTACCTCTTGATCCGGCCCGGCGACGGCGTAAAGTCGTTCAAAGGATCCTCGGCATTGATCCTGCACTCTATGGCCCACCCCAGCATCTCGATCTCCCCCTGAGAGTAAGCCAGATCCTCGTTTGCCGCTATCCTGATCTGTTCCTTGGCCAGATCGATACCGGTGACCATCTCGGTGATGGGATGTTCCACCTGGAGCCTGGTGTTCATCTCCATGAAGTAATAGTCACCACGGGAGTACATGAACTCCACAGTTCCGGCGCTCTTGTAGTCTATAGCTCTGGCTGCGCGAACCGCTATAGACCCCATCTCCTCTTTCAATTCGGGGGTCATGATGGGAGAAGGCGACTCTTCGATCAGCTTCTGATGACGCCTCTGGATGGAGCACTCTCTGTCCGATACGTAGATGGTCTTGCCCTTGACATCGGCCAGGATCTGGAACTCGATGTGTCTGGGCTCGGCCAGGTACTTCTCCACGTATATCGTCTCATCACCGAAGGCAGAACGGGCGATGGACCGGGCCGACTCCAGGGAAGGCACTATCTCCTCTTCTTTCCAGACGATCTTCATGCCGATCCCGCCACCCCCTGCGGTCGGCTTCAGTATCACCGGGTAGCCGATCTCTGCAGCCAGGTTCTCGGCCTCGCCTGGATCCGAGAGCCCTTGCTCGGTCCCGGGGACGATGGGAACTCCTGCAGCCTTCATGATCTGTCTTGCGGTGATCTTGCTGCCCATGTCATCTATGGCCTGGCTGGAGGGACCTATGAAGACGATGTCATCTTCCTCACAAGCCCGGGCGAAGAGCGGGTTCTCTGCGAGAAACCCGTACCCGGGATGGATCGCCTCAGAACCGGTCTCCTCGGCGGCCACCATGATCTTGTCGATCCTGAGATAGCTCTGGGACGCTGGCGGGGGTCCAACATACACAGCCTCGTCTGCATACTTGGCGAACAAGGCGTTTCTGTCCGCCTCGGAATAGACTGCCACCGTGGAGATGTCCAGCTCCCGGCATGCCCTCATTATCCGTATGGCGATCTCTCCGCGGTTGGCGATCAGAATCTTGTTGAACATCATCACCACCAACTCACTACGAGGCTAAAAACCTTTGTAGATCTGTGGGGCCAAGGAATTTATAGCCTCAGAGCCCGACCTGGTAATCATGAAGCCGAGAGTTATGTCGCGAGAAGAATGCAAAGAGCTCCTCTCCGCGGCCAGGTTCGGTAGGCTCGGCCTGTCGGCAGATGACGTGCCATACGTGGTCCCCATATCTTACATATACGCCGAGGAGAAGATCTATCTCCACTCGGGACGGCATGGGAAGAAGGTGGAGATGGCGAAGGTGAACCCCAGGGTCTGCTTCGAGGTGGACGTCCTGGAAGGTAGGAGCTGGAAGAGCGTGCTGGCTCTGGGCAGGGCCAGTCTTTCCGAGGATATGGAGGTCAAAGAGAAGGTCTTCGATCTCTTCATGAGAGGCAAGATGGGCGGACACGGTGGCCAGGCTTTCAGCAGAAAAGACCTGGAAAAGATGCCCCTATGCGTCTGGGAGATCGAGATCGAAGAGATCTCCGGACGCGAGGGCATGTGGTGAGATAGAGTTATGGGAGCGATCCTCGCATGACCGCGATCGAGTGGACGGAAAAGTACAGACCTCGCACCCTGAAGGAGGTTTTGGGCAACGGCAAGGCGGTATCTGATCTGCGCGCCTGGGCCGAGTCCTGGGAACGGGGCGATCCTCAATGGAAAGCTGTCATCCTCTACGGACCGGCCGGTGTGGGGAAGACCTCCGCGGCTATGGCCCTGGTCGCCGAGATGAATTGGGATCACATCGAGATGAACGCCAGCGACGCCCGGACCGCCTCGGCCATCGGGAAGATCGCAGGATCGGCCTCTCGATCGATGACCTTCTCCGGTAAGAGGAGGCTCATAATCCTGGATGAGGCCGACAACCTGCACGGGAACGCCGATCGTGGGGGCGCTGCGGCAATGGTCAAGATGGTCAAGAACGCCAGCCAACCCACGCTGCTCATAGCCAACGAGTATTACGGTATGTCCAAGCCACTTCGCGACGCCTGTCTGGGGATCAGGTTCAGATCGATCAGGAAGAGCACCGTGGCATCGGTTCTCAGGAAGATCTGCAAGATGGAGAAGGTGAACTGCACCCCCGACTTGATCGAGCAAATTGTGGAGATATCCGGTGGCGACCTGCGGAGCGCGGTGAACGACCTCCATGCGGCAGCCGAAGGCGCGCTGAACCAGGATATAGATCGAGCAGCCACCTCGGAGAGGGACGTCAGGTCAAACATCTTCAAGGCCATGGACAAGATCTTCAAGGGCACAGGTCCCAGGGAGGCTCACCGGGCGGCCTCGTACCTGGACGAAAGCCCCGAGGACCTAGTCCACTGGGTCGACGAGAACCTGCCACTGGTCTACAAGGGTCCCAGCCTGGCTCTTGGGTTCGATAGGTTATCCCGGGCGGACGTGTTTCTGGGAAGGGTACGGAGGCGGCAGAACTACGGGCTCTGGAGGTACGCTGCCTTCATGATGACCGGTGGCGTGCTCGCCTCCGGGACCGAGCGGAAGAGAGGCTACGTGGCCTTCAGACCGCCCAGCCTCTGGAGGAGGATGGGCCAGACCAGGAGCGCCAGGAACCTCCGCGACTCCGCGGCGGCCAAGATAGGGAGACACTGTCACCTCAGCACCAAGCGCGCCAGGACGGATCTGATGGGCTTCTTCGGCATCCTTCTGAAGGATAAAGGGTCGGCTCCGAAGGTGGCGGCCCTCCTCGATCTCACCCCGGAAGAGATCGCCCTGCTCATGGGGAGCAAGCCAACCACCAAGAAGGTCATCCGGATCTTCGAGGAGGGGCAGAGGCTGAGGGAAGAAGAGACTATAGAGAGGATCGAGTTTGGGTGGGGCGATATCGCAAAGAAAAGATCCGACGCCGGGATAGAAGAAATAATAGCAGAACCGAAAGAACCAAAAGAGCCGGATAAGCCCGATCGGACCAACAGCCAGGGAGACCAGAGATCTCTCTTCGACTTCTGAACGCGTTCATAAAATTGGATGGAGTATGAGAGCCGAAGGATGCAATGGGCAAAGCAAGAAAATGTGCAACTACTCAGGTACCTAAATCACTATCGGAGGACTTCACTATGCAGGAACTACCCGGGACATGGGGCATACTGTAACCAAACA
>DAOG01000066.1:15312-17916 GCA_002501765.1 Methanosaeta sp. UBA204
GCGCCCTCCGCGGTTATTTTTCTTGCCGGAAATGATCTGCCCCATCCTCTTCGTAAAGACGTCCTTCACCTCTAGAATGTAGCGATCTCTCCTTTCATCAGCTTCTCCTGTATGACCAATATATTATCCAGCCAGGTATTGGCGATCGCCTCTGCCTCGGACTCGATGCGTGCGGGGTTGGCACCGTCTTTCAGCACCGTCTGGACACTGAGCATGTGAGGGTCGTCGATGGGTACCCCTATCTGGGAGAGTATCCTGATGTAGACCTCTTCTATCCCTTCCACCTCTTCCACGATCTGGTTGGCGATCTGAGTAGAAAGGAGGTTGTAGAGCTTGCCTACGTGTCTTATGGGGTTCTTGCCGGAGGTGGCCTCCATGCTCATGGGCCTGTTCACTGTGATCAGGCCGTTGGCCCGGTTGCCCCTTCCCACCGACCCGTCGTCACCCATCTCTGCAGAGGTGCCCGATACTGTGAGGTAGACCGATCCGGTCTTTGGGTCGTCGGCGACGTTCATCTGGACGTTAACCTTTCTGGTGGTGTGCAAAGACGCGTTCGCTTCTATCTCCTGGACGATCTCTTTCTTTGTCTCGACGTAATGATCCAGGTCGTCCAGGTATCGTCCCACCATGGCGCAGGCCACGGTGAGGTTGATCTCATCGACGTCTCTCATCGCCATTACCTTGATATCCTCACCGATGGCGGGTATCTTCTTCCGAAGGTCCATGAGGAAACGTTCCGTGTTGTACACGATCTTTTCCGTCTCGGAGAAGGGGGCATAGCCGACGCCGAAAGATGTGTCGTTCGCGCAGGGTGCCGTCCTATGGAAGACGTCCTGGAGATCGGGGGATCCCGTGCCTATCTTGCAATCGATGATTGTGTGGTTGTTCACGTCAAGGTTGAGGAGAGCCTTATCCAGGTACTCCCTGGCGGTCTTGATGGCGACGATGTCGATGGGGATCTCCACCTCGTTGAAGATCCTGGTGGCCCTCCCGGAGAGGAGAACGTAGATGGGCTGGATTATCTCTCCGCCACCGAAGGCCGGCACAGACCTGCCCGCTACGATCTGGGTCTCGTCTGTGTTGTGATGAAGAACGACACCGACGTGCTTGGTGTATTCCTGACAAAGAGCGCAGCTGATCGATTCTGCTATACCGTCCGTGAGGCTGTCGGGGTGGCCTATGCCCTTTCGTTCTACCAGCTCGATCTTCTGCCGCTCCACAGGCGGCTGGACTATCTGTTCAACATTGATATTTTTCGTCATGCCCCTTCCTCGACTAATGTCTGATTTTCAGTGAGAAACGATGCCATATTAACGCTTCGCAGATTGGCCGTGGCAGGTGTGGTAGTGTATCCCGAGATCCAGCCCGGCCCGGAGTTGAGCGTAACTGGTATATCTCTTTCAACTGCTATGGATTTATGCAGCTTATGTATATGGCGGGGAAAGGCGGTGTAGGCAAGAGCGTCTGTTCTGCGGCCACCGGCCTATGGGCGTCCGGCCTGGGAAAGAAGGCCCTCGTATTCTCCATGGATCCTGCCCATTCGCTCTCCGACCTTCTGGAGGTGGATATTGGGAACAGACCGATAGAGATCAGAGAAGGACTGGATGCGGTAGAGCCGGACGTCAACGCCGAGGCCAAGAAGTTTTATGAGAGGTACAGGAACCTCTTCAAGGCTCTCTTCGAAATCATGGAGTTCCAGATAAGACCGGATGACTGCGGCGTGATGCCCGGGGTGGGAGAGCTGATCTTCATGGACCGTCTCTACGACGTCTACATCGAGGGCGATTACGACATGGTGGTGATCGACTCTGCGCCCACGGCTCTGGTCCTGCCCTTGCTGAAGCTGCCCGAGCTTACCACGGGGATAGTAACCAGGCTTCTGGGCATGAAGTCCAAATGGACCAAGATATTCAACATGCTGGACCCCGGGTTTGGCGATGCCGTCCTGGCCGAGGTCCGGCGGCTCAGGTCCAAGGCGGAGACCATGAGGAACGCTCTCATTGACCCGGAGACCACCTCCATCACCGTGGTCTTGATACCGGAGAAGGCTGCGGTACTGGAGAGCGAGCGGCTGATCAACACCGTCGAGTCTCACGGGGTCACCGTGGATTCCATTATCATAAATCATGTGGTCTCCGGGTGCGACTGCGACTACTGCCAGAAGAGGATGAGCGCCCAGGGGGGTTATGTCAGTCATATCAAGGAGAAGTATGGTGAGAAGAGGATCGCCATCCTCCCCTCCTACGGCGAGGAGATGAAAGGGAAGGCGCTGATGGAGGTGGCAAGGGAGCTCTATGAGCGGGGCCAGCTCAGGATGTGAAGCGTCTCGGAGGGTGCTGGGGGCGGCGCGCCCACGACAAAAAAAGAAATCAAAAGATACGGGTTTCACGCATGGTACTTGTGTCGGAGTATCTAAAAGGAAGCCACAAAAGCTCAGATTATCCCTTTCTCTCTCAGAGCACCCTTGATCTCGCCTATCTCACCTTCTATCCTGTCAAATCTGCCCTCCATGTAGCGCTTCAGATCGTATCTAATTCCACGAACTTCTTCTATCACTACATCTTGCTTCTCCAACATCGTGTCCTGCTTGTCGAGCATCTGGTC
>DAOG01000141.1 GCA_002501765.1 Methanosaeta sp. UBA204
TCAATTACAAAAATAGGACGTGTGACATATATACCTTTTTTCATTCTTCGGGCATGAGACTGGTATCATGAGCATTTACTTGAGCACATAAAGTTATACTTTATGTACAACAAGAAAAATAACCGCGGAGGGCGCAGAGGAACGCAGAGCATTTAACCATTTATTTCCCATCCGCGCCCCTCTGCGTACTCTGCGGTTATATTCCGTGTTTGGTAGGTTAATATTGTCTAATCTAACCTGTCGATAAAATGGTAATCACCGAAAGTCATGTATAACAAAATAATCGGAGGCCGTTAAAGATGACACGTCTCGAGGATTTGAAAACCGGCGCATTGGTAAAGGGTGTTTTGTCCAACTCCCTGGTCACGGTTGTTCAGACTAAATGGCACGGTTCCAATGTGGTAGAGCTAACCTACAAAGACACATCGGGCAACCCCGGATGTGAGCTACTTTATAGGGATCGTGAGCCGGACCTCGATATCGTCTCCGTTGGTCTCCCTTGGTCCTTCGACGCAGACGGCTCAATGTTCCGATTGATATCCGAGGCAAACCGTATCCGCATGGCCTATCTCTTCGATCCCCTCCTTGCAGTTCATACATCTCTTGTGGAACCGCTACCTCATCAGATCACGGCGGTCTACGACGAGATGCTTCCGCGCCACCCGTTGAGGTTTCTCTTGGCCGACGACCCCGGTGCGGGAAACTTCTGCCTCTCCGCCAAGAAGTATTCTGGTCACAATACCCGTCACCGGTCAGTCGGAGGATAGAGCTTGCCCCGGCCACCCCAGGTCCCAAAAGCCTTAAAAATAACGCCGACATCATCACGGCAACGCACATAAGAGTACAATAAGACTCACATTTTCTGGAGGAGCCACCATTGAGAACCAAGATAATTCTGGACGAGGAAGAGATACCAAAAAAGTGGTACAACGTGGCCGCAGACCTGCCCACACCCTTAGATCCTGTCCTGAACCCGGCCACCGGTAAGCCGCTGGACCCCAAGGACCTGGAGCCCATCTTCCCCAAGGGGCTGATCAAACAGGAGCTGAGCACCGAACGCTGGATCGATATACCCGAAGAGGTCCGCGACATCTATCGCCTCTGGAGACCCACGCCCCTCTACCGCGCCCACCGCCTGGAGAAGGTGCTGAACACCCCCGCCAGGATCTACTACAAGTACGAAGGTGTAAGCCCCGCGGGCAGCCACAAGCCCAACACCGCCATACCCCAGGCCTACTACAACATGAAAGAAGGCGTCGAGAGGATCGCCACCGAGACTGGCGCCGGCCAATGGGGATCCGGCCTGAGCCTGGCCACCGCCCTCTTCGGCATCGAGTGCAGGGTCTACATGGTCAGGGCCAGCTACGACCAGAAACCCTACCGCCGGAGCATGATGCGCGCCTGGGGAGCAGAATGCATCGCCAGCCCCAGCAACCTGACCGAGTCCGGCAGAGCCGTCCTGAAGGACCATCCCGATACCTCCGGCAGCCTGGGGATCGCCATCTCCGAGGCGGTGGAAGATGCCGCCACCCACGATAACACCAACTACGCCCTGGGATCGGTGCTCAACCACGTCCTCACCCACCAGTCCGTGGAAGGACTGGAGCTAAAAAAGCAGTTCGAGCTCACAGACGACTACCCGGACGTGATATACGGCTGCGTAGGCGGCGGTTCGAACTATCCGGGTGTCTGCTTCCCCTTCATACCGGACAAGCTCAAGGACAAGAAAGACTTGCGGATGGTGGCCTGCGAGCCGACGGCCTGCCCCACCCTCACCAAAGGACTTTACGCCTACGACTTCGGCGATACCGCCCAGTTGACCCCTTTGCTCAAGATGTACACCCTGGGTCACGACTTCGTACCCCCGGCGATCCACGCCGGCGGGCTCAGGTACCACGGTGACGCCCCGCTGCTATGCAACCTGGTTCACGACGGCATAATCGAGGCCCAGGCCTTCCACCAGAACGAGGTGTTCGAGGCGGCCACCATCTTCACCAGGTCGGAAGGTATCCTTCCCGCGCCCGAGTCGTCTCACGCCATCAAACCGGCCATCGACGAAGCCCGCGAGTGCAAGAAGACCGGCGAGAAGAAGACAATTGTCATCGCCCTCAGCGGACATGGTCACTTCGACCTATCCTCCTACGACGCCTACCACGACGGTACGCTGGAGGACTACGAGTACCCGGCGGAGCTGGTAAAGCAATCTCTGGCAAAGCTACCCAAGCTGTAAAGCTTCGTCTTTTGGAGATGATGATCTGAAGACGGTGGGGTTTCTGGTCAACCCCGTGGCGGGCATGGGCGGCGCCGTAGGCCTGAAAGGGACCGACAAACTTGTGGCGGAGGCAAAGAAACGGGGTGCCCGCCCCGTATCGCCAGACCGGGCGAAGGCGGCGCTAGAAGCGCTTCGGGGCCTTGGCCCTGACGTCTTATTTTTTACCGCCAGCGGCGAGATGGGCGAGCGGGTGCTCCGGGAGAAGGGTTTTGAGTACCAGGTTGTTTACCAGGCCCCGGAGGATACCGGTGCCGAAGATTCCAGGACCGCCTGCAAAGCGTTCCTCGACAGAAAGATCGACCTGATAGTATTCTGCGGCGGCGACGGAACCGCCCGAGACGTGGCCGGGGTGACCGGAGACGTGCCCATACTCGGGATACCCGCCGGGGTGAAGATGCATTCGGGGGTCTTCGCCATCAGCCCCGAAGCGGCCGCAGACCTGATCAAAGGATACCTGCGTGGCGAGCTCAGGCTCAGGGAGACAGAGATCATAGACGTGGACGAGGAGATGTACCGGTCGGGCATCCTGGAGGCGAGACTATACGGCCTGGCCAGGACGCCCTACAAGCCTGCTCTGGTCCAGGAACGAAAACAGATCTACAGGAGCGATAACGAAGATGAGTTCAAGGACCAGATAGCGATATTCGCCTCGGAGTTCATGCGTGACGGATCTGCCTACATCATCGGCGCGGGAACCACCACCAGCAAGATCGGAGCGGTCCTGGGGATCGAGAAGACGCTGCTGGGCGTAGACGTGGTCCATGACGGGAAGCTTATCTGCAAGGACGCCTCCGAGAAAGATCTTCTCAACGTCCTGGATGAGGTGGAGAATGCGAAGATCATCATCAGCCCCATAGGTGCCCAGGGGTTCGTGCTGGGAAGAGGTAGCCAACAGATAAGTCCCAAGGTGCTGAGGCGCGTGGGGCCGGATAACCTGATAATCGTGGCCACGCCCCACAAGCTCCGAGATACCCCTTACCTCCTGGTGGATAGCGGTGATCCTGAACTGGACAAGATGCTCTCCGGCAGACGCCAGGTGGTAACCGGCTACAGAATGGCACAGCTCAAGCAGGTGATGGCCACCTCAGAAGTTGTACTGGTACAAAAATAAAAAAAAGAAGAAACTATCTCAGAGCATTCCACAGTTCTGTCAAGTGGTCGCCGTACAAAACATAAATAAGGACGAACACCCCGAGAATCACGTATAGGTTCGAGATATAGACGAGCCACTGAAGTAGTCTCGCCTTCTTCTCGGGTGTTCCAAACCACTCACTTGCCTTTCGCTCGAGGAAACCAGGCATCTCTAAGCCGCTGCTGCTCTCGCTGCTGCTTTGGCCGCGGCCGCTCTTTGAGCCTTCGCCTTGAGCATCTTCAGCTTGACGATGTTGTCTCTCTCCATCTCCTCTAGGGCAAAGCCTATGTACCGGACGGTATCGTTGATATCAGGGATTACCTTAAACTCCAGAGCGTTCACCCGTCTCTTGGTGCTTTCGATGTCCTCCACCAGCCTGATCAGTGCCGTCTCTACCTCTGCCGCGGTGATTATCTTGTCCACCAGGCTCTCGTAGGCCTCTGCGGCTTCGTCGATGGCAGCGCTCGTACCGATGATACCATATCCCCGCTCGAACATCAATTTCTGGACAGACTCTGCCGTAATCTTCGGCACGACGACGCCCATGATGTTCCTGCTTTCCAGCTCTACAGTCGGCTCTTTCTGCAAGGCAAAAGCGACACTCTTGATGGTGAGTGTGCCCTCGGTGGCCTTGGCCATGTTCAGTCTCTGTTGAGACTTGATGAACTCTTTGACTAGTTCCTGTCTGATCGTTCTTGCCCGGCCGAGGACCTCGAAAAATTCGATCATCAGACCGTCACGCTTCATCTTGAGAAGCTCGTGACCGGTCTGTGCTACCCGGATCCTCTTCTTGAGCTCGATCAGCACCGCCCTAGTCGGCTTCGTTCCCGGAATCACGGCCATGGTATCACTCTTTTCGGTACTTGGGATGGTACTTCTTTATGATGTAGTCGTCGATCCTGGTGAGCATCGTCTCAGGAAGCGTCGAGAGAAGGTCCCAGCCGATATCCAAGGTGTCGAAGATAGACCTGTCCTCGTCCCTGCCCTGGTTGACAAACCTCTGCTCGAAGGCGTCCGCGAAGTCCAGAACGAGCCTGTCTCTCTCTGAGAGAGCTTCTTTACCAACGATGGCCACCAGACCTCTCAGATCACAGCCTTCTGCATAATAGGCATAGAGCTGGTCCGAGACCGCACGGTGATCCTCCCGAGTGTGCCCTTCACCGATACCGGAGTTCATCAGCCTGCTGAGAGACGGCCTGATGTCGATGGGCGGGTATATGCCCTTTCTGTGCAGCTCACGGGATACGATCATCTGACCCTCGGTGATGTAACCGCTGAGGTCGGGTATGGGGTGGGTGATGTCGTCACCGGGCATGGTGAGGATGGGGAACTGGGTGATGGACCCGTTCAGGCCCATGATGATGCCCGCACGCTCGTAGTTGGTAGCCAGGTCGGTGTACATGTACCCGGGATATCCTCGTCTTCCGGGCACCTCTTCTCTGGCGGCTCCCATCTGTCTCATCGACTCGCAGTAGTTGGTCATGTCCGTGTAGATGACCAGCACGTGCATGCCCAGGTCGTAGGCCAGATACTCGGCGGTGGTCAGACCTAGTTTGGGCGTGAGGAGCCTCTCCACGGCAGGGTCGTCTGCCAGGTTGAGGAAGACGACCGCCCTCTCCAGAGCACCGGTCCTCTCGAAGTCCGCCATGAAGTGCTGTGCCTCTTCGTTGGTGATGCCCATGGCGCAGAAGACCACGCCGAATACCTCTGCCTCGCCGAGGGTCTTGGCCTGACGGGCGATCTGCAGAGCGATGTCGTTGTGGGGAAGACCCGCACCGCTGAATATGGGCAGCTTCTGACCCCTGACCAGGGTGTTTGTGCCGTCGATGGTGGATATCCCCGTCTGGATGAAAGCTCTGGGTTTATCTCGTATAGCGGGGTTGATGGCCGCTCCGCCGATCTCTCTCTCTACATCGGGAACGATCGGTGGTCCGCCGTCTCTGGGCTGGCCCGACCCGGAGAGAACCCTGCCTATGATGTCAGGGGATAGCGGCATCTTGATGACGTCTCCGGTGAACCTGACCGAGCTCTCCTTGCTCAGTCCGCCGGTACCCTCGAAGACCTGGACCACCACGATCTCGTCGGACGTGTCCAGAACCTGCCCTCTCTTGCTCTCCCCGCCTTCTGTCCGGATCTCCACCAGCTCGTTGAAACCTACCGGCTCGGTCTTCTCGACGAAGATCAGCGGTCCCGATATCTCGTTAATGGTTTTGTATTCCTTGGTCATTGCGAACCCACCTTAGCTCATCGCCTTGAACTCATCGCCCATCTGCTTAATGACCTTCTCCAGCTCCGGCTTGTAGTCATCGAGGAGCCTGATCTTGGCCAGGGCGTCCTTCGAGGCTGCGGAATTGATCTCATCGACTGGCACGCCGCGTCCGAGAGCCTCAAAAGCGAACTCTCTGTATTCGAGGATGGCCTCGAGCAGGTCGTACTGCTTCTCGTACAGGCAGAAGGTATCTACCGGGTGGAAGGCGCTCTGAGCAAGCCAGAAGTTGATGATCATCCTGGCCACCTCGAGGGTGAGCTGCTGGTCATCTGGCAGAGCGTCGGATCCCACCAGCATAACGATCTCTTCCAGCTCGGCGTTCTCCTGGAGGATCAGCATGGCACGCCTCTTGTTCTTGTTCCAGTCGGGTGAGACGTTCTCCACGAACCAGGGCTCCAGGTCCAGGTCGTAGAGCGAGTAGCTCTCCAGCCAGTTGATGGACGGGAAGTGACGCCTCTGGGTGAGCTTCGAGTCGAGAGCCCAGAATACCTTAACGATACGGAGGGTGTTCTGGGTAACAGGCTCGGTGAAGTCACCGCCCGGCGGGCTTACCGCGCCGACTACGCTGACGGAGCCTTCCCCGCCCTCGAGAGTGGTTACCCTGCCCGCTCTCTCGTAGAAGTCGGCCAGTCTGGCACCCAGATAGGCGGGATATCCTTCTTCACCAGGCATCTCTTCAAGACGACTGGACATCTCTCTCATGGCCTCTGCCCACCTCGACGTGGAGTCGGCGGTCAACAAGACGTCATAGCCCATGTCTCTGTAGTACTCCGAGGTGGTCATCCCGGTGTAGACGGAAGCCTCTCTGGCGGCCACAGGCATGTTGGACGTGTTGGCGTAGACGATAGACCTCTCCATCAGCGGCCTGCCAGTCTTCGGGTCCACCAGCTCGGGGAACTCGTGCAGAAGGTCTGCCATCTCGTTGCCGCGCTCACCACAGCCCACGTAGACCACAATGTCCACGTCAGACCACTTAGCAAGGGTCTGCTGCATGACCGTCTTCCCGGTACCGAACCCACCGGGTATGGCCGCAGTTCCGCCTCTGGCCAGCGAGAAGAACCCGTCGATGACTCGCTGTCCCGTTCTCAGGGGGACGGTCGGTGCCAACTTCTCCGTTGAAGGCCTGGCCATCCGGACCGGCCAGTACTGGATCATGGGCAGCTCGGTCCCGTCCAGAACACAAACGGTCTCTTCGACGGTGAAGTTCCCAGAGTAGATCTCCTTGACCTCCCCACCCTTCAGGTTGGGCGGTACCATGATTTTGTGCTTGATGAGCAGCTGCTCCTGGACGGTTCCTATGGTCTGTCCCGGCTTTACTCGATCGCCTTTCTTTACGACCGGCTCAAAGTCCCATTTTTTCTTGTGATCGATCCCATCAATAAAAAGGCCTCTGCTAATGAAATTCCCAGACGCCTCTGCCAGAGCAGGCAGAGGTCTCTGGACACCATCATAGATCGAGGTAAGAACTCCGGGACCTAGCTGTGCCACCAGCGCTGCGCCCGTTTCTTTGACAGGCTCGCCTGGTCTAACGCCAGAGGTATCCTCGTATACCTGGATTATGTGTTTGTCCCCGGAAATACCGATGACCTCGCTCATCAGCCCATCCTCGCCGACCAGAACCAGGTCATACATGTGGGATTTCAGTCCCGTAGCCTGCACCATCGGCCCGGCGACTCTATAAACTTTACCTACTTCCATAAATCAACACCTATTGCCCTCTTAATCTTCTCTCTCATCTCTGTGCTTTCCTCGGTTCCGATAGAAATTACAGTCGGCTTGACGGACTCGGTCAGCGTTGACTGCATCCTCTTGGGCAGCTTGTTGAAGTCTGGCTGATTCAGCACGAGAATGCCGACATCTGGGTCGGCCATGACCTCATCGATCTTTGAGACCAGCTCATCCTCTGAGGTGGTCTCATACGCTTTCCGTATACCCGCGAGAGAGAAACCAAGGACCGCATCACCGCGACCGACAACAGCGACCTCCATTATGCCACCACCACTTGCTCTTCGATGAGCTCAGCGGGAAGATCGGCTTCCTTGCCGCGAACGATCTTCCTTATGTTTGAAACCTCTGTATCTTTGCTGACGATGTATCCCAGAACCGGCAGGATGGACAACGGATGGTAGTTGGATATGGCCCATGCGTAGCGCACCAGATACGCCTTGAGACGCGCTTCTATGCGGCTTATCCCATCACCCTCGGTTGCAACATCCGAGATCGCGCTCCAGAAGGGATAACCCTCCAGTCCCCTGACGAACTCGTCGTAGGACTGGCCTGCCATCCGGCTCAGATCACCTCCGAGCTTTCCGCCTTCGATCAGGTTCTCCTGTATGATGCTGGCATCTATCCCTGCCTTGTTCATCCGGAAGAGTGTAATCACGTTTTTGATATCGATCTCTTTTCGGATATACTTCAGCAGGAGGCCACCGCCCACAGAAAGGGTACCGCCAACCGCACGTTCCATCCTGAAGTAATATAGTTTGTCCAGGGCGTTCTCCACCGAAGAGAGCATGTGGCCGTCGTACTGAGTCAGTGCCACATAGTAGTCGGTCCCGTCAAAGGCCTGTATGACCTCCTCCACGGTATCCTTCTTTGCCAGGCCATCCAGGAACTCCAGATCCAACTCGCCGGCCGGTACAAGGTACTTCATGATCTCTTCGTCGCTAGAGCCGTGGAACTTTCCCCGGAGTATCGTCTTTATGTTCCAGACGTCCCAGCGCCTCAGATATTCTAAGATCAAGAACTTAGGTTCATCGATGGAGACCTCCAGAAGGTTCCGATAGGTCTTTGCAAGGTTGGCGAAGGTAGCATACTCTACAAGATCCACGCCAGAGAAATCCTTTGCCATCTCATCGATCTCATCTTTATATTGGGTCTCCTCCAGATAACGTGTGATCTCTGATATGTCCATGCTCAGCATTCTCTGATACATATCATTGGGTATGAGCTTGGTCTTCTTGGCCCGAACTCTGCCCGTAATGTATGCGTACTTCACCGGGTTCCCGAACTTCGGTAAACGTAGTACCGGCATAGTCCTCACCCAAACAGGATCTTAGATACGTCTTTCATAGATCTCTCAAATACTTCTCGTGCCATAGTTTCGTATGTAAGATCGTAGCTCATCAACCCATCCATGCTCTCGATCACGACGCCGCCGATAGTATTGATCTCACTACCATAATTGGGGGCGAGGGAGGAGATGAAGGCCTTATCCTTCTCGTTGGATGAGACGCACCTCTCCTTCAAGTCGTAAGGCTCGACGAGCTTCTTGAGCAGCGCCTCGTTCTTCTTCTTCGGCAGCTTCGATAAAGCCTCGAAGAGCTTGATGTTTGTCTGCTCTAGAAGATCTTTGCGCAGATTGAGTTCCGCCCTCTTCAGCTCGAGATGGGCGCTTGATATCTCTCTGCGCTCAAGAGCCTCTACGGCGTTCTCTGCCTCAGCCTCTTTTCTGGACTTGATCTCGGCGGCACGATCTCTGGCTTCGCTAAGGATCTTTGCAACCTCGGTCTCAGTCTCGGCATTGAACTCCGAGACTTGACTCGTACTGGTCGCAAGGACATCCTTAACCACTGTATCTAGTGCCATTGCCACTCCACCTCGAGACGGTGAATTCAGGCAAAGGGTGCCCAGGCGAACATCAATATCAGTGAAACAGCAAGGCCGAAGATGATTAGCGTCTCAGGCAGAAGCATCAGGAAGAGACCCTTACCCAGGAACCCGGGTTCTTCTGCGACCACACCGACCACAGCCGCGCCGATACCCTGCTCACCAACACCCGCACCGATGCCGGCAAGCCCGGTCGCAAGACCTGCGCCAACCGCTATAAGTCCGTACAGCATTCCACCATCTATTATAACTTCTACTACCATTTCATTATCCCTCCATTAATCAACTTCTCAAGAACCTTCGGACATAACCGAAGGGCATGTATTCGATCCCACCACCATGCTGGCTGTAGAACTTTGTGAACATCTCCACATAATGCAACCTCAAAGCATGCATGAACGGAGACAAAATCCCCAGCAGCAAGTTGATGAAGTGGACCACTATCAATACAACTACACCAACGACTATCGCTGTCGTCGTGAACTCGCCGGGGCCACTTAGCATGGGCATCACCACGTAGAACGCCAGCTTGTTTGCGGCAAAAGCCACACCCACAGAGGCGAGACCTATGGCCAGCAGCCTCAAGTAGGATATGATGTTGCTCACATAGAAAGGTGCGTGAGTCACACCCAGGACCCCTTCCGGTCCCATGGCCGCCAGGATTATGGCAACGAGTATTATAACAACGCTCCCCCCCATCATAAGCTGGCTTTTAAGGGCGAACCCTAGTATAAAGAGACCTAGAAAGACCTGGAAGACTATCACAGGAAGCTTCTCAAAGTATGCATCTCTCTTGTCGCCGTAGGCGAGCGCGTTCTTGATACCTATTATAGAACCAACGCCCGTATGCAGAACACCGATAAAGAGGCTTACGCCGATCAACACCAAAACAGAAGCTGTCGCCAACCTGTACATGGGGAACATCGCCCCATCGAAACTGCCGATGCCCGAAGGACCAAACCTGCCAAGGGGACCATATAGGCCAGCACCAAAGTCGATACCAACTGCATGCGGGTGGGTCACCGTGCCCAGGAGACCCACATAATGAGTCCCGCTGAAGATATAATCCCACAGACCCATCGGACCGAAGATCTCGCCGAACAGGAAGCCGAATATGATGGTCCAGATGCTCGCTATGACCACTATGTTGATCAACGAGTTCCAGCCGGGCGTCTTGAACTTGCGCTTGAGCATGAACATCATGATCAGTATTATCAGACCATATGCCACGTCGCCCAGGATCATCCCGTACATTATCGGGAAGAAGATGAATATCAAGAGACTCGGATCGAACTCCTTGTATTCGGGCACGGCAAAGAGACGTGTGACCAGCTCGTAAGGTCTGGCTACGCCGGGGTTCACTATCTTGGTAGGGATATCCTCACCGGCTTCGACCATCTCGCCGGCCTCGTCCTCGTCCAGCATCTCCACCTGAACCCTTCCGCCTGCTGCGCTCTCGATCTCCCTCTTCAGGGTATCGAACTGGTCGGTCGGAACCCAGCCGTCCACCACAAAGGCGTTCTCGGTCGAAGCGAACTGCATCGGAGCTTCGGCCTTCTGCGCATGGATCGACAGATACTCGTCCACTGCCAGTATGGTGTCTTCGTGCTGCGCCTTGAGGTCGTCCAGTTTCTTTTGTAGCGGCTCTCTCTCCGACCCCAGCGACTTGATATCCGACTCCAGTGTGGTGATGGCTCCGGATATGCTCCCGCTGATGTCTTTGGGCAGCGATATCTCCGAGAAGCCGTGCTCCGCAAGTACATCTGATACCTCGCTGGTCTTATCGACCGGCACAAAGACCGCTACAGCATCGCCTGCCGAGAAGACTTCGTTTGCGGAGGAAACCCTGGTTACGTCGGATTCCACCGGCGAATCGACGGTGCCCACGAAGGTGGCAAGTGACTCGTAACCGCTTAACAGCTCCAGCGGAACGGGAAGTGCAGAGAGCGGTTTCATCGCAGATATCTGATCTTGCTTGATCTTAACATCGTTCTCGATCTCTGCGATGCGCTCGTATGTGGCGATCACATCGGCACCGATCCGATCGAGGATGTCTCCCATCTGAGATATGACCTCCGACTCGGTGAACACTCTATCAGGCATCTTATCCGTGATATCCAGGTATCTCTCGATCGACCTGAGCTTTATGAGCTGTTCGGAGATCCCATGAGCGCTCTCCAATGATTTGCCCATACCAAAGACGTCTTCTGTGCCAGAGTAGCTGACTATATGCAACAGGCTCAGTTCATGCAGTTTTTCTATGATAGGTTCTATCACGTTCTTCGAACCGGCAACAACAACCCGGCTCATCTGAACGGGTTTAAGCATACGACAACCCCATGAACTCCTTCAGGAGATGTTCAACCGCCGCATCCACGTTAGCGCTTGCCCTGCCTCTCATCGAATCAACGTTCTTCGTGCCGCTCTCTATGATAGACCTCTTCTTGGATTCGATCCCATTGGCGGCCTCAGCGAGACGTTTGTCGTATTCCGCTTGCATGTCGCTCTCGGAGTCTCTCACTATGCTTGCTGCCTCAGCGGTGGCATCGAAGATCTTCTGCTCCTTTTCCTGCTGGGCTCGTTCGATACTTGCCCGAGCCTCCGCCTCAGCACTTTTGATCTCTGATAAGATCTCGTGTCTTGTCATCTGATCCCTCTACCCTCACAACATCCATATTGTTTTCAGACAGCGCTACATCACTAAACTCGTGATAGACCTTCTCAACAAAGACATGTACCAATATAAACTCTTCGGTTTTGGACAGATATTTTTATCACGTTCTAACATGCCTCAGTCACCCCAGAACTCGATAGCCGCTTTGAGCTCCCTGTGATCTGCCGCGTAATCTTTCGCAGAAACCCCTTTCCGCCAGGCATCGACCGCCTGAACCATCGCCCTCGCCCCATCGGCGGTCCCACCGGGGTGGCCGTGCACACCGCCACCTGCCTGGACTATGCAGTCCACACCGTAGCCGTCGAGGTTGGCGCTCACGTTCCCGGGATGAAGACCGCCAGATGCCACGGGAAAGACGCTACGCAGACCGTACCAGCCCTCTCTCAACGCGTCTCTGCACGCGTCCAGCTCTCCCACATCGCCAGCCATCTTTCCCAGATAGCTACCTGTATGAAGGTTGGTCCCGCCTGCCAACCTGACCAGCCGGGATATGGCAACCATGGATATGCCGTGGTGCCTGTCCCGTGTCATCGCGCCGTGCATCGTCCGATGAACATGTACGGGCACCTTGACGTTCCTGGAGAGAACCTCCAGGGCGCCGAAGCCTGCCGTGAGGACGTCCACCATCACCATGTTGGCACCACGATCCGTGGCCTTCTCGGCCCTCTCCAAGATCTCATCGGCACCGGTGGTGACGTTCACAGCGTAGAAAGCCTTCTTGCCGGTCTCGGTCTCTACCCGGTCCAGCTCGGCCATCACCGCTTCGACCCGATCGGTCATGGGACAGAACGCCTGGTCGGTCAGGGTCTCGTCGTCTTTTATCAGGTCCAGACCGCCTCTGACCGCCTGGCCTGCCACCTCGGCAGTATCTTTGGGGTTGAGACCCACCTTGGGTTTGATGATCGTGCCTGCCAGGGGCCGATCGTGGACCCCCAGAATATCGCGGGCCTCCTCGATCCCGAACCTGGGACCCTGATGTGCCCGCACCAGGCTCTCCGAAAAGATCACGTCCAGGAGGCGCACCTTATCGATCGATCCCAGGCCGAATAGGTTGCCCGCCACCACCGATAGGTACTGGGGTATGTTTCCAGGCTCGAAGAGCTCCTCGGGGAATCCTATCTCCACGAGGTTCCCTTCTGCTTCGATCACCCTTCCGGCGAGGGACTCCACGTACCTGGCCTTCTCCACCTTGGTCCAGGTACCGGTAGACTGCTCGGCGGCGATGGCCTCTGCCGCTTTCGCAATGGGAAGATCCGTTTCCACATAATACTTTGTGATTACTTCCATAAGACCAGATGCTCCTTGACGGTAGTTGATGATGCAGTTGTGTTATAAAACCTCTGAGACAAATATCGAGATTTCTCAAAAGCTTTATAAGAATATAGGTGAGAAACAAGATAACGTAATTAACGACATATCGCAGAATGACATGCACCGCTCACAATCTCCGTGTTGCATGCCTTCTTCGGTATGGGCACGGAGATTGTAACTTGAGCAAAATCACTATCAGCCTGATCAAAGCAGACATAGGTGGATGGCCCGGTCATTCGTCGGTTCATCCTGCACTGATGGAGACCGCAGAGTCGATGCTGGCACCGGAAAAGGTATCCGGAAAGCTCATCGACTTCAGGATAATGGCCGTAGGCGACGACCTCCAGCTCTTGATGAGCCACACCCTGGGCGCGGACAACCCCGAGATCCACGGCCTGGCATGGGAGACGTTTCTCAAGGGGACGGAGAAGGCCAAGGAGCTGAAGCTCTACGGAGCCGGCCAGGACATATTGTCCGACGCCTTCAGCGGGAACATCAAGGGCATGGGGCCCGGCGTTGCAGAGCTGGAGTTCGAAGAGCGCGGCGCAGAGCCGCTGATCGCTTTCATGATGGACAAGACCGAGCCGGGCGCCTTCAACCTGCCCATCTTCAAGATGTTCGCCGACCCCTTCAACACCGCCGGCCTGATCATCGACCCCGGGCTCCATCATGGGTTCATCTTAGAGATCTGGGACATCAGGGAGCACAAGAGGGTCTTCATGAACTCGCCCGAAGAGATGTACGACATCCTGGCCCTCGTCGGCGCCAAGAGCAGGTACGTGATCAAAAGGGTATTCCCCAAGCCGGGCAAGCTGCCCGAAGACGAACCCGTGGCCGCGATCAGCACGGAGAAGCTGTACCAGATCGCGGGCAAGTACGTGGGCAAGGACGACCCCGTGGCCCTGGTGCGATGCCAGTCGGGTCTCCCGGCTCTGGGTGAGGTCCTGGAGCCTTTCTCGTTGGGTCATCTGGTCAGCGGTTGGATGAGGGGCAGCCACAACGGACCCCTGATGCCCTGTGCCTTCGGCGACGCCCACCCCACCAGGTTCGACGGCCCGCCCAGGGTCATCGCCGCAGGGTTCCAGATAGCGAACGGCACCTTCGTCGGTCCGGTGGACCTCTTCGACGATCCTGCTTTCGACGATACCAGGCGAAGGGTCGGAGAGATCACCGACTACATGAGACGGCACGGCCCCTTCGAGCCGCACAGGTTGCCCTTAGAGGAGATGGAGTACACCACCCTGCCCGACATACTGAAATTGCTTGGAGATAGATTCGCCGATGTAGAGCAGTAGAGTAAGTAAGACACCAAGATGCGGAGATGAACAGGAGGATCGATATTTGCATAGGCTGAAGGTAGCCCACCCCGAGAGGTGCATCGGTTGTCTCTCCTGCATGTTCGCCTGCAGCCGGATAAATACCGGTCACGTCTCTCTGGACAGGAGCGCCATCAAGATCAAGACCCAGGGCGGGATCGAAGGCGACTTCGTGGTGGTGGTCTGCCACGCCTGCAGAGATCCTCCCTGCGTGAAGGCCTGCCCCACAGGGGCCCTGGAACGAAGAGATGACGGGAACATGAAGTTCCACGAAGATCTCTGCAACGGCTGTGGCGAGTGCATCGACGTCTGTCTCATCGGAGCGATATCTCTGGATGGCGACGAGAAGGCGGTCAAGTGCAGGCACTGCGGGGCGTGCGTGGCCTTCTGTCCCCACGACGTGCTCGAGCTGGAAGAGGTACCGGCTTAGGAGGACCGGATGCTCAGAAGAGTTCTGTATATTGACCTCGGCAAGAAGGAGAGCTGGGTAGAGGAGCGGGACGAGCTCTTCGAAAGATGGCTGGGGGGCACAGGCGTGGCCACCCAGCTCCTTCTGGAAGAATGCCCCCAGGGCGTCGATCCTCTATCGCCGGAGGCGCCCATCATCTTCAGCATAGGGCCCCTCAACGTCCTATTCCCGGTGGTGACCAAGACCGTGGCCGCCTTCAAGTCGCCCCTCACCGGCGAGCTGGGCGAGTCCTATGCCGGGGGCAGGCTGGCCATGGCCATGAGGTTTGCCGGGCACGAGTCGATAGTGATCAGAGGTGCGGCGGACAGACCATCTTACATTTCTATCACCGATGACGATGTGAAGATCAAAGACGCCACATCAGTCTGGGGCATAAACGCCACCACCGTAGGTTTCATCCTTCGCGAGGTGGAAACCGGCGTGGGCAGGCGGAGCATAATCAGGATCGGCCCTGCCGGGGAGAGGCTGGTCAAGTACGCCGGGATCATAGTGGACACCTACAGGCACTTCGGCAGGCTTGGGCTGGGTGCGGTCTTCGGGTCCAAGAACCTCAAGGCCCTGGTGATCTCCGGTACAGAGGACGTCGAGGTCCCGGACCCGGGAAGGTACAGAAAGGTCTACAACAAACTCTACGGCATCGCGGTCCAGACCGACGTCATGGATAAGTATCACGATATCGGCACCTCCATCAACATCAACATCCTCAACCAGCTCAAGGGCCTGCCCACCAGGAACTTCCAGAGCACCAGCTTCGAGGGGGCGGCGAATATCAGCGGCGAGGTTCTTGCGGACGATTATCTGTTCCGGAAGGTATCTTGTGCTCATTGTCCCATCGGCTGCGTCCATATCGCTATGCTCAAGACGTCTTTTGCTTCGCACCATGAGTTCGAGATCAGGAAGGTATCCTACGACTACGAGCTGATCTACGCTCTGGGATCGAACCTGGGCGTGTCCGATCCAGCGGGTCTGCTGGAGCTGATCGAGGCCTGTGAGCGGTACGGGATGGACGTCATGAGCACGGGCGTGGTCCTGGGATGGGCCACGGAGGCCTACGAGCGGGACCTGATCACCCCCCAGGAGACCCTGGGAGTCCCCCTCCAGTGGAACAACATCGAGGGGTACCAAAAAGCCATAGACCATATCGTCGGGATGCCCAACGAGTTCTACGCCGCCCTGGCCCAGGGGGTGGAGAAGGCTTCGGAGAGGTACGGCGGGAAGGAGTTCGCCATGGCCCTGGCAGGAAACGAGGTGGCCGGGTACCACACGGGGCCGGCATCCATCGTGGGCCAGATCGTGGGGGTGAGGCACTCTCATCTGGGCAACGCCGGTTATAGCATCGACCAGAAGGCGGCCAAGAAACAGCTCAAGCCGGAGGAGATGACAGACGCTATCATCAAGGAGGATGACTCCCGGGGCGTCTTCAACTCCCTGGTGGGGTGTCTCTTCGCCCGGGGTGTCTACACCAACGAGAACATAATCGACGCCCTGGGGGCCATAGGGATCGAGAAGACCCAGGAAGACCTGGACGACCTGGGCAATAGGATCTTCGAGGAGAAGTACAGGTTCAAGCGGCGCGAGGGGTTCGACATCACCGAGATCAAGGTGCCCAGGAGGTTCTACGAGACGATAACCACCATGGGCATGGTAGATCCAGGAACGGTGGAGACGATGCTGGAGATCTACCGCGAGCGCAGGGGCTGGTGATCGCGCCCCGGGCGTTGCCGATATTTTGCCGATAACTCGTACGCTCTCCCGCGCCTCAAAAGATCTGCCATCACCGGCCAGCCGTCCTCGACCTACCTCTTGAGCAACACCCGGGCCATGCGGACCGAGAGGCGCAGCGCCCCGGCCACGTTTGATGTCTATATTCGCTCTTTCCTGGTGAAGAGAGCCAGGACCGCTCTGGTCCCGGGATCCGGGCGCCTCAGCTCCACAGGCTTGGCTATCCCGGCTGGTGATGGTCTCTTCCACCTCGGCAAAGGCCAGTCGGTTGCCCTCGATGCGGGCGGAGTAGTGGGTCGAGCGCAGGTTG
Organism: Methanosaeta sp. UBA204; assembly: GCA_002501765.1. GTDB lineage: Archaea > Halobacteriota > Methanosarcinia > Methanotrichales > Methanotrichaceae > UBA204. Next base: position 17,085 of record DAOG01000141.1, read on the forward strand.
ATCACCACCGTCTGACAGGGCGGCGGTGTGCCGATATAGTGACGAACAGTGCGCTCAAAAATTTGTGGATTTCACCGCTCTTAGAAAACTCTTTATATCTTTCACAACTTGGATTGAGATTGTACGACTTTGTTTTATTGAAGTCGTGAGCCTAATGTCCTGTCATCTAAGTAATGTCG
>DAOG01000137.1 GCA_002501765.1 Methanosaeta sp. UBA204
CGGATGAACAATTTATATACCATGCTCAAAGACGTCCCAAAAGACTTTGCATTCGTGATCCTTCCCACGCTTTCATGCATACCATTTGTTGGTAGTGCCATTTCAATAGGTTGATGTTTTTGGATATATGATACCAAGGGTAACTACTCAGGTATGTTGATTGGTCTCCCGATTGCGATCCTGTGCTTTCTGGGAACATACATCAGGACTTCGCGTCTTCGCGCCTTCGCGTGAGTATGAAAGTAGGGGGCACGCGAAGGCGCGAAGGGAGGGGGCTTTTGGATGAGATCGTTGGGGGAAAGCTCTCACGCGAAGACGCGAAGGCGCGAAGGGGTATTCCTCTTCCAGGGCATACCAAAGTACGATCATCCTCACCTCAACGTGACCAAGGTGCTGGTCGGTATCACCCGAGAGAAGATCGGGACCGTTGTCCGGCCGGTCTACGTAAGCGCGGCGGTAACCGTAGACGAGTTCGAGGGCGAGATATCTGTGCCCGGGTGGCAGCCTCCCGACTTGGGGGTTCGACCTGACCTGCGAAGAGGCGTGTAACTCGGTCTCCTGAGGAGGAGCCGCACCCCTGCGAAGGAAAACCATATACCGTTGCAGGTCGAACCTTCTACCATGATCAGGGGTAAAGCATGGGTCTTCGGGAACGACGTGGACACCGACGTCATAATCCCCGGCCCCTACCTCCGGACCAAGGACCTGAAGTCTTTGGCCGCTCATGCCATGGAAGGGCTGGACCCCGAATTCGCCTGCAAGGTCCAGAAGGGCGACGTTATAGTGGCAGGCAAAAACTTCGGATGCGGCTCTTCCAGGGAGCAAGCTCCTCTGGCGCTAAGAGAAGCAGGGGTCTCCTGCGTGGTGGCCAGGTCTTTTGCCAGGATCTTCTACAGGAACGCCATAAACGTAGGCCTGCCGGTGGTGGAGGTCGATCTTAAGTGCGAAGAAGGAGACGAGGTGGAGGTGGACCTGGCCCAAGGAACGGTCACCATCGGTGACAGGACCTATCAGGGCACCAAGCTTCCCGATTTTCTCCTGGAGATCCTCCAGGATGGGGGTCTTGTGGCCCACCGGAGACGGGAAAAGGAAGGTGTTCTGTGATATTCCCGGGCGATTTCAGGATCGTGGGCACGGCCACAGAGGCGCGGCCCGGCGATCCCATATATTTCTCCACCCGGTACATCATCCACTTCGGTGAGGAGACCACCATCTACAGGGTCGAGGTGGAGCCCGGCGAGGGGTTCATGCGCCCGGCGAGGTCCCTGGAGTCCATCGCCGGCGGCGGCGAGGTCCTGGTCTATCCGGAGAAGGTGGAGACCAGGAACAAAACGGGACTGATCGAGCTGGCTCACCGACTCTGCACAGGCAAGGTGAACACGGTGATATTCAGAGGGCCCGACGAGCACGCCACCTTCGTCCACCGACCCGACCTCCGGGCCATAACGGAGGTCGAGATCCTGGACGTGATCCCGCCGGAGCCCTCCTGGCTGGTCTACGTGATCGAGAACCTGGAACGATCCGGGATCTTCGGCGACCTCACCCTGAAGTTCAAGAGCCGGGTGCTGGATCTGCGCAGGTATGAGGGCGAGCGAGTCTACTTCCCCTGCACGGCCTCCGGTCTGGGGCGGTCGCTGGACTCGGATAGGGTGGAGACGGAGAACCCTCGAATCGTGGGGTGCGAGGTCTCCAGGGCGATCTTCAGGCAGATGTACCCTGGAAAAGAGCACGACTTTCTGAACACCTGCCCCCTCTCCAACGCCGAGCTGGAACCAAAGGGTCCTTTCATCACCCGATGCTGCAGATCGGAGAGACGGGGCATCATGAAGCAGAATGGTCACACCGGGGTGGTGGTCCACTGGGGCGATGGTGCCCCGGAGATCGCGGAGGCGGTAAGATGTCTGGCAGAAGAGCTGAGAAGAGAGTCGCGGTCGTGAAGGGCGACGGCGTCGGGCCGGAGGTGATTGAGAGCGCCCTCCTCGTCCTGGAGGCGTCCAGCATTGATCTGGATCAGGTACCGGTGGACCTGGGGTTTGGCCGCTGGGAGAGAACGGGAAAGGCCATGACCGAGGAGGACGTGGACCTGATCAAGGGCTGTGACTGTGTCCTCTTTGGAGCCGTAACTACGCCGCCGGACCCCGATTATAGGAGCGTTCTTCTCACCTTGAGAAAAGAGCTCGACCTCTACGCCAACATCAGGCCCTTTTACAAAGGAAAGATCGACCTGGTGATCGTAAGGGAGAACACCGAGGGCATGTACACCGGGATCGAGGACGTAGACGAAGCCCGGGCCACCACCCTGAGGGTGATAACCAGGTCAGGATCCGAACGGATCGCAGAGAAGGCCTGTCAGATCACCTCCTCCAGGAGAAAACTCACCATCGTCCACAAGTCGAACGTCCTCAAGAGTGACTCTCTTTTCTTAAGGACCTGCAGGGATACCGCCGACTTGTGGTCCATCCCTTACCAGGATATGCTGGTGGATGCCGCCGCCTACAACCTGGTGATCGGACCCGAGAAGTTCGACGTGATCGTCACCACCAACCTCTTCGGCGACATACTGAGCGACGTGGCGGCAGGCATAATCGGCGGTTTGGGCCTATGCCCCAGCGCCAACCTGGGCGAGAGGTATGCCCTCTTCGAGCCCATCCACGGGAGCGCGCCAGATATCGCCGGGAAGGGCGTCGCCAACCCGGTGGGCGCCATCAGGAGTGCGGCCATGATGCTGGAGTGGTTCGGCGAGGTTGAGAAGGCCAGACGGATCGAGGTGGCGGTGAACGATACCCTGAACGCTGGCCTAAAGACGCCCGACCTGGGCGGCTACCTCACCACGGAAGAAGTGACCGGTGCGGTTGTGAAACTGCTGAGACGGTCGTAGATTGGCGTCTCGGTTTCACCAGCTACCCGGACCCCGGCATCGGCAGCAAGTGCACCATGTTAGATTATCACTCCAAAACCTAACTTAGCTCGGGATACCTATTTATGGACCTAACAGCGTTATCCTATTCTCGTAGTACATAAAGTATAACTTTATGTGCTCAGAGTAAAATCCGACCGAAGGGAGGATTTACTCGATAGCATCGCCGGAAACGGGCAAGATGGTCCTCGGTTCCCAATGGGTCGCCGTGGGGGACGAGGATCTGCCCGTACCCTCTTGGTGTGGGGAGAGATCTGGCCTGCAGAATAGCATCTTGGAAGAATGATCCAATGAGTGCCAACCTATCCAGAAAAGCCGAAGATTATATCGAAGCGATCTTCAACATCTCACAGGAGAAGGGCTACGTCAGGATAAAGGACATAGCCGCAGAACTCGGGGTTAGGCCTCCTAGCGCCGTCGAGATGGTGAAGAAACTGAACGACCAGGGCTACGTGACGCATAAGAAGTACGAAGGGGTCTTCCTGACCGCAGCAGGTGAAGAGCTCGGGAGAGGGGTAAAGGACCGACATGACACGATAAAGGCTTTCTTGATATTCATAGGCGTTCCCGAGAATATCGCCGATACGGACGCCTGCACCATGGAGCACGAGCTGGCCGCCAAGACCGTGGGACAGATCAAAAACCTGGTCAAGTTTATCGAGTTCGGGCCCGCTAACCCGAAGTGGCTGGATCACTTCAGAATATTCTGCGATACCGGGAAGCACTCGTGCGATAAGATGAGGGTTGTATATTCTGCCAAAGACGAGCTCTCTATCAACGAAGTCCACGAAGCCAGAGCGAGCGCCAACTGATCGATGAACTCGTGCCATCGATCTTTGTCTTGGAGGTTTCTCGTATGGCAGTAATAACAGGTCCAGACCTGAAAGAGCTCATCGATTACGGCGCGGTCCAGGAGATGATCGACCCGAAGGTGCAGGTTCAGATGTGCGGGATAGACCTGACCCTGAGAAAGGTGGAGAGGCTCGTCTCGATGGGCGTCGTGGACTACGACAACACCGAACGCCGGGTCTCGGATACGAAAGAGATACCCTTTGACGGCTCGGACTGGGCAGTCCTGGAGGAAGGTGCCTATCTGGTGACCTTCAACGAGGTGGTCTCCATACCCAGGAACCTCGCCGCCACGGCCAGTCCCAGGTCCAGCCTCCTCAGATGTGGAGCCAGCATAGAGACCGCCGTCTGGGACCCAGGATACAAAGGCCGGAGCCAGTCTTTGCTGGTGATCTACAACCCTTCGGGATTGAGGCTGAAGAAGAACGCCCGGCTGATGCAGCTTGTCTTCCAGCACCTCAGCGGTGCGGCAGAAAAAGTGTACAGCGGAACATACCAGGGCGAGAACCTCTGAGTCGGCCTAGAACGACACACCCGACAGAGATATGCGTTCTGAAAACGAAGATAGATCGCATGATCACAGTCGAAGTGAGAAATCAGGACATGGTGGCGGTCACCGCCCAGGGCCGCACCAACCTGCCCGGTACATTATTCGGCGGGAGCGCTCCTCTTCTCCGACCATTTTTGCCCCGGTTGGAAGAGCTCCTCCCACCCGATGAGAGGGGTCGCGGTTCCAACTACATATCTTCCACCCTGCGGGTCCACGTGAACATGGTCCGGGCAGACGAGGAACGGCTCCGGGTAGAGAGCGAGGATAGATCCGTGGAGATTACCAAGTCCGAGCTGGAAAGCATCCTGGAAGAGAAGTATCCTGCCTTCGAGCACCACAAACTGAACCTCCCTGGCCTGCTCTTCCTTCAGAGCGGTCCCGCGCTCCAGGCCTGCACGCTGAAGAAGCTGAACCAGGACCACGGGGTGAAGGTACCAGGCGGTCGCCGGACCCAGCGGTACGTCTTTCACACCACCGTGATCTCCATCCGCGCCGACCCCGAGGTGATAAATATAGAGTTCGACCTGGACCGTCTCCCTAGCGTCTCAGATGTCTGAGCTTCCAGAGGAGCTTCGGGTTCTGTCTGGCCAGCAGCTTGAGCAGGTCTTTCAGTTCCAGGTTGGCGACGTCTTCGCCCTCCAACGAGTGGACCAGACCGTTCAGGTCGGAGTCGGTCAGGGTGACGAATAGCTCTTTCGCCGAATAGTTTCTGGCGATCTGCTTGCCGATGGTATCTCTCCACCGGTCCTCATAGATCTTGAGCGCCTCTCTGCTGAGGTCACCCTGCTGAACCAGCTCTGCCGCCACCTCCCCGGCCATCACCCCGGCTCTCATCGCGTTGATGATGCCGCCACCTGTGATGGGGTCCGACTGCCTGGCTGCATCTCCGACGAGCATCACCCCGTTGGATGTGGTGGACTCGATGGGACCCGATACCGGAACGCCTCCGACCATCATCTCCAATATCTTGGCCTGGGGCATATGTTCCTTCAGGAACCTCTGGAGCAGCCTGAGGGACATGCCCGGATCCGATCTCGAGCCCTGGATGCCGATGCCCAGGTTGGCCAGGTTCTTGCCCTTGGGAAAGGCCCAGACATATCCCCCCGGCGCGATCTCGTTGCCCAGGAAGAACTCGCAATACTCGCCGTCGATCTTCCCGTCCTGGACCAGAAACTGAACGCCGACCTCTATGTCCTGGGGCTTTAGCACGGTATCGATCCCGGCCCAGCGCCCCACCTTCGACTCTATGCCGTCGGCCCCTATTATGAGGGGAGCCTCGATCTCTATCTTCTCTCCGATGTGGAGCGCGATGATGCCGGTGGGAACGCCGTTCTCTTCCAGCAGACCCAGGGCCCTGGTCTTGACCATCACCCTGGCCCCTGCCTCGGCCGCCTTCATCGCCAGCATCCGGTCGAAGACCTTTCGTTCCAGTACGTACCCCACCTCGGACCCGGCCCGGTCCTCGGTCATGACGAAAGGTGTACCGTCGGGAGCATAGATGCGAGCACCTCTGACCTCGGCGGAGATCCAGCTTGGATCGGGCTTCACCATCTCGGCGAGGGCCACCTTGCCCACCCCTTCTGCGCAGCGCACAGGATCGCCGATCTCCTGTCGCTTCTCCAGAAGCACCACATCCAACCCTTCATCGGCCGCGGTCTTTGCCGCCATGGAACCGGCAGGTCCGGCTCCGACCACCACCAGATCGCACTTCATGTCTCGCCCTCTTCCGTCAGCTCCAGCGCTCCCAGAGGGCAGATCTTGGTGCATATGCCGCATCCGACGCAGCTCTCATCCACCTCGAGCCAGGTCTCTACGAGCTCCAGGGCGGTGGCAGGACAGGCGCCGACACATGCACCACAATAGCCGCACTTGTATCTGTTGATTATCAGCAAAGGATCACTTCTCCTCTCAGTAGACCACCTTAAACTCCTCGTAGCTCTTGCACTTCACCTCAGATATATCCATACCGGAGACCAGGGCCTGGGCCGGACCGGTCTTGAGCAGGTTCAGAAGCTCGCCGACCTTCCGTTTATCTCCTTCCAGGACCGCCTCTACGCCGCCGCCAGGGAGGTTGCGGACCCAGCCGGTCACATTCAGCTCTCTGGCGTTGGTCTTGGAGAAGTTGCGGTAGTTTACGCCTTGAACTCTGCCGGATACTCTCACTCTTATGCATTTCGTCGGGTGGGTCATCAGAGGTCACCTCAGAGCCCGGTCACCAGCTCTTCGAGTGCCTTCTTCTGGTCCGGAGCCTTGATTATCCCCGAGGCCAGAAGGACACCTTCGGTCCCCAGCTCCAGGGCAGCCTTCAGGTCTTCTCCCTTGCTTATCCCCGCACCGCAGAGAACTCCTACGTCCTGTGCGATCTTCTTCACCGCTTCCACAGAGCCGGTCACCACATCGGGATCGGCTTTGGATACCGGTATGCCGCTACCTATCAGCTCAGGTGGCTCGATGGCCACGTAGTCCGGTAAAAGGACCGCGGCCGCTCTGGTGGTGGGAACGTTGTTGGTGCAGACTATGGTAGTCAACCCCGCCTCCTTGCAGGCGACCAGCGATGCCTCGATATCGGCCAGCTTCAGCCGTCTCTCCGAATGATTTATCAGTGTGCCGCTGGCACCGGCGGCCTTGACCGATGCCGCGGTGACGTGGCCTGTGTAGCCACCGTATCCCACACCGTCGACGTGCTGAGCATAAACGGGTATGGAAACTTCGCTGGATATGAGGTGGATGTCGGCGGTCTGGGGAACGACGATAATATTTACTCCATACTGTCCCGACACTTCTTCACAGATCTTGGATAATTTTAGGGCGGCTTCGCCCGTAGACTCCTGGTAAGTCTTGAAGTTGAGTGCGATCATGGTTATCACCAATCGGTACGGTCCAGTGCTTCCGCATCTTGAGAGCCTGGAACACCGTCCCTTAGTCTCTTTCACAGAACATATACGTTCTGGCTGGGGTCGTCTAGCCCGGGGGATCATTCCGACCACCGACCCGGGTGGCCAAGGAACTTCCTCAGAAGAGGGACGTCTGATAGAGTTACCGAGCGATGATCAAGTAAATGCTCGCTTACGCTCGCATTTACTTGAGCACATAAAGTTATACTTTATGTACAATAAAGAAACGGCTTTCCGAACGCTCACCGTGATGGGGACGTTGACGTTGGTCCTCGACGATTCGCAGACGCCGTTCAGCTCAGGACCTTGTCCTTCAAGATGTACTTTATCAGGTCTTCGGAAAGCTTTGTCTCTCTTTTGACTTGCTTTATGGTATCTTCGATGCTGTGACCTTCGCCTATTAGGTACGATATCTTATCTACAACATCGTCCTCTACGCTGTAGTACTCCTCTATATCCTTCCGGTGTCCCCACACGTCCCCTTTCAGGAGCGCTACCCCCTGAATCTCCAGGAACTGTCGGGCTGCTTTGGACATGGTGTGGTGGTAAGACGGTGGGGTCTGTACAGCCTTAAGCCGAGGACATTGTTGTATCAGCCTCATCACATCCATGTTTGATGCCCGGAAGGCGAGGTGGACCAATTGCTCGTTCCGGTTCAGCTCAGAAATCTCATCTTTGTTGCTCAACACTTTGATCCTCATAAAAGATACGACATAGTTTAAAATATTTATAGTTTATGGTAATGCAGAATAAATAATATTAATTGATTGGATATGAAGGACCTACGTTATAAAATGTTTAGGTGTGGAGATAAAATAAATAAATCGTGTAAAAAGTTCGCCTCTGAAAACTACTTCCCGCGGAAAGATTTGATCGCTCTCGCACAGTTGGCCAGGTGCCGGGAGGCCATCTCCTGGCTGGGCCAGGATCCTAGACCGCAATCGGGACCTGCATACTTGATCCTCTGTCCGAAGATCCGGTAGGCTTCTGCCAGCCTCTGCTCCATCAGGTCGGGCGACTCCGCGCCGTGAACCTCCCTTTCCAGCCTCTCGGGTTCGGCCCACAGGTTCGTCTCCAGCCTATCGTTCAGCGTGGCCACGAGGCTATGTATGTCTGTCCTGGCAATCCCCGCCCTGATGTAGGTCTCGTGTTCCTCCAGCATCTCCAGATCGATCAACCTCAGGTAGTCGGGGTTTGCTGCCGACTCCACGCCGATGACGTTGATCCCCGGAACCCTGCAGCAGAGCTCGACAAAGAGAGGCGAATGCAGGTGGACCTCACAGTCTATCCCATTGCAGGGTCTGGTCGTCGTCTCCAGGGCGGTCTCGATATCATCTTCTTCGAAGATTATGTTGGAGCTGATCCCGAGGCTGGGTTCGTCTACGGAGACGACGGCAACGTCGAAGGACCGGAAAGCCAGGGCTCCTTTTAGGAACCTGGCCACGCTCTCGGCCATGTTGAAGAGAAGGTCTGAGTAGTCTGTGAGACCGAAGGCTGCCTGATAGAGCTCCACCGGGCCGGTGACACATACCCTGGCCTGGAGACGTCTACCTTCCTCCATCATTCGCGAGCCTGCTTTCTCCAGGGCTTCGAGCTCGAAGATACGGGCGGCATCTCTTTTGATCAGGTAGGGATGTTCCGATCTTGCCGGGTCCTCGATGGGGTCCATGAACATCCTGATCATGTTCCTGAACTGGGGGTAGTTGGGAATCTCCACGCCTGCGAAGATCTTCTGGAGAAGGGCGTCTTCGACCATATCAAGATAAGGCTCGTCCAGTGAGATCTCCTCTCTTCTGACTCTCCTAGGGAGGGGGTAGCTCCCGATATCGTCGAAGCGGATCTCTTGTCCCGGGGGTTCAGGCGGCATAGCGTCAACCTCTCTAACCGAAGAGCTTTTTGAGGTTCTCCTTGAGGGTGCTGTACCCTTTGCCGATTTTGTCGAACTGCTCTTCTTTCTTCTCCAGCCGGGATATGGACGGGGGAACCGGCGGCTCCAGGCCCACCGCCTTTACGATCTCTTCGGGGAACTTGGCAGGGTCTGCGGTCTCCAGAGAGACGCATGGTTTCCAGTCTTCCACCTCGTCGATGTAACGCATCAACCCGGCCCAGCCAACGGCACCGTGGGGTTCTAGCAGCGTATCGTAGCGGTTGTAGGCTTCGCTTATCGTCTTTCTCGTCTCTTCGTCGGATACGGATACCGCGAAGAGGTCCTTTTTCATCGCCTCCAGGTCGGGCATCTTGTGAACAGATCCCAGCTCGTCCATTTTGCCTCCGTAGTACCAGAAGAGCCTGGCCAGGTTGCTGGGGTGGCCCACGTTCATGGCGTTGGATATGCACTTTCTCGATGGAGCAATGGGCTTGTAGGACCCTGTGGCCATGAATTGGGGAAACTCGTCGTTCTCGTTGGTGGCCACCACGAACCTTCTCACCGCAAGACCCATTCGCCTGGCGATCAGGCCTCCCATCAGGTTGCCGAAGTTGCCGCAGGGAACGGAGATTACCAGGTCCTCCATACCGACGCGGGACCAGGCGTAGAAGTAGTAGACGGTCTGGGGGATCAGCCTGCCCACGTTGATGGAGTTGGCCGATGACAGGTTGAGACGATCCAAACCGGGGTCTACGAAGGCCTGTTTCACCATCGCCTGGCAGTCGTCGAACTTGCCGTCCACCGCCAGGATGTGAACGTTCTTCCCCAGGGTGGTCATCTGTTTTCTCTGGCGGCCTGTTACCTCTTTTTCCGGGAAGAGGACCACCATCTCGATATTTTCCAGGCCGTAGAAGGCCTGGGCCACGGCGCTTCCAGTATCACCGGAGGTGGCGGTGAGGATGATCATATCTTCGCCCTCCTGGCGGAGGAAGTACTGCATCAGCCTGCCCATCAATCGGGCGGCGAAGTCCTTGAAGGAGCATGTGGCGCCTCTGTCGAGTCTCATCAGATACTTCTCGTCGTAGACCCGTTCTACGGGGACGTCGAAGTCGTAGGCGTCTTCCAGGATAGCCTTGAGGTCGTTTTTGGGGACCAGGTCGCCCAGGTAGAGGCGTACCACCTCGAAGGCGATCTCCGGGTAGGTCATTTCTGGGAACCGGGCCATCGTTTCCCGGGAGAGCTGAGGTATATCCTCCGGGACGTAGAGGCCCTTGTCCGGCGCCTGGCCGGTGAGGAGCGCTTCTTTGAAGTCCAGGAGATCGGGATGGCCGTTGGTGCTGGAGTACATAATCTTCTTCATGGGCAAGGCTCTGTTGTGAGGGATCGTTTTTAAGCCTTCGCAGCGGTCAGGCGTCGCCGAAGGCCGCGTCGATCAGGCTCCGGCCCCGGTCTTTTTGGTAGGACTCTGCCACCTCTTGGAGCAAGGCGTCGAATTGATCCTGGGAATATTCGAGGTCTGATGCCAGGCCGTCGACCCAGGGTTCGACCCGCTCGAGGTCGGCATGGCCGATGTCCTTCAGGATCGTGGCGCTCAGGGTGGCAAGGCGCAGTCCCTCTTCGGCGCGCCCTTCCTTCGTGGCCATGATGATGCCGATATGGCTAAGGGTCGCAGCCACGCCCGCCCTGTCTCCGATCTGCTGATCGATTTTCAGCGCCGTCTCGAACTTCTTCCGGGCCGCATCGTACTCGCCCCGTTCCATGTCAATGGCGGCCAGCTGGTGCAAGGTGTCGGCCACGCCCGCCTTGTCTCCTATCTGTCGCTTCATCTCCAGCACCGTCTCGAACTTCTTCCGGGCCTCTTCGTACTCACCTTGGTTCAGGTCGATGGAGGCCAGATTGTGCAAGGTGTCGCCACGCCCGCCTTGTTGCTGATCTGGGGGCCTGTAGCGCTGCTCGAAGAGTCCGTTGTACCGCCGGGATACCTGCTGCACCGCTTTCGACTCATCTGTCGATAAACTCTGGTTGCCAGCGACAACCTCTCCGTCCACGAATACGTGGAAGTTGAAGCTGGGCGGACTTCCCGATTCGCCTATGGATAACGTGATGACGGATTCCCGGCTCATGATCTGCGCTCCCTCTACTTTGGGAACCTCTGCACTTCTGCCTGAGGACTTTTTCTACAGCGCCCAACCCCGGTATTCTTTGCAGCGGTCAGGCGTCCCCGAAGGCCGCGTCGATCAGGCTCTGGCCCCGGTCTTGTTGGTAGGCCTCCGCCGCCTCTTGGAGCATGGCGTCGAACTGCTCCCGAGTGTAATCGAGCTGTGAAATAATCCCATCCGCCGCCGGTTCGAGCTGTCGGGCGGTGAGACTGTTTATATATACCAATATTGAGATGCCGAGAGCAACCAGCTGTAGGCCCTCTTCGTCACGCCCCATCTTCTCAGCCGCGATCCCCAGCTGGGCAAAATTCATGGCTTCTCCCACTACCTCGCCTATCTCCTGATTAATCGCCAGAGATTTTTGCAACTTCTCGACCCCGGCTTCGTACTCACCTCGACTTAAGTCGATCTTGGCCATGTTGTGCCAGGTTGTTGCCTCGCCCTTTTTATCGCCGATCCGCTGCTCTATGTCCAGCGCTTTCTGGTTCTTCTCCAGGGCAGCTTCAAAATCGTCTCGGTCGATGTCAACTGCGGCCAGGTTGTGCCAGGCTACGGCTTCACATTTCTCGTCGCCGGCCGTTTGCCAGATCGACAACGATCTCTGGAAATCCTCCTGGGCCGATGACGCATCTCCCAGATTCAGCCGGATTGAGCCCATATGATGCCGTACTTCGGCCTCGCCTGCTTCGTTACCGACCTCCAGCCAGATATCCAGCACCTTCTGCAACTTCTCAAGGGCAGATTCGTACCTCTCTTGGCTCACGTCTATCTCGATCATGTCCTGCCAGGTTGCGGCTTCACCGACCTTGTCACCGGTCTTTTGTTTGAGCTTCAGCAATCGTTGGAAGTTCTCGTAAGCGGCCTCATGATCGCCTAACCTCAGTTCGGTCAAGGCTAGCTTCTGCAGGATCGCGGGCTCGCTGGCTTTGTCGCCGATCTTCTGAGCTATCTCTAACGCTTTCTGGATATTCTCGTGTGCAGCCTCATAATCATTCAGGCCTAACTGCACCAAGGCCAGGTTGTCCCGGGTTGATATCTCATTGGCCTTGTCGCCGGTCTTTTGATGAATCTCCAACGCTCTTTGGAAGCTGTCGCGTGCCGAGTCGTACTTATCCTGATATGTGTCGACCAGACCCAGCCCGCACCAGGTTGAGGCCACGTCATCAAGCGCGTCGGTGTCCTGAAATCTCTCCAGAATCTCCAGGTATTTATTACGTGCACTATCGTAATCGCCCCGCTTCATGTCGACTGTGGCCAGGGCGTACAATACAATGAACTGGCCCTTTTCGTCATCGATCTGCTGCATGATCTTGAGCGCTCTCTGGTAGCTCTTGCAGGCTTTTTCGTACCTGCCCTTGTTCAGATCGATGGTTCCCAAACGACCCCAGTCATGAGCTTCGGCGGCCTTATCATTGGATCGGCGGTGTCTCTTTATCGCTTTCCGGATCGCCTTGCGCTGATCCTGGTGATATAAGTGACCAACCATCTCACGATGCATGACTTTCTTCATGGGTATGATCTGCTTTGTCTAGAGATGTTCTTAAGCTTTCGTGGGGGGCGCTACCTAAGACCGAGCGCCGCCTCGATGAGGCTCCAGCCCTGGTCTTGCCGGTACGCTTCGATCACCTCGTAGAAGATCGCATCGAACCGCTCCCGGGTGTAGTCTAGCACCGACGCCAGGCGATCTACCGCCGGCACGTCGCGCACGAGGTCGGGGGACTCGAACGAGACCGAGATCGCTGCGCCAAGGATGACCAACCGCAGACCTTCTTCTATCTTGCCTTCGTTCCTGGCTATCGATCCGATCATGGTGAATGTCTGGGATTCACGTTCCTTATCGCCGGTTGCCCTGTTTATCGCCAGCGATGTCCAGAACTTCTGAGATGCCAATCTGTACTCTCCCAAATCCACGTCTATTAGGGCCAGGTTGTACCATGTCGAGGCCTCGTCATCCTCGTCACCGACCTGCCTTTCGATCGCCAGCTCCCTTAACAGCTTATCTTGGGCGGCCTCGTACTCGCCCAGATTCATGTCGATCATGGCCAGCTGGTACCAGATCATCGCCTCGCCATCTTTGTCGCCGATATCTTGCCAGATTTCCATAGCGTTTTGGAGCATCTCCTCCGCCGCCTCGTACTCGCCCAGCTCTGCCTCGGTTGCTCCCAGGTCGTGCCATACGGTGGCCTCACTATCTCTGTCGCCGATCTGCTGCCAGATTGCCAGCGCCTTTCTGAGCTTCTCGCATGCCGTTTCGTACTTCTGCCTGCTCAGGTCGACCTCGGCGAGGCAGTACCAGTTCATAGCCTCGCCCTCCATGTTGCCGATCTCTTGCGTGATCTCCAGCGCCTTCTGGAAATTCTCCTCAGCTGCCTCGTACTCACCCAGCTCCTGATCGACCGTAGCCAGCCGGTGTAAGGTCATAGACTCGCCCTTTCGGTTGTCAATCTCTTTCCAGATTATCAGCGCTCTCTGAAGGTTCTCACGGGCAGGACCGTACTCGCCCAGCTCCGCCTCAGCCGATCCCAGATCGTGCCATACGATGGCCTCACCATCTCTGTCACCGATCTCCTGATCGATCTCCAGCGCCTTCTGGAAATTCTTTCGCGCGGTTTCGTACTCCTGACGACCCAGCTCGACCTCGGCGAGGTTATACCAGTTCGTGGCCTCGCCGTTCTTGTTGCCGATCTCCTGATCGATCTTCAGCGCATTCCTGAACATCTCTCCCGCCGCGTTGTACTCACCAAGGTCCAGGTCGATAATGGCCAGCTGGTGCCAGGTCGCAGCCTCACCCTCTCTGTTTCCGATCTCCTGATCGATCTCCAGTGCCTTCTGGAGCTTATTGCGTGCCGATTCGTACTCCTGTCGGCCCAGGTCGACCTTGGCGAGGCTGTACCAGTTCGCAGCCTCGTCGTTCTTGTTGCCGATCTCTTGCGCGAACTCCAGCGCCTCTAAGAACCCCACCTCTGCCACATCGTACGCACCCAAGCTGAGGTCGACCTCTGCCAGAACGCGGCGGGTTGACGCTCTGTTCGCATCGTCCCCGGTAGCTTCTTCGATCTCCAGCATCTCCTGAAGGATATCTCTGGCCAGTTTGTACTCGCCGTTCTTCAGCTTGACCATGGCCATGTTGTGCCAGGACGCGATGGACATCTCCTCGCCGATTTCCTCGCTGAACTCCTCTCTGATCGCCAACGATCTCCAGAACGTCTTCCACGCCATATCGTGCCGGTTTTGATACGCATCGGTCAGAGCCAGCCCATACCAGGCTTTGGCTTCGTTATTCCGTTCACCGGTCCGCTGGTAGGCTTCCTGCAGGTCCTCGTACGTCGCCCGGGCGCTCTCGTACTTGCCATCCTTGAGGTCGACCGTGGCCAGTGCGTACCTGGTCATCATCTGACTCGCTTCGTTCTGCATCCGCCGGTAGATCCTCATGGCCTTCTCGTACTTCTTGCGGGCAGGTTCGTATTCGCCCAGCGTGAGGTCGATTGTGGCCAAGTTGTACCAGTCCGTCGCCATGCCATGCTTGTTCCTCTTCCACCGATGTCTCTTCAGCGACTTCTGAAGATCCTTCCGCCTATCCCGGTAGTAGCGATCTCTCTCCTCATCGAAGGAAGTCTTCTTCATGCGTACGTCCTCTCTCGTCCAAGAGCCGTTTTAAGCCTTCGCAGCGGTCAGGCGTCGCCGAAGGCCGCGTCGATGAGGCTCTGGCCCCGGTCGCGCCGGTAGGCTTCGACCACCTCGTCGAAGATGGCATCGAACCGCTCCCGGGTGTAGTCGAGCTCCGAGGCCAGGCGACCTACCGCCGGCACGTCGCGCACGAGGTCAGGGGACTCGAACGAGACCAAGATCGCTGTGCCCAGGATGACCAACCGCAGACCTTCTCCGATGCGGCCGTCGTCCTTGACCATCAACCCGATCTGGGTGAATGTCTGAGATTCGTCTTCCTTGTTTCCGATCTCCTGGTTCATCGATAGAGATGTCTGGAACTTCTGAGACGCCGATCTGCGCTCTCCGCGGACCATGTCGATCACGGCCAGGTGGTACCAGTTCGCGGCCTCACCATCCTTGTTGCCGATCTCGTGCTCGAACTCCAACGCATCCAGGAACCTATCCGCTGCTACATCGTACGCGCCCTGGTCCAGGTCGACCTGCGCCAGGATGTGGAGGGTTGACGCCCTGTTCGCATCGTCCCCGGTAATCTCTTCGATCTCCAACATCATCAGGAGGATATTTCTGGCCGGTTTGTACTCATTGTTCTTCAGCTTGACCATGGCCAGGTCATGCCAGTCTGCGATCGTTCCCTCCACATCGCCGATCTCCTCATTGATCGCCATCGATCTTTTGAACTTCTCCCACGCCATATCGCGCTTGCCCTGATGTGCATCGACCAGAGCCAGCGCGTACCAGGTAGCGGCTTCGCTCTCTTGCATACCGGCCAGCCGATAGATCTTCAGCAGGTCCTCGCACGTCGCCCGGGCTCTCTCGTACTTACCCTCCACCGTGTCAACCGTGGCCAGGGCGAACCTGATGCTAATCTGACCCATCTTGTCATCTATCCGCCGATAGATCCTCATGGCCTTATCAAACTTCCTGCGGGCAGGTTTATACCTGGCCAGATCAAAGTCGATGGCGGCCAGGCCGTACCAGGCCATAGCCATGCCCTTCTTGTCGCCCTTCGACCGGAATTTCTTCAGTGACGTCTGGAGTTCTTTCTGCACATCCTGGTAATCGGGATCGCACTCTTTGTCGATGATAGTCTTCTTATTCTTCTTCATGGGTAAGCCTCTCTCGTCCGATAACCGTTTTAAGCCTTCGTGAGAGCGCTACCGCATACCGAACGCAGCCTCGACTAGGCTCCGGCCACGGTCTTGCCGGTAGGCCTCTGCCATCTCCTCGTACATGGCCTCGATCAATTCCTGGGAATATCCGAGCTTTGGAGCCAGGCTGTCGATCCAGGGCACGACCTGCTCGAGGTTGGCATGGCCGATGGCGTCCATGATCGTGGCGCCCAGGGCGACCAGCCGCAGACCCTCTCTGGCGTGCCCCTCTTTCGCGACCATGACGCCGATACCGACGAAGATCGCAGCCTCGCCCGCCTTGTCGTCGATCTGCTGACAGATCTCCAGCGACTTCTGAAACTTCTCCTGCGCGAGGTTGTAATCGTCTCGCCCCACGTCGATCGTGGCAAGGGCGTGCCAGGTTGAGGCCTCACCCGTCTTGTCGCCGATCTGCTGACAGATCTCCAGCGCCTTCTGAAACGTCTCCTGCGCAAGGTCGTAATCGCCACGGTTCATGTCGACCGAAGCCAGGGCATGCCAGGCCGCAGCCTCGCCCCACTTGTTTCCGATATGCTGGTTGAGCTCCAGCGCCTTCTGGAACTTCTCCTGCGCAAGGTCGTAATCGCCACGGTTCATGTCGACCGAGGCCAGGTTGTACCAGGCCCCGGCCTCGTCCGCCTTGTCACCGATCTGCTGGTTAAGCTCCAGCGCCTTTCTGAGCTTCTCCTCTGCGTCACCGTAATCGCCATGCTCCAGGTCGATTTGGGCCAGCGCGTGCCAGGTTGCAGCCTCGCCCGCCTTGTCGCCGATCTGCTGCTTGATCTCCAGCGATCTCTGGAACTTCTTCTCTGCGTCACCGTAATCGCCATGCTCCAGGTCGATCGTGGCCAGGTCGTGCCAGGTCGCGGCCTCGCCCGTCTTGTCGCCGACCTGACAACTGATCTCCAGCGATCTCTGGAGCTTCTCCTCTGCATCATCGTAATCGCCATGCTCCAGGTCGATCGTGGCCAGGTTGTGCCAGGCCGCGGCCTCGCCCACACTGTCACCGATCTGCTGGTTGAGTTCCAGCGACGCCCGGTGCCTCTCCTCCGCTGCCTCGTACTCGCCCTGGTCCTGGTAGACCAGCGCCAGGGTGTGGAGGGTCGAAGCTCTGTTTGCATCGTCCCCGGTCGCCTTTTCGATCTCCAGCATCTTCAGGAGGAGATCTTCGGCCGCTTCGAACTCGCCTTTCCACAGCCTGGTCATAGCCAGGTTGTGCCAGGACGCGATAGACATCTCCTCGCCGATCTCCTCATTGATCTCCACCGATCTTTGGAACTTTTCCCACGCCATATCGTGCCTGCCCTGATACGCATCGAGCAGAGCCAGCGTGTTCCAGACAGTAGCTTCTTTCTCTCGTTCACCGGTCTGCCGATAGGTCTCCAAGAGGTCCTCGTACGTCGCCTGGGCCCTCTCATACTCACCATTCATCATGTCGACCGAGGCCAGAGCGAACCTGGTGCCGATCTGACCCTTTTTGTCCCCCACCTGCCGGTAGATCCTCATGGCCTTATCGAGCTTCCGGCGGGCAGGTTCGTACTTGCCCAGATCGAAGTCGATGGTGGCTAGGCCATACCAGGCCATCGCTATGCCCGCCTTGTCGCCTTCCAACCGGAATCTCTTCAGCGCCTTCTGGAGCTCTTTCTGCATATCCTGGTGATCGCAATCGTGCTCCTTGTCGAAGATAATGTCCTCCATTGGTACAACCTCTCTAGTCCAATAGCCGTTTTAAGCAATCGCAGCAATCGCTACCGTGCGCCGAGCGCAGCCTCGACCAGGCCCCGGCCCTGGTCTTGCCGGTAGGCCTCTACCACTGCCCCGCACATGGCCTCGAACCTATCCGGGGAACATTCAAGCTCCGAAACCAGGCGATTGATCCAAAGCATGGCCCGCTCGAAATCGTCGTGGTCGATCTCATCCAGGATCATGGAGCTCAGGGCTACGAGCCGCAGTCCTTCTTCGACGCGCCCTTCCATCGCGGCTATGATGCCGATCTGGGCGCAGGTCGTAGCTTCGTTCGCCTTGTCATCGATCTGCTGTTCGATCTCCAGCACCTTCCGGTACTTCTCCTGCGCGGGGTCGTAATCGCCATGCTCCATATCGATCGAGGCTTGGTTGTGCAAGACTGCAGCCTCGTCCGCCTTGTCTCTCTTCTGCTGATTGATCTGTTCCTGGGTCATCATAGGCACCTCTGCGAAAGGTCTTGGGAGATATCTTCTGAGGTTCTCCCTCTAAAACCTATCCTGATAGGCGCCTTTGGCCCTTCTTCAAGAGGTCGTCCTACAATTCCACATGACAGCATCTCTCATAGAACCGAGATAAGATGAAAACATACCAAACATCAGCCAACTACATTTTGGCTTTAT
>DAOG01000104.1 GCA_002501765.1 Methanosaeta sp. UBA204
AATAGATTTGGGGCACCATGGAAAGTACGAGCTGGACTGGACTCAGTTGATCGGAATACAGGGTCCATCCCAGAGCCAAGACCCCTCCCGTTTGATGCCTGGCTCTGACTCTGTGAATTTCGTCTCGGACGGTGAGGTCAAAATCCACCGATTCAACGTTCCGCCAGGTTCCGTACACATGACCCTAGGCTTTTCAGCCCTCAACAACGACGACATAAAGTTCACCATCCAAAACCCAACGGGAAAAGAGGTCTGGCATTCGACCTCTTATGGACCAGATCAGACCAGATCGAAGAGTGTTGCTTTTCCCATGCCAGGAGACTGGACGGTCGAGGTTCAAGGAGTCGATGTGAAGAGAAGCGGATATTATTCCGGTTGGATCGATCTGATAGAAGGGCCGTTTTCCTTAATCCAAACACCCCTGGCTCAAACCCCATCGGCTCAAAGCAGCTCGATCTTCAATGACACCTTGGCAGGACATGTCATTCTGGATGAGGCCGAGGAGAACAGCCTGAACGTGCCGCAAGGAACCATCAACCTCCATCTGGACGCAAGGTCTCTTTCTGAAGACGACGTAAAGATCATCCTCTCAAATCCCCTGGGTGAAGAGATCTGGCATGCCACATCTCACAACTCAGACCAGGTTAAGTCCAAATTGGTGGCAAATCCCATGCCAGGAACATGGAAGGTCGAATCCTTCGGATCAGACGTCAAATACAGCGGATATTACCTGGTTCAAATCTCTATGAAACCGGTAGATCTACCTGATGCGTCATCTACAGTCCAGATAGGTGGAATGATATCTAAGGGTCAGATCGACGAGCACATTATCTTGGTGCCGGAAAAGGTAGGGCTCTTTTTTTTGCTGGTGAATCCAAGTGATCTCGATCTGGAATTCAAGTTGCTCAACCCCAGTGGCATCGAGGTTGAGAGCACATCATCAGGGATGTTGAAGGTGGCTAGGCCGTTGCCTGGAACTTGGACCGTCAAAGTGATCGGGAAAAATAAAGATACTGAAAGCTACGCCATTCGAGGTTGGTTCGTCCCCATGATCGCCCATCAAGTTGGACCGGTATCGTATCAACAATGAGACAAGCAGCCGTTCAGGCGGCGATCATTTCAAGACGGCATGCCAAAGATCCAAGCGTCTTCTGTAAAGAGGGAACATCGAAGCATACGGCAAGAACCGATCTGGTGGTCGGCGGCGGCGATCTTGCGCCGGGAATCTCAATGGAGTACTTATGCAAGACCACCGCCAGATATAAATTTATATGGATTTTGATAGAAACACGAGGTGTTTGATGAAGATCTTAGGCATCAACGGAAGCCCCCGAGGATCTCAGAGCCAGACCCTCCGTCTGGTCGAGGCCGTCCTGAAAGGGGTGAAAGTATCAGGCGCCGAGGCCGAGCTGGCGGACCTCTGCAAACTGAGGATAGAGTACTGCAACGCTTGTGGGACCTGCTACAAGACAGGGAGGTGCATTCATGAGGATGACTTCCAGGAGCTGTACGATAAGATCCTGGCGAGCGATGGACTGGTATTGGGGTCGCCGGTCTACTTTGGGTCGGTCACCGCTCAGATGAAGACGCTGATAGACAGGATGTCTGATTCCATACACTGCCAGCTTCTCCACGGCAAGTACGGCTGCGCGGTCTCCACCGCGGGGAGCCAAGGTCACGAAGAGGTCACCGAGTACATCAACAGGATCCTGGTGGCCATGGGTGCCGATGCCGTGGGGAGCGCGGGCGCGAACATGAACGAACCCCTAGACGTGGCAGAGATGGAGGCCTTCCAGCTGGGCAGGACCCTGGCGGAGGCGATAGAGACTAGGCGCTCCTATCCAGAGCAGGAAGGGGTGCATGAGATGATGAGGGCGAGGTTCGGTAAGTTGGTGGAGATGAACAAGGAGGAGTGGACCCACGAGTTCGCCTATTGGGTGACGATGGGATGGCTGGAGGAGTGAAGCCGACGCCTCTGCGAGCTTTCTATGGCCGAGAAGTCGTCGCCCCATTGAAGCCGAAGAGCTAATTTAAAAATTAATCACACAGTCCGAATTTGGCCCGCTCATACGACTTCTTCCTGTGCTCCAGGTTGGAATGCCCCAGCTGAGCCTGGAGATCGTTCAGAGGCACTCCAGCGTCCAAGGCAGTGACCGCATGGGCATGCCTCAGAGAGTGAGGTGATACCGCATACAACGGCCGCCCATTCTTATCGTGGCCATATGCTCTTTGGATCCCGGCTTTCTTCGCTGCTCGATCCACAATCTGCCTTATCCGTCGTTCTGTGATATGCCTACCACCCTGGCCAGGGAACAGCCACTTGCTGCTTCCTGGCAGGGTCTTCATCCACGCCTTGATCTGTGTGAGGGGGCCCATAGCAACCCCGGAGCTATTACTCCAATAAGGGGTGGCTATGAGTTATACTCGACAACTATCATAGATCTGCAGACATAAGCGAATACATTTTTATGTCGCAACCGTTGGCGATTATAATGGTCTGTTCCTGCCTCTCAATCAGATATACGCACCAGTACCCCAGTTTCGACTAAGCTAAAATCGATCCTGTTGTCTTTATCATATCCATTGCCTAGAGCACTGAAGACAATAGCTCCGTCGTCCATAATTTTCATTTGATCTGAATCTAGTAAACGTACCGGAATAAATCCATCGTAGATCTTTTGAGTAGTAAAGTTCTTCCCCATCCACTCATCAAATCCATTGAAAACAAGAATTACTTGTTCCCCTACCGCAGATCCAACGAGGTGATACATTTTTCCGTCTTTTTCCTCGACAGTTACCCGCACTAATGAGCAATGCTGCTCAAAAGTCCATATATCACCTTTTTTTTGATATGTAGATCTTGTTACTCCCTCTTGATCAGTGAAGAAGCCCTCCTTTGTGCAAATATATTTTCCGGTGATGTCGTATATTTTTGCATTTAAAAACTGGCAGTCGAAAGAGCTCCATGCTTCTTCGGGTGCTCCATCATCACTAAATGCTCCAGTAGGCAGCGCTATAGATCCTATTAGCAAAAAAAAACCGTCAACGTAGCGATATAGATCCTGATATTATTCTTCAATTTTCACCCTCCTGGCATATGGCTACAATACCACGATTGTTAATGATATAAAAGATTCTTGGGAGAAGATTTGATTGACGTATTGCATCCATATAGGATTCCCTCAACTAAAAGGACTCGCCACCGGTGGAGGGGCGCGGGTCATCACCAAAGGCGGAGAGCGGTGCGAACGACAACCTCAGACAGGTTGCCATATTATCGACGAATTTAGATTTATGAAAAATCGATACCCTCAGAACAGTAATGTGGGGCCACGGCGATTTGAACGCCGGTCACAGGACCCCCAGTCCTGTAGGATGCCAGGCTACCCTATGGCCCCTCCGATGGAGACGAGGATGCAACATACCCCATATAAACTTTATCTACAGCCGCACTCCTTTTTCGCACTCACCATTACCATCCAGAGACCACATACCACCAGCAGCCCGTTGAAGAGTATGGAGAAGGGAACGAACCCGTTGGGCACGATGATGAACAGAAATGCGCCCGTCGCTACGGTACCCAGCCCGACGAGGAGGATCCCTGCCCGGGCCGATACCAGGGTCAGGAAGATGCCCACCGCGATCAAGATCATTCCTGCGGCGATTAACGGGTCCAAAAGAAGCATATTTTCGCCTCTGCTAGGGGCGTACTTATAGGTTGTCATCGTACCCACGTAGTTTATTTACCGTATGCGTCTGCTAAATACCCGGCATGAAGAGGATCTACATGGATCATGCCTCCACCACGCCCATGGCAGACGAGGTGGTAGAGGCGATGCACACCTGCTTCACCCAGACCTACGGCAACGCCTCCAGCCTCCACTCCATCGGGCGGGAGGCGAAGACGGTGCTGGAAGAGTCCCGGGCCAGGGTGGCAGAACTCATTGGCGCCGAGGTCGATGAGGTCTACTTCACCAGCGGCGGGACCGAGTCGGACAACATGGCCGTGAAGGGCGTGGCCATGAGAAACCGGGACCGAGGCAGGCATATAATCACCACCGCCATAGAGCACCCGGCGATTTTAGAACCCTGCCGCTACCTGGAGTCCCGGGGCTTCGAGGTCACCTGCCTCCCGGTCACCAGAGAGGGGATCGTCCGGATAGAAGACCTGGAATCGGCCATACGCAAAGATACCATCCTCATCTCCATGATGCACGCCAACAACGAGATCGGTACCATCCAGCCCGTGGCCGAGGCAGGGAAGATCGCCCGGGACCGGGACATCCCCTTCCATACCGACGCCGTCCAGACAGTGGGCAAGATACCCGCAGACGTAAACGACCTTAACGTGGACCTGCTCTCCATATCGTCCCACAAACTCTACGGCCCGAAAGGGGTAGGCGCCATCTACATCAGAAAAAGCACCGAGATCGAGCCCATCACGCAGGGCGGCGGCCACGAGCAAGGCCTCCGGTCGGGCACGGAGAACGTCCCCGGCATCGTGGGCCTGGCCAAGGCGGCAGAGCTTGCCCAGGCAGAGATGCCAAAAGAGATGGTGAGGCTCACCGCGATGAGAGACCGGCTGGCCAAGACCGTGCTGGAAGAAGTCGAAGATGCCTGGATCAACGGCCACCCGATGAAAAGGCTGCCCAACAACCTGAATCTGGGCTTTCTCCACGTGGAGGGCGAGGCCCTGATGCTCCATCTGGACGCCAGAGGCATAGCGGCTTCCACGGGATCCGCCTGCTCCTCCAGGAAGACCATGGCCAGCCATGTGCTGACGGCGATAGGTCTCAAGCCCGAAGAGGCCCACGGTTCTCTCCGGATCACCCTGGGACGAGATAACACGACCGAAGACACAGAGCGCGCCGCCGAAGTCATCCGGGAGTCGGCAGAGAAGCTCCGGGCCATCTCGCCTTTCAGAAGGTAGCCTGGCGGTATGACGATGAATAACGAAGTCTTTGATGCGATCCGCAAACGGGTCAAAGAAGAGCCGTACGCACAGAAACTGGGACTGAAGCTTATCAAGCTGGACCGCGGGGGCGGGACCACTTCTATTCGTCGGCGCCCTTCCTGATCTTCACCGCAGGGCCGCGGTTCATCTGGATCATCTCTTCCGGCGAGAGGTGCGCCTTGCCCGTGGCTATGAGGCTCCCTTCCTCGTCCACCACCAGCACCTCCTCTCCCGCCCTGATCTCCGGGTCGACCTCGGTTATGTGCTTTGCAAATAGGGTTCCTCCTCTGGCCACGTAGGGAGCGGCCTCTTGAGATGCGGTCACCCGGAGCCTGGGTGCGAACAGATGGTCGTAGAGCCTCCGCGCTCCCAGCATGCTCAAGGTCAGAAGCCCGTCTTTGGCCCGTACGGTAGCGATCCTCTCGTCGGCAGAGTAGAGGTACCTCAGCCTCTTCGTGTTGGAGAGCTTGTAGGTGGTACCCTCCGGGAAGAGAGCCCACCCCGAACCACGTCCGAACTGGAAATCGGCTATCATCCTCGCCCGTCTCAACATGCATCTGCCATAGGAGGCCCTTTTAAATATAGTACGCTCTAGGTACCATAATATTTTGCCTCTAAGAGATCCTCTCTTTGGCAAACCTGACACTGGTGATTCGATTGAGTTTCTTAGATGATGTTGACCCCGAGATCGCCTCCGCGATCAGAGACGAGCTAGAACGGCAGCGGAACTGCCTGGAGCTGATCGCCGCCGAGAACTTCACCAGCCTGGCGGTGATGGAGGCCTACTCCAACGTGATGACCAACAAGTATGCCGAAGGTTATCCGGGCAAACGGTACTACGGCGGATGCACCTTCATGGACGTGGCCGAGAATCTGGCCCGGGATCGGTGCAAGTCTCTCTTTGGCGCGGAGCACGTGAACGTCCAGCCCCACAGCGGGTCCCAGGCCAACATGGCGGTATACCTGGCCCTGCTCAAGCCCGGCGAGACCATAATGGGGATGAGCCTGACCCACGGAGGACACCTATCTCATGGCAGTCCTGTCAACTTCTCGGGCAAGATGTACAACACGGTCCATTATGGGGTAAACAAGGAGACGGAGATGCTGGATTATGGCGAGATCCTGGATGTCGCCAGGAAGTCTTCGCCGAAGCTCATAGTCACCGGGGCCTCGGCCTATCCTCGGACCATCGACTTCAAGGTCCTCCGGGAGGTGGCCGACGAGGTGAACGCCTACCTCATGGCAGACATCGCCCACATTGCGGGCCTGGTGGCGGCAGGGGTCCATCCTTCGCCCATCCCCTATGCCGACGTGGTCACCACCACCACCCACAAGACCCTCAGAGGTCCCCGGGGCGGGGTGGTGATGTGCAAAGAGAACCTGGCCTCGGATATTGACCGGGCGGTCTTCCCTGGGGTGCAGGGCGGCCCCCTGATGCATGTCATAGCTGCCAAGGCGGTAGGTTTCAAGGAGGCCTCCACCCAGGAGTTCAAAGACTACCAGTTCCAGGTGGTGAAGAACGCCAGAACCATCGCCGACAGCATGATCGACCAAGGTTTCTCTCTCGTGTCCGGCGGTACGGATAATCATCTGATGCTGGTCAAGCTCAACGAGGTGGGGTTCTCGGGCAAGGATGCCGAGAACGCTCTGGAACGGGCAGGTATCATCCTGAACAAGAACACCATACCCTTCGACACCACCAGCCCCTTCATCACCAGCGGTATCAGGATCGGTACCCCTGCGGTGACCACCAGAGGGATGAAGGAGCCTGAGATGGTTCAGATAGCCGAGATGATCGGTGCCATCTTGCAAGACATCGAGAACGACGAAGTCATCAAGAGGGTCAGAAACGAGGTGACCGAGCTTTGTCAGAGGTACCCCCTCTATCCGGAGCTGGGATGATCATAGACGGGAAGGCGATGGCCACGGAGGTCGAGGCGGATAGCAGATCCCGAGTCGAGCGTCTGGGGTTCGGGCCGGGTCTGGCCACGATCCTGGTGGGGGATAACCCTGCGTCTCGGATGTACGTGAAGATCAAGCACGCAGCCTGTGATAGGGTCGGGATCTGCTCGGTGAACGTGAACCTGCCCGAAGACGCCGACGAAACGGTGATCCTGGAGACGATCGAGAGCCTCAACTCCAGAGAGGACGTTAACGGGATACTGCTCCAGCTGCCTCTGCCCGGAGGTCTCGATCCCAGCAGGGCCATGAGCGCCATCGCGCCCGAGAAGGACGTGGACGGGTTCCATCCTCTGAACATGGGTTTCCTCCTGGCCGGGGCGGAAAGGCTGGTGCCCTGTACCCCCAAGGGCATAATCTGTGCCCTGGAGAGGTTGGGGGTGGACCTGGTAGGGACAGAGGTCGTGATCGTGGGTCACAGCAACGTGGTGGGCAAGCCTCTGGCGGCGATGATGCTCAACAGGAACGCCACGGTCCAGGTCTGTCATGTCTACACCCGCGACCTGGCAGAGCATACCCGGCGAGCCGAGGTCCTG
Source organism: Methanosaeta sp. UBA204 (assembly GCA_002501765.1). Lineage (GTDB taxonomy): Archaea > Halobacteriota > Methanosarcinia > Methanotrichales > Methanotrichaceae > UBA204. Next base: position 7,450 of record DAOG01000104.1, read on the forward strand.
GTGGTGGCAGCAGGCGTGGCTGGGCTCATAAAGAAGAATATGGTCCGAGAGGGGGCTTACGTCTTCGATGTGGGCATCAACAAGGTCGCTGACAAAGTGGTGGGCGACGTGGAGTTCGAGTCCGTCCTGAAAGTCGCGGCCGGGGTGACCCCGGTTCCCGGCGGGGTGGGACCTCTGACCGTTTCCATGCTCCTGAGCCAGACGGTCGACGCGGCAGAGATGCAGATGGAGACGTGGATGGAGAAAGAGAAGGAGAAGCGATAGTGTCGCTGGTGATGGCTTTCTCCGGCCGGAAGAGGGCGATTGTGGGTGGCGATCGTCGCAGCATAACATTCTTCGGCGAGGCGGAGGCTTTGGAAGAGGAGCTCTACGGCGGCCGGATCAGGACCGACGAGGAGCTGGTCAGGAGGGCCGAGGAGCTGGGGACCCGGATTTTGGTCTCCGACGCGAGAGATAAGGTCTGGAAGCGCGGTCCTGTGCTGGTAGGCGAGGTGACCGAGGTCTCCCCGGGGTCGGATCGCAGGAGGAGGATCTACGTCACCCCCGGCGGGTATCTGCTGGTGGACATCTCGGAGGGCCGGGCTGTGGTGAAAATGGAGGGCGGAACGGCCCTTGTCGTTCTCGGGAACAAGATTACCAAAAGGCTGGCCAACGAGCGGTTGGGGAAGCTGAGGTCCTTCGACCGTGCGGTCTTCAGGTCGGCCTTCAGAGAGATCAGAAAAGAGACCGCCTCGATAAGTCCCGATCATACCGTGATCGGTATCGGTGAGGTCCATCCGGATTCAGTTTTCGTCCTCCGCCAGGCGCTGCGCCAGGACTGCGAGGAGAACGGATGGAAGGTATCAGGTCTGCGGTGATCCTGGCGGGAGGATCCGGGAAGCGGATCGGCGGGGATAAGGCTGCGATGGAGTTTTTTGGCAGGACCATGATCGAGTGGGTGGTGGACCGGGTCCGGTATGCCGCTTTAGACGTGGTCGTGGTGGTCAGGGACGAGCCGCAGCGAAGACGGACTCAGAGACTGGTCCCGGACGCGAGGGTTGTCTGCGACCAAGTCTCTGGCTACGGCCCTGTGGCAGGGTTGGCCGTCGGTATGGAGGCTGCCCGGGGCGATTGGTCTCTGGCCGCGGGATGTGATCTGCCGTTCATCAGCCCGGAGGTCTTCGATACGCTCTTCCGCCTGGCCGAGGGTCACGATGCGGTGGTTCCCTTGAGGGAAGACGGGGTGCTGGAGACTCTTCATGCCGTCTACCGGTCCGGTCCCATGGCCGAGGCCTGCAGGAAGGCGATCTTGGGTGGCGAACGGAGGATAGTCGCGCCGCTGGAGACGCTGAGGGTGAACCGGGTACCGGTGGACAGGTTGAGGCCCGCAGACCCCTGTCTGCTGAGCTTCTTTAACGTGAACACAAAAGAGGATCTGAGAGAGGCCAGGCGGGTCTGGGAGGCGTCTCAGATGTATCCCTGGAGCAGACGGTAGACGACGTAGACCACCGCCACGAAGATGGCTATCTTGAGGAGAGACCAGAGGTATGTCCAGAGCAGGGCGACTATTACGATGGCCAGGACGATCAGGAGTATGTTCATCCATGGTTGGCGTGCCTGTCGATATCTGCCCGACATGTAACGATGAGACATGATATCTTGGTTTAGGTCTTTGTTGATAATAACCCTTTCTGCTCCCTTCAGGAATCTGTGTCCTTCAGGAGAAGTGGCGGTGCGCCATGTAGGCCACGTAGACTATTATGAAGAGGAGGAGGAACTTCGATAGGAACCAGTACGTGTTCCAGAAGATTATGATGAACAGGATTGCCAGCGCAACCATACCCAGGTTCTTCTCCCGCTGGCGGGTGTCATGCTCGGGTTCGTCTTTCGTCTCTCGGACCATAGAAAGCGGTCTTTTGTCCGTACGGTAATAACCCTTTCTGCCGGAACTTCTTCTGCCGGGACTTTTTGTGAGGGAATCCGGGGAGGGGGCGCGGGCAGACGGCACTCTTCATCGCCCTGGCCGAGATGGCAGGCATCACTCAAGTAGCAACCGTTGGGATATATTACATAATAAATACATTGATTATTAACTAAACGCCTAATATGCCTCTAATTTGACAGCGGTCCCATAGGCGAGCACCTCGGCGGCCCCGGCCACGACTGTAGATGTCATAAGCCTGACGTTGATCACGGCATCGGCACCCATGCTGTCGGCGTCCATTTCCATCCTTTCCAGAGCTTCTTCTCTCGCCTCGTTCAGCATTTCTGTGTAGCCTTTGAGCTCTCCGCCTACGATGTTTTTTAGCCCGGCCATTATGTCCGTTCCCACATGCTTGGACCTTATGGTGCTACCTTTTGCGATGCCAAGTACCTTCGTCACCTTTTTTCCGGGAACTGTATCCGTAGTTGTAACTATCATGAGAGGATATTTTACATGATTGTATATAAATTTTACATCCCGCCGACGTTGATTCTCTTCAAAGACTTCTTAACTGATGATGAATGCCCAGCATTTCAGATTGAACGCCTTTCACGTATGTTCGCATAGAACAGGCTGAATGGTTACATGCCGGTATGATATCCAGGTAGCATATTCGCCAGCTCATGCGTCAGGCTTTTCTGGTTGTACATAAAGTACAACTTTATGTGCTCAAGTAAATGCGAGCGTAAGCGAGCATTTTCTTGCGGATCAGCCAAGGAAGATCCGGCAGTGCTCATTTAGGTCTTGAAAAATGCTAGTAAACATACAACGAGGTGATAGTCTATAAAAAAAGTTCTGCTAATGACATCTTATACCAGTACATCTTATGATTACATGGCTTTCAACTCCAGGTCCAGATACTTCAAGTTCTGCTGGCCGAGGATTCAATCATATGGTCTGCGTTTTCTCAAGCAGAATATCCCCGAGATAGAGATCCTGGAATATCCTACATGGGAACAGTATGTGAAGAAACTCAGGGAGGGGTGGGATGTAGTTGGTTTCTCCTTTTATCTGAGTGATACACCTGAAGTTCTGGAGATGGTAGAGTATGCCAGATCGGCTGGCATCGAGGAGATCTGGTGCGGCAATTACGGTGCCCTGACACCTGAGATCCAGGACCGGTTTGATAAGATCTTTATAGGTTATGCTGAGCATGAGGTGGCAGCAGAGGTGGGCAGAGAGATCGATCTCATAGTTCATCCACCGCTTATTGAATACCTTGCAACTCCATTTGGAGCAAAGCTCAACTGGTACGGGATCATGTTCACAACAAGGGGATGTCCTGCCGGGTGCAGGTTCTGTCAGACATCTGCTTTCTGCAATAAACCGTCGGCTATACCCATAGAGAGTATAGAGCGCCTGCTCTCTTACTATAGAGATCTTGGGGTAAAGATTGTGCTGATCGAGGACGAAAATTTTGGAGTTCTACAGAAGCACGCCGATGATGTAGTGAAACTTCTTGAAAAATATGAGATGATCTGGGGCTGTATGGTCAGAGCTGACTTTTTACAGAAAAAGGCCGATGAGTGGATAGTTTCATACGAAGAGAATCAGAGGAATGGTAAGTTCACAGGGTTCGGCGGTGCAGCGGTTGGTATCGAAAGTTTTCATCAATCGACGTTGGACAGTGTCAAGAAGAAGGAGACTGCAGCTGATATAATGAGAGTACTGCAGAAACTTAAGGAGCATGGTCTGGCTACAGTGGGATACTATATGATCGGTTTTGAGAATGAGACCGTAGAGTCCATAAGGGCAGATATTGAAAAGCTCGCAAGCCTCAGACTGGACCTGACTCAGGTTTGCGTGGTAACTCCTCTTCCATTGACACCCCTCTGGAATGATATCGATGAGAAGTATGGAATCTTTGAGAAGGATTATCACAAGTTTGACGGTAAGCATCTTGTATGGAATCACCCGAACATTTCACCCTCTGAGATGGAACAGCTTATAGACTGGGCAGTTCGAAAGGCCTACCCCAGGAGGATGTCAATTATCTCCTCATATAGGATATGGTCTGACGCCCTGAAACGTGGTGGGATACCCGGCCTCATGGAGGTCTTCAAGCTACTGTATCAAGCAAACAGGTTCGATTTTTCCCCTGACAAGCCGAGGTTCTTCGAGATAAAAACTTGAACCGGATTTTAGCTGGTTGGTCCAGCGTGGCCCATGATGGCTCTCTGCTCGAATTCCGGGAGCTTTTGACTGTCAGGGAGATCTAGGGGACTGGGGTCGTACCAACGTCTTGGGGAGAGTATCGGTGCTGTAAATCTGTCTGCCATCTATTTGTTTTTGTATATAACGTATGGTCTTCATCCCGCAGGCGTCGATCCTCATCAGAACTTGGAAGGGGAAGCGCCCGGCTGGCGCCGGGGACCGGGGGGCGAATATCTGGCGCTCGGGTTCTGACAAACGCCACCTGGCGCGGGGTCTGGATGGGCGTACCGGGGGCGCGGGTCGATCTGCGGGTTGGGCGCACTCAGATTTTTCCGATAAAGATATAACGTGTAACGTGTAGAAATGTCAGGCATATCATCAAACTTGACGGCCCCGACCTTGCCCTAGCTGCACCAACTCGCTACGTGCTTCGGGCGACGGGTCGGGGTTGGATGCGGTGATCCGCGATAGCGAACATACGTAACTATCTGGCCCCATTTTATCCGTCGTCAAGTTCAACCTTGTACGGCACCAGGCTCAGGGCGCGAGGCTGCTGCAGATGCTCCGCATGCGCTTCGCGTCGGAGAGCCAGTGACTGGGTCGCACCATGTAGCGCAAACCAAATTACAGAAAAGTCGTTACACTACCACCTGCTTCTAACGTAAACGTAGTATGAGTGCTGAGAATTGGGTAAAAATTAAAATAAAGATGCAAACTACAGATACAAGGTGAAAGAAATATGAGATCAATTATGGAAAAGAACACAAGCTTTCCAGATGGTTCTACGTATCTGAAAGCTGATTTGCATCTACATACAGGGACAGATAAAAAGTTTAAAACTGACATATCAGATGACACTGAGTTTGCAGAAATATATGTAAGTGAATTGAAGAAAAAAGATATTAAGATCGGGGTAATAACAAATCACAATAAATTTGATAACGAGGAATTCCAGGTACTCAAAACAACCGCCATAAACAAAGGTATCTTCCTTCTACCGGGAGTTGAACTTTCTGTTAAGGATGGAAAACGAGGAATGCACACCCTCATTATATTTGCACCCGAAGATGCTGAAAAGGATGATAATAATACATCAAAGATTGAAACTTTTTTGACGTTCGCGTTCGGAAGCAATCCTCGTTTTGATAATACGGGAAATCCTGCTCTTTGTAATCTAAACCTTGATACCACAATTGAAAAACTGAACGAACTAAAGTGCCATTATTTCATTATTCTCGCACATACTGACAATAACAGAGGATTTTTTAAAGAGTTTGAGGGTGGGAGAATAAAGGATTTCCTGAAAAGAGGTTATTTTAGAAAACAGATATTAGCATGTCAGAATATTGGAGAAAGTTCACGATCGACTTTTATAAATGACTGGGTAAAAGAGGCTGCAAAAGAAACGGGACAGGATGAATTCAGTTTCATTCCGGCGTTCATTTCAGCATCCGATCCCAAAAAAATAGAAGAGATTGGTACCAGATATTCCAATATCAAAATTGGTGAATATAGTTTTGATGCCGTTAAGTTTTCACTCATGAATCATGAACTGCGCATCAGGGATGAACCCCCACAGATCGACTATCCTTGCATCAAAAGAGTTCAGATTAAAACTGATAAAGCGATGTCTGCATTTGACATATACCTAAGCCCTGACATGAACAATTTAATTGGGATTCGCGGTTCCGGGAAATCAGCGCTCTTAGAAGCCATACGGTATGCACTGGAAATTGATGCCAGAGAGGACCGTGAATATAAGGATGAACTTCTGGAAAGATACGCAATTGGGTCGGGTGGAAAGATTATCCTTGAAATTTTGGCGTCCGGACAGGTATACCGTATCGAGAGAATAATGGGTGAAAGACCAAAAGTGTACAGGGATGATGAATATATCCCTAACCTTCATCCATCGTCTATGTTTCCTGTTGTCTATTACGGGCAAAATGACATTCAGCTACAATCTATGGACAGAGAACAGCAAATTGAACTGATTGATCAGTTCATAGGGGATAAATTACTGACGATACAGGAACAAATGCGGGAAAAAGAGGACGATATCAAAGATATACTAAAAAGCCTTGGCAATTTGAAAGGGAAAATAAAGAAAAAAGAAGAATATGAAGCAAAAAAGGCATCTTTAAAAGAAAAAATCGCGGTATTTGAAAAACTGCAGATAGCAGATAAGCTACAAAAAGAAGCTGACTTTAAAAGAGACGAAGTGATATTTGAAAGGCTTGCTGAATTCGCCAAAACTTCAAAAGATGATATCTCTACCTTCAAGGAAAAAATTGAAAACGGCTTTTCTTACATATTCCCCATGTCTTCAAAAGAGAACCCTGATCTATTTGCAGAACTTGAAATACAACTGTTGACTTTAAAAGATACCTGGCTCAAGCAAGTTGATGAAATGGAAAAGGTAGGCACTGCTACATTTGCTGAACTTGAAATATTGAAAGATAAATTTATCGAAGCAAAAGATAGTGTAGAGGAAGAAATTGCTAGAATCAAACAGGAGATCAATATTCCTGAAGTATCCCCCGATGACTTCGGACGGTTTGTGAAGGAACTTGAACAGGTCCAAGTAGCCATTTCCGAGATTGAGAAATATGGCCGAATGGCAATGGAACTTGAAAATACAAAGCAACGTCTGTATTCCGAACTGCAAGATCTATGGCATGAACAATGGTCAGAGCGGGAACTAAAAAAAGAAGAGATCAATGCATCACAAACAATCATACAGCTTGAAATCGATTATAAAGGGAATAAAAAAAGCTATGCTGAATTTATGAAAGAAATGTTTCGGGGAACCGGATTACGAGGAGAAAAACTTGACAAGCTTAGCAGCAATTTCTCTGATAACATAGAGCTATTCAATTCACTGGAAAACAGGAATAATTTCCAGGTGATAGGTTTTACGGATAATGAATGGCTAAAATTTAAAGAACGGTTTTTTGAGCAGGAAGAAGTATTATGCCTCTATCGTGTGCCGGATCTTATCGAAATCAGATACGATGGCAAACCCATCCAGAAACTATCATTGGGACAGAGAGCTTCTTCTTTGTTGTTGCTTCTCTTATCACAGGAAAATACACCTGTGATCATGGATCAACCAGAAGATGACCTTGACAATCAGACAGTATACGAAGGTTTAATTAAAAAAGTTCTTAAGTTAAAAGGCGAACGTCAGATAATTTTTGCCACGCACAACCCGAATATTCCGGTTCTTGGTGATTGTGAACAGGTGATCATATTTACAAATGAAGATGATAAAATATTAGCCGAAGCCGGAAGTATGGATCGGTTCCATATCCAGAAAAAGATAGTTGATATTATGGAAGGTGGAGAAGAAGCTTTCACTAAGCGCAAGGAGATTTATTATCAATGGACACTTTAGAACTTTTAGAGCTAATTGAAAAGGGCGAAGATTCACAGACCCAGTTTAAGGAGCGATTTGGGAGCATAGATTCATTAGCTGCTGAGATATGTGCTTTCAGTAATTCAAATGGTGGTAATATTATAGTGGGAGTATCAGATGACGGGGAAATTACTGGGTTGGATAAAGAAGAGATTCACAAATTAAATGAATGGGTGTCCAGTACATGTTCTCAAAAGATAGATCCACAGGTCAACGTTGTCAATGGCGGTCTAAAAGTGTCCAATTATGGCGGAGCAGAAATGTCCACCTGCCAATCCCTGAGTTGAAACTCAGGGGTTGTGTTGATGCTGGATATGGAGGAGTTCCTCATGTTGCGAGATTTATTCAACCAGGGTTTGAGCATAAGTGAGATCGCCAGACAGACAGGTTATAGCCGGGTAACGGTACGGAAATATATAAATTCCCAAATTCCTCCTATACCCCCGAAGATATCGAATAGACCGAGCAAGCTGGACGCTTACAAGGAGTACATAGATCAAAGGCTTCAAGAATATCCCCTTACCGCATCTCGAATTTATCGTGAGATCCAAGAGCAGGGATTTAAGGGGAAATATACGATCGTAAAAGACTACGTCAGAGAGGTA
>DAOG01000109.1 GCA_002501765.1 Methanosaeta sp. UBA204
CATTTATTTTCCCCTCTGCGTCCCTCTGCGTCCCTCTGCGTCCCTCCGCGCCCCTTTGCTTACTCTGTGGTTATATTCCGTGTTTGGTTACAGTATGCCCCATGTAGTTCCTGCATAGTGAAGTCCCCGGTAGTGGTTTAGGTACCTGAGTAGTTACGCTTTTTCTTGTATTCTTGCCTTGCGAAGGCGATAGCATCGGGATCTAGGTCGTTGGATGTGGCTCCTTCGCAGATTTGTGCGGACCAGTCTTCGAGCGTTGCCTGACCGCGGATCTGATCTAATTTCTGAATGGTCAGTGGACCTAAGGATTCATGGATGCGCCCGTAGGCAATTCCTTTCCACGTAGTTGGGACCCCTCTTGTGGCAGGGGGTATCTGGAAAAGAATCACTCGTCCCTGGCCTTGAGGATCCCCTTGTTTGTGGATCTCCATAAATGTCGTCTGATGGTTGGTATGCTGAGAGATTTCCCACTTGAGTCTTTCCAAACCCGGTTCTTGCAGCCGATAACTGGTCCCACAGATCTTTCGGGGTGGTTTATTCGTTACGCCGAATACCAGCCAGCCCGCGGATTGCCCGTTCAGATTGGCCTCGTTGCTCAGGGCCGAGAAATATTTGCCCAGGTCGTTAAAGTTGTAATTGTTCTTGGCCTCCTTGAACTCGATCCACTCCGTCTCAGCAGGAAGCGCCATCATCTCTTCGAGCTTGGCCTTGAGTTCTTCTGGCGTCATGAAGTCCCCTCCCTTGGCTTAACTTGCTGGCCGTCGAATAGGACTCGTTTCCAAGCTATTTAACCCCCTGCTTCGATGTTGTCGCAGAAACTCGAGACGCTGCTGCGGGACCGGCCCTCAGGATCAAAACTGGGGCAGGTGGTGCCCGGCGCCCCGCAGACCTCGGACTTTCGAGATTCTGGTCCCATCCTCCCGATTATGAGGATTCCGGGCGCTCCACCTATCCACGTTTGAAAAGTCGTGGCCCTATCGAAAACCATACTGTGTAAACTTGATTGAACAGCTTGCAGCCGACTTACCACCTCATAAAAGATTTTACATGATAAAAGATTTCGAGCAAATATATATCCTCTTTGAGATAAACTGTTGCATTCAGGCGAAGTATCATGGGCGTCATCGAATCGGAGATCTCGTTGAAAGACGAACGGAGGCAGAAGGCCGTTGAGGATTTTGTGAGAAGGGCCTCTCAAGGCTATGGAGATCGCATAAGAAGCATCACTTTGTTCGGATCTGTAGCCAGAGGAATTTCGGCTCAGGCGGGAGATTGTTGGCCTGTCCTTCGATATACTCCTGGAGACGGGCGGAGACCTCTCGGTGAAGGTACTATCCGACCGGGACGACGAACTGGTCTATCACCATGAAGTTTCCTCGGGCAACGGACGAATCCTGCCGTCGTGTAAACCAGTCTGAGATCTCCTTCACGAAGCTGCCCGATGGCCCGAGGAAGGTGTAAGAGAGCGGGTCACAGCGGTGTGCTCTTTGCATCTCTACAAGAAGACGTTCGGCTGCAAGATAAAGCAAGCGGCCCTTTTGGCACCGCTTGGCGCCTGCATTATCAGCAGCCGGGCTTTACCGCGTGCTTCATGCGGCATACGGGCGATGGGTCGGCGCCGCCGGGCGTGGTGATCTGCGATTGCGAAGATGCGTAATCATCTGGCGCCATATTATTCGTCGGCGGGTCCGACCCGGGCAGCGCCAGGTGCAGGGCGCGGGGCTATCGCAGATGGTCCGCACGCGCTTCGCGTCGGAGAGTCGGTGACTGGGCCGCAGCATATGGCCTAATCATAATTACAGAAAACTCGTTACGCTACCCACGGATTTTCGCAGCTTCCAAGGTCTGCCAACTTCTCGCATCCCACCGGCTCCATGATCTTGTGGGCCAGGATACCCAGATCTCTCGATCGCAAACCCATGCCCTCTTCCTCGGTCGTCGTCGCAGGCCCGGCCCACGATCCGTCCACGACCTTCATGAGATCCGTGGCCGTCACGTACTCTTTGTAGGGCTCTGCCTCTACCGGGTTGACGTAACTTGCATCGAGCCTGGCCGCCGCCGAAGTCTCGTACCGATGAGGGGCGACGTTTTGGGGCGGGACTACGACCACCACCACGTCCTCGAACCCCGGGGCCGGTTCGATCCCGTCCTCCTGAACGATGACCAGGTTGTCCTGGAGCATCTGTCTCCAAGGCCTTTGGCCCCTGCCGCCGTTGGAGAAGGTCAGAACCAACATGTCTGAGGCCCAGGTGGTGGCAACGTAAAGGGACCTCTTCTCCTCCTCGAAGTCTCTGTCTTTCTCCTCTTCGGCCAACCTGGACAACAGGGATTCGCCTTCGTCATCCTTCCGGTTGAGGGTGAAATATAGGTCATCACCGTCCTTGTTGAAGAGCAACTTACCTGCAGAGTTGCGATTTGTCCAGGATGTGTCCCCCACTATCACGACGGGAAACTCCAGACCTTTGGCCTTGTGAACGGTCATGATCTTGATGGCATCGGTCTCCTCGCTCTCGATGGAAGCCTGCTCCTCGTCATCCAAACCCACCTTGTTCAACACCTTCACCAGCTCTCTCAACGATAGACCGGCCTCGTCGACGTCCTTATCGAGGACGATGGCGTCACCGGCATTGGATGTGTCTTTGCTCACGATCCAATTGAAGTTCTTGCCGTAAAGGCCGATCCTCGGCTTCATCTCATCGGGAACGTCGTCGAGCCAGAGCTCCAAAATTCCAGAGGATTCCACGTAAAAGGCGTATATATCGAGATCGTCCTGGGGGCAGATGTAGCCGACGATGCTCTTTCCAAACTCGGCTCCGGTCGCGTCTCCCACCTGATTGTTCGGCTCGTTCGCATCTGAGGCGGCATCGATAGGTGTACTCCGTCGAGTGAGTCTTTCTCTTGATATCCGAGATCGCTACGCAATCTATCCATGGCTGAAAAGTCGTGGCCCCATTGGAACGAAGATAGGCCACCAAAAAATATATGTGAATAGAATGATATTATTTTTTTTTTTGTAGAAAATCGCCTTGTCTGACTTGGACGATGCCAGACCCACCTTAGACAAATCACCCTGTGACAAGGCTCCTCGATAGTGATACTGAATTTAAATCTTCAAGAAAAATACTGATTATTATTTAGGAGGGTATTATAAACTATTCGGATGCTCAATAGTGCAATCGTTCGGCGTATGATGCCATAGTAAAATGTATGCTGAGACACGGTGACGCCTGTATAATCGTGGCCCTATTGAAACAAAAATACATGGCACAATTCTCAAAATGAGGTGGGTGCCAAAATGAGGGTAGTGGTGTACTCGACAGGGGCATGCCCCAAATGCGCTGAACTCAAGCATGCGCTGGATGCACAAGGGGTCAAGTTTGAGGCGGTAGATATGTCCACATCAGAAGCCATAACAGAACTGAGGATAAGTGGGTTGTTCACGCTAACTGCACAGTATTGCAGGCGGATGACAAGTTCTACATCACTGAGGACATATTCTACGACGACACAATCCGAAGTGTATGAGCATTTTTATGATTATATATGGAGGTAATAGGACATGAGCGATGAAAATAAGAAGAAAAAAGACTTCGTAATGCCTAAGTCGTTATTTGATGACAGTCTGGGCAAAAAGCTCCAGGTCAAGTACATATACGACGACGAACCGGAGATGGCACGATCGGCCACGGTGCCCAGAAAACAATGGACGGGTCCTAGGCGTGGGATGGGGCGGTCCGGTGGTATTAGACTAAGTATCGGTCTTATACCAAGGAGAGGACGATAAACAAGATAAACGTCATCATGGATGACAACGAAATCAAAACCATTGACGAGATGTTCTATCCATGGCTGAAAAGTCGTGGTCCCATTGAAACCTCAATAACCACTGATCCTCTTTTTTTGTGCCAGTGTCCTGTCCATGGCTGAAACGTCGTGGCCCCCCAGAAACTCCATCCGAGCGCCTGGATTATGCAGGACCCTGGAATCTTGCTCGCGTCCAAAATACGATGCCGATTGAAAACTCGAAATGCCTGCGAACGGTGAAATCATGATGTTTTCAATAAGCTTATATGCGATAGTTGTAAACATAAAACCATGTCAACCGCAGTTTACAGCATTCGTTTGAAGAGCGACGTCCGGCTGATTATGGACGAGATGAGCGACGTTGACTGGCAGGCGGAGATCAGACAGATGGTGGAGACGATTGTCCGGGATAAAAAGAAGAAGAGGCTCTTAGCTCGAGCAGAGGCCCGCTGGCAAGAGCAGGTCGTAAACGATAAGGGCGCCGCATCGATGATAAGAGAGGACAGAGATGCCAGATAGAGCTGTTCTGGATTCGAGCGTCATCGCCGCCATCTTCTTCAAAGAGGACGCATCACCTCGAGCACTGAAAAGCGTGGCCGAATGCGATCCATTCACTCTGGACCTGGCAGTTTGTGAAGTGGGGAACGTGGCCTGGAAACAGGTCTCTTTTTCCGGCGAGGAGAAGGAAAGGGCTCTGGATGCCCTTCGGGACTGCCTGGAGTTCATCAACATCACTTGCATCATCCTAAAATCGTCCGATCTACTGGAGGAAGCGTTCGAGATCGCCGTTATGGATAAGACAACTTTCTACGATTCTCTTTTCCTGGCGGCGGCAGAAAAGGAGCGTGTACCCCTCCTGACCCTCGACAAAAAATTGTATAATAGGGTGAAAGAGACAAGAGATGTGCATCTCGTTTAGCGTGGCCCCGACCCTGCCCTAGTGTCCTGTCATCTAAGTGATGTCGTAAAGACGACCGTCGTTCCCGATGAGGATGGAAAGCCGTGTCCACCACGATGGAAGAGACTTCTTCCACATTCATCGACGAGTCACCTTCCT
>DAOG01000121.1:0-2400 GCA_002501765.1 Methanosaeta sp. UBA204
TAGCATGCATTTCGACGAGAGGGACTTCGCGTCTTCGCGTGAGTCAGAAATTATGGGGCACGCGAAGACGCGAAGACGCGAAGGGTGATGACTCGTCGATGAATGTGGAAGAAGTCTCTTCCATCGTGGTGGACACGGCTTTCCATCCTCATCAGGAACGACGGTCGTCTTTATGACATTACTTAGATGACAGGACACTAGTAACCGCGTGCCAAATCCCCACCCCCGCACTTCCTTACTGTTCCTGATGCCGATTTTGGATAGATGTACTCACCGCTTTTGTCAATATCTAGATATGAACTGAGATAATTATTTCACTCGCAGAAATCCGCCGTACGGCGCCGCAATACTGCGCAACCGTTATCATCCATCCGGATCGATCTCGTCCGTGACCCCATCTCTTCTGGAACACCTCCGGGCCTGGGAAGAAGAGTACAGAGAGAAGGGCCGCCTGTGGAAAGGCACACCACCCCCATGCCCGACTTGCCCACAGGATCACAAGTGCCGGAGCCGGGCTGTGGCAACGGCAATATCTTCTCTGCCATCCTGAGGCGGCCCTGGCAGGCGACCGCTCTGGACGTATCCAGAGAGGCGGTAAGGCTGTGCAGAAAGCAAGCAGCATCCCCGGCGCGGCTATTGACCGCGGACGCCTACAACCTCCCCTTCCGGGAGGTGGTCGGGCTAAAGCTTATATGTAAGCGTGTACAATGATACGTATTAGGTGAGTAAGTCCCTCTCGAAAAGAATGAGGCCGCCAATTGGCGGGTGGGACGAAGTAGAGAGGGGTTCACTAAATCATGCTATTTTTTGGTTCAAATAAATCCAGTCGTATAGTTATACTATGCTCGATCTTCGCATAGTATCTACCGTCTTCGTACCTGTATTTTCGACCTATAGCGCCGGCCAAGAAGTCTACAGCCTGAACGCAAAGGCATTGCCTGGAGTCCACATGGGTTACCTCGATCTCTGTGGAGATTTGCTGTCCTATCCTTCCTTCCACATAATCATTGAAGTTATCCCTCTGGATTCCGTAAAGGGACTTATCTACAATGAGCTCCACAGGGCCGCTTTTTGCATATTTGCCTATGATCTTGGATAGCAATTGCTTGCAGATGTAGTTATACACTATCTGAGGCTTATCTTGGAGACTCTCATTCACTTGACCCTTGCGCAGTATTGCAAAAGCAACATCGTTGTCGGTTTTTCCTATGCATCCAAGGACTCTTCGCCGGATATTATCATCCGAGTTGCTGAATTTAAGTTCTGACATCTTTTTGTACTTCTTCTTGATCTTATTTTTCCGAATTTTCCTTATGCACCGCTTGACAGAGAGCTCATCCCTCACTATCAATACAGCGAGCACAAAATATGGGTCATCATCTGAGGCATTGGCTCCTAAGCCGCCCAAGTTTCCAGATTCATCGAGATAAATCTTCATTTATATGGCAATGGCCTTGGTATTCTCTATGGGATGATCGTAGGGCAGGATGTCGCAGTTGTCCTTTAGGATCGTAGGGCCGATCCCGGATGTGGGCTTCGATGAAGGCGCCCGCAGGTTGGGACTGGGCTTGTCCCAGGAATAGTCGCCCTCTAGCATCTCGACCGTCGGCGACTTCGAGCACCAAGGGCTCGGCCTTACAAAAACGATAAAAGCAGACGTCTCGAAGCTCCTGACGACCCGCGAAGATCTTTGCGAATGAACGCAACGCCCTATATGCGCGGCCGTCGACGAAGAGACGGTTGGTAATGTAAGGAACGTACCTATCCCGCGTATTTTCAGCACTGAAGGGAGGTTTTTCTTCAAAAATTGCCTGGTCACATTGAGATCTTCTGTGTCAGGAAGCTTCGGCAAAATTTCGATGGCCTCTTTCAGGACGGCATTGGTAAAGATCCCGCTTCTGGCTTTCGTCATCTTTTTTGAGTTACAGATCTATTCTTCGCTTTGGTATATCTGGATTTCGAATGTGAGGGTGCATCTGACCCCAACAGATTTTGCTGCGTCGAAGTTGGCATCTTCGTGGCGGCATTTCCCGAGTTGTCCGTCCAACGTGACGAACTTATATGGTCCACGAGCTTGAGAAGGGTTGCCGTATGCGAGTTCATCCCTTTGATTCCACATAGTGTCTTGAAGTCGGCAGAAAGAACGCCGTCGAGATTCCCGAACTTGTCTATGAGGTTTTTAGAGATAATCTTATGGTCCTCATCCTGAACGGTGTAGTCCATAAGGAATTTCAGAGCGGCCTCGTCTGTGAGCGCATTCGCGTCTTCCACAACGAGGGCCTCCGCCAGCTCGTCTGACTGTCGTGGCCGTTTTCCCTCAGCCATCCCTATGTTCACCAGGACATGCGTAAGACGGGACTAGATATTAATCTTTAGTCGTAACTACTCAGGTATGTTGAT
>DAOG01000121.1:2534-6053 GCA_002501765.1 Methanosaeta sp. UBA204
TATTGTCTAATCTAACCTGTCGATAAAATGGTAATCACCGAAAGTCATGTAAAAGATATTATATCTAATAAGCGCTCTATGCCGTGGTTGTTCCAGCTACTTGTGAAGGATAAGGAATCCATGGCTTATTGAGCATGTTCGAAGCCTGGAGGTGCCTTATGAGGGGATATATCATATGACACAGCTGGCGTTTGCCGAATATAAGTTTTTCGATTGCGTCCGCCGAGACTGACCCAGGCTAAGAAAGATGACAGCAATGCGTCCCACAAAAAAATTCCAGAACGGATGGTAGTATTGAGAGACACTTGAAGTTTCATAGTATGAAGATGGCAGGAGTGGTGTGGAGGCACGCTGTTTGACCTGCTTATGATTTTTTTACCATTTTCAATCCCTGGAGAGACGCAACGATCTTCGATAGATGATCTCGGCAGACTCGATCCGCCGACCTCAGTCTTGGGGAAACTAGCCCCTCAGGTGTTCTATCATCAACGCGACCGACCTGCGCAGAACGGCCTCGTTCTCGTACCCTTCCAGGACCGCTTCCAGCTCCTCTCGGGATAGACCGATCATCTCGTCGACGAGTTCGACCATGTTGGGCAGAGCCCGGACGGCGTTGTCCACGATGGTCACCGTAGCGGTCTTTGCGGTCCTGGAAAGCGGGTTCAGGTCCACGGTGATCACCTTCTTTCCCATATTCACCAAGGCCTCACACCGGTCACCGTCCTCCAGAGGGACGAGAACCACGTCTGCATCATAGACCCCGCCTCTGCAGGCCTTTGCCCTCTCGTGATCCAGCCCCGGGACATGGGCGTCCGGATCTTCGCCATAGACCGTCTTCGCCCCGGAACGACGGAGCAGATCCGCTATATTCTTCACCCGCTCTTCGGTCCGGTAGAATATGTTGACCTCCAGCGGTGCTCCTATCTTGTTGGCAAGGTCCACCATGCCCTGGGGCACCAGAGCGGCGACGTTCCCGTTCACACTCAACACCGGGCGCTCGGCCAGCAGTAGCATGGCGACAGCAGCACGCTCGGCGTCATCTCCAGGCAGAGTCGTCCTCTCCCCGAGGAAGTAGTCAAAAGCCTCACCTCTCCCCTGGGCGACGAGTCCAGGAAGACCTGTGATGCCTTCATCCACCCCCAAGACCACCTTTTCCCTGGTGAGAAGAGAGGCATACCTCGGATGAGACAAAGGAATCTCACTCAAGCCTGACACCCCCCTGGCTGATCGTCGCCGACCCGACGGTACCGAACTTTGAGAGTGCCTCCGCGCCGTTGAGGGCGAAGACCGCATCGCCCAGCATCACCATGCTCGCAGCCCCTCCCGACGCCTCCACGGCCTCGATCGCGTCTGTCCTCCAGCCTTCGGCGAGACTCGTATCATTCGCAAACCGCCTGGAGAGGTTCATGAAGTTGTCCAGGGTGGGCTTCTTGATCAGATCCTTCAAGGCCTTCTCGCCGGCCTGGTTGACCCTGGTCATGGTCCCCGGATCAGACAGAACTTCTGCCGTTGATAGAGGACCCTTGACCACGTAGTCCACCCTCAGCGACGGGACCGGTATCCTGTCCACCGACCCTATGCCCGGCGCGCCAGGCTCCAGTCTCATCACCAGACCCCCAACGTTCTGGGCGATCACGTCTCCCAACCCGGTACCGGAGACCACTTCGGCCACGTGGGCGACGGCGCCGATCTGGTTCGATGTTTTGCCCAGGCCGAAGAGAGCGTTCAAGGCGTAGGCGCACCCCAGGGCCCCGGCACCACTGGCGCCGAACCCGGACCCAAGTGGCATCTCCAGGTCTGTCTCCACCCTCACCGGCGCGGGCGCCAGGTCCGCGATCACTCGCCTGCTCACCGGCGCCGATGACTCTTTCCCGTCCAAGAGCACCGACGTCTCTTCAGAAAGCCGGACCCTGGTCTTCGCCCAGACCTCGAGATCGAGACCGCATCCCACGGACCCGGCCTTCTTCGGGTCACGATCATGTCTGGCCGCGAAGAACCCCGTGATGTGAGCAGGAACGAAGACCTTCAGCCCAATACCCCCACCAAGGCGTCGATCACCTCTCTGGCTATGACCCTCTTCTTGCCGGTCGCCTCGGCCACGATCCCCTTTCGACCCAGTATGATCACCCGGTTCTCCTCGGTGCCCATGCCCTCCTCGCCCACGTCGTTGGCCACCACCAGGTCGAGCCGGTTCTCCTCCATCGATCTCTTTGCCCGGCCGAGCAGCTCTTCGTCGGATACGAAGGTCTCCGCCTTGAACCCAACGATTATGAGGTCGGGGTAAAGGGACCTTGCGGTCTTGATGATCTTGGGCGTCCTCTTGAACTGGAGAATCAGATCGCCGCCGGACTTGATCTTCTCCGCGCTGGGATCCAAAGTGTAATCGCCCACCGCCGCAGCGCCTATCAGAGCATCGTACCCCGTCTCCAGCTCGGCGATGACGGCGTCTAGCATATCTTCTGCGCTCTCGGCGCGGACTTCTCTGAAGGGCAGGCCCAGCTTTTCTCTCTGAATTATCGTCACCTCCGCGCCCCGCCGGTAGGCCTCCAGGCCTATCTCCCTCCCAGTCTTGCCCGAAGCCCTGTTCGTCAGTATCCTTATGGGGTCCACCCGCTCTGCCGTGGCCCCGCTGGTGATCAGGACCTTTCGGCGGGCCAGGTCACCAGGACCGAGGAGCCTTTCCACCTCGGTCACTATCGTTGTAGGGTCGGCGATCTTGGCCTTCTCCTCTTCGATCCTGGGGTCGATCACGGCAACATTCATAGACCTCAGCGTCTCCAGGTTCTTGACCACCGCACAGTGGCGGTACATGGCCTCATGCATCGCCGGAACCACCATCACGGGAACGCCGCTGCCCAGGGCCGTGGTGGCGTAGGTGGTAACCGGTGTATCGTCGATCCCCAGGGCCACCTTGCCCAGAGTGTTCGCCGTGGTCGGGGCGATTAAGAATAGGTCTGCCCGGCCACCGACGCCGCAGAACTCCACATGCTCCACCCGTCCGGTAATCTCGGTAACCACTCTGTTCTCGGTCGCATACTCTAAAGCCTGTGGGTGGATGATCTTGCAGGCCGCCTCGGTCATCACGGCATGGACCTCTGCACCCTGGCGAATCATATGTCGGATCAGGTCGACAACCCTGACCGCGGCGATGCTGCCGGTCACCCCCACAACGATCGTCTTTCCTTGTAACGAGTCGCTGATTGTGCCTGATATGCTGGAATGCATAGATGTCTGGCAGTCTCTCGCCCGGGTTAAAAAAGATTATCCATCCGGCTCCCGGCCGGCGAGAGCACAAAACTTATGTAACAAAGACCCTTAGAAGGGCTGCCGTGCCGGGGTGGCCTAGTCGGTTAGGGCGCCAGACTCATAGGGAACTCGCAAGAGGCGCTCGTCCTGAGGCATCTGGAAGTCACGGGTTCGGATCCCGTCCCCGGCATGACCAATTTTAAGAGACATCTCATGAACTACTCAGAGTACATAATGTTACACATTATATACTACATGACTTTCGGTCATATA
>DAOG01000114.1:0-2740 GCA_002501765.1 Methanosaeta sp. UBA204
TTCTAATTTCTGCACGATCCCTGATAAACTCATGAGACGACCTTTGCATACATACTATATATAGTAATCTATCAGGCGCGGGGCGACGCGATAAAAACAGTACCATAGTGATTTATTGCTTGCCAGAAAAGCACTACTAACATTGCCATCAATAATTCAGTATACTTATACTTCTTCGAGTTGCCCACTAGTTTGAAGCGGATACAAATTGATGAGTCATTGGGGACATTTTAAGTTTATCAGGTATAGAATTGAGATTTTCTTCAATATAGCTAAGAACACCGTAAGTCTTAAGAAAAATCACCAATATACACAGATAAGCATCGAAAAGAAGGTGGCCCGTGCAGTATTTTTGACCACAGCAGTGATTTCAATGTTTGATTTGCGCAATATTGATTTAAGAACAATTCCTTCCTGGTAGGGTCTGGAGAGGGGTAATACTCTCTACTGATCATATCACGACCATAACCTAATAATTCGGCGACCTGAGTTATCTTATAGCCGTCGTCTTTGAGCCTGATCAGCTCCTTCAACGCAAAAGGATCATCTGAGAGTCGGAACTTGCGTTTTTCCCCTCATACCTCCCAGTCTTCTCGCTCCCATCCAGGCACCTCTGGTGGCTTTTGGCTCTTTTCCTCTTCGAAGCCTGTTGTTGTAGCCATAAGCTCTTCTGATCTTATAGCTATAGGCTCTTTTGACCCCATGACCACAACCTTCTCAGCCCCCCCCTCGGCCTCTTCGATCTTATGCTCTTCAGGCTTTAAGATCCTAGTGTCCTGTCATCTAAGTAATGTTGTAAAGACGATCGTCATTCCCGC
Organism: Methanosaeta sp. UBA204; assembly: GCA_002501765.1. GTDB lineage: Archaea > Halobacteriota > Methanosarcinia > Methanotrichales > Methanotrichaceae > UBA204. The sequence goes on from DAOG01000114.1 coordinate 819, forward strand.
CTGTCTGCCGCCTACCTGTTGTGGGCAGGTAGCACGGGCAGGCGAAAGCGAAAATTCAGAAGCGCCGAAGTAGCCAGATAATACTGGATTTCCACCTTTGTGGGAATGATGAGTGTATGATACGATGTTTTACGCATGACACGACACTAGGCGCCCAGCTTCCGCTTGTTCATCTTGTGGACGGCCAGAAGGTTGGGGAAGTCCAGCTCGTAGCAGCCCAACACTCGCCCCATTCGGGCCAGCGATGCCAGGCGCCCGGCTAGCGCCGGGAGATGGCGCCCAGGAATAGGTTGGCAGAGGCGATGGGGCGCGAGTTTATGCCACAGGCGCAATCACCCGACAGCCTGTTCCACGATCCCGATCTCCTCGTCGGTGAGGCCGTAGAGCTTGTAGACGATCTCGTCGATGAGCCTGTCTGTCTCCTCGATCCGCGCTAGCAGTGGCCCCAGCGTCGCCATCGAATCCGTGAACTCCCGGCGCAGGTCGTCCTGGAACCCGGCACTTCGTAGGGTCGGCGCCCGGCTTCTGTTTGTTCTTCTTGAGAACGGCCAGAAGCCGAAAGAGGGCCAGGGTCCAAAAGCTATTTACCCTCGTCGTTAGCAAAGTACTAAGGCTGGAGTTCTTCGGAATGACCTATACCGTCGTTGTTTTAGCTAAAGCCGAGAAATATCTGATTAAGCTAGAGGAAAGGATTTTTGATAATATTTCAGAGCGTTTGGGTGGATTGGAAGAGAACCCATACAGGCGGCGACCTCTTGTAGATATCAAGAAACTGAGTGGCTTCAAGTCACCCCCTATGTACCGGCTGAGAGTGGGAAAACATCGAATAGAGTATTTCGTTGATGAATCTCAGAAGACGATATACGTCACTAACGCATTCCTGAGATCTGGAGATTCAGATTATAGATAAGGGTATATACCAAAGCGATCAAAATAGAAGGTTGGTGGATATAACTTGAAAGCCGTCAAAGTTGTTAAAGAAGAGGATTACAGCGAAGCGGCATATGTTGATTCCCAATACGAGTATCTGCTCAAGAATAAAGATAAGGGAATCACTTTAGAAGAATTGCGCCGTAAGCACTCCGGTGAAGTCTAGTTTAAATAGATTTATTATCGTACAAAATATAATCTTATTTTCAGCTGCATAAGTTCGGCGCCCGGCTGGCGCCCAGGAATATGTTGAGATAGATGATGGGGCGCGAGGTTATGGTCGGGGTACGTCACCCGACAGCCTGCTCCACGATCCCGACATCCTCGTCGGTGAGGCCGTATAGCTTGTAGACGATCTCGTCGATGAGCCGGTCGGTCTCCTCGATCCGCGCCAGGAGGAGCTGGGGCGTCGCCATCGAGTCCTCGTATTCCCGACGCAAGTCGTCTTGGAACACCTGGCGCAGGCCGTCCTGGAACTTGCGCCTCGCAGGGTCGGCACCCGGCTTCCGCTTGTTCTTCTTGTGAATGGCCAGGAGCTCAGGGAAGTCCAGCTCGTGGTAGACCCATATCTTCGATTTCATCGTCATACTCGCCTTCTTCTGGCCATTTGTCTTCATTCGTCTTTTTGGGGTTCTCAGCTTGATTCGAGGACATTGGTGATCGGTTAAGCCCTTCATTCATTCATTAATCTTTTCCGATTGACGTTCGGGTCAAGTGCTTGACTTTGATAGACTTCGAATAGATCCATACGACTGGCATCAGGACTTCGCGGCTTCGCGTGAATAAGAAACGCCCATGGCCCAGGGGCCACCCATGACGATGAAAATGGATAGTCATGTGGACCTACTTTCAGACCAAGTAGGGGGCATGCGAAGGGGTGGGGCTCGTCGATAAGATCAGTGGGGTAAATCTCTCACGCGAAGACGCGAAGGCGCGAAGGGGAGGACTCGTCGATGAATGTGGAAGATGTCTCTTCCGTCGCATTAGAGTGA
>DAOG01000114.1:2825-12735 GCA_002501765.1 Methanosaeta sp. UBA204
AAGTAGGGGGCACGCGAAGCATTGGTGATTGGTTAAGGATTTTGAGTCACATAATCGACCTATTTTTCACACGATTTATGCGCCATAGAAATGACACCCAGTCTGAAAAGGAGTACACATCGCCCCCTTCGATCAATCAAACCTCGCTAGATTTGCTACCCCAAGCCCTCAGCACACCACGGTTTTCGTCTTAACCGATCACCAATGGATTCGAGAATACCCTCCTCTTAGAGGACCGAACATCCTTTGCAGTAAATGAAATATAGGAGATGAAATTATGTTGTGTACGGTGGAGGACCATGGCTGCCGAAGTAGTGCACATACAAGTAGGGGAGATGCCATTTAGTTCCTATGAATCTATCCCGGACAGTGGGATCATAGGCCATGGCTTTGAGCCGGTATCGGGCTATAAACCTATTGAAAAAGAACATATCACAACATGTTGGTATAACCAAAACCCTTCGGTCTTTGTAGATGATGATGGCATAAAAATAATGTCTAAATGCTTGAAAATCGGGCAGTATTATCCAGTATCTTATGAGGGTAAAGAATACTTGATCTGCAAATCCAAAAAAGGCGTAATAGACCTCTACGAGGTTATCGAATAGTTCGTAGGAACAGAAAAAAAAAAAAAAAAGCACTTTTGTTTTTTTTTGTTGTGTAAGAGGTCTTACTCGCCCAGACAATCCTCCACGATCCAGATCTTCTCGTCGCTGAGGCCGTGGAGCTTGTAGACGATCTGATCGATGAGCCGGTCGGTCTCCACGATCCGCGCCAGCGATGCCAGGCGCCCGGCTAGCGCCGGGAGATGACGCCCAGGAATAGGTTGACAGTGGCGATGGGGCGCGAGGTTATGGTCGGGGTACGTCACCCGACAGCCTGCTCCACGATCCCGATATCCTCGTCGGTGAGGCCGTAGAGCTTGTAGACGATCTCGTCGATGAGCCGGTCGGTCTCCTCGATCTGCGCCAGCAATGGCCCCAGCGTTGCCATCGAGTCCGTGAACTCCTGGCGCAGGTCATCCTGGAACTTGCGCTTGGCAGGATCGGCACCCAGCTTCCGTTTGTTCTTCTTGAGGATGACCAGGAGTTCAGAGACGTCCAGCTCGTAGTAGACCCGGAGCCTGGTCTTGTTGGTGAGCGCATCGACCTTGGCGCCCGTTTCCACCTCCAGCCATCGGAGGAAGCTCTTGATCTCGGACTGCTTCTGCTTGTTGAGGTCCATCATCTGCTCGGCCAGGAATGCCAAAAGGTCGTGGACCACGTCCGACTTCTCGCCTTCGGCGACGAATTTGCCCTCGGCGTCCTTGAGTAGGCAGGCCTCTACGCGAGAGAGGATCTCCTCGAAGTTCCCGGCGGCATAGAGGCCCTTGAGCTGGGATACTTGGGCGGAGCGCTCGGGTTCAGGGGTGGTGAAGGAGATGCGACGGATGGGGAGTTGTTTATAGTATATCGTTCTCAGAACTGCTCTACCTCGGTTTTCTTGGTCACCTAGAACTGAACAAGTTGATATCAAATATCTAAAACAAAGTTTAGAGTTTAACAAACTGAGGATATATAAATCATTAGTCTGTATAACGTATGCTGGTCCATTAATAAAACACTCGCCATTGTCGCTCGCGAATTTCGGTTCTAATGCAAAAGCAGGAACAAAAATTTTTGGTTTGCTGAATTTTTTATAATATTCTATTGTGTCCTGAATTTCGTACCATTGATAACTACCTGGCTTTCTACCAATTTCATCATTTTTATTCTTTTTGGGGGTGAGTCTTTCTCTAAATTTCTCAAGGTGTTTTTTGATGGAAGGATACTTTTCAATTTCTGTGCCTCTACGTGCAAATATCAAATATCTTTCGCGATAATCAATTTCATATTTATGAATATCATCACCGAACACAATGGGTTTAATAATATCTTCGCACTTTGGATCTTCGAAAATAAGTTGTTCTCTTGCATCTTTATCGATAATAAAGGCGTCATTGAGTCCCGTTTTAATACCAAAATAAATTTCATCATTAACATATTCGCCGAGAGGAGTGCCTAGCACTTCCATTTTTTGCATGATCGTTATTTCAGATTGACTTCGAAGTGCCCAATTTTCACCCTCGAAAGCATCCAAAGCTAGCTTTAAGCCTTGTTCTTTAACAATTTTGCCAAGAGATTCAAAATCAAGAGTTTTTACTGGTGTGTAAATAGTTGCGTTTTCCCGATTAGACTTCTTTGTTAGATAGATCGCTGGAAACGTTGCAGCTTCTGGAAATACCGGAAGCTCACCAAAATCGACAATCTCTTTGATGAAAATTCCGTCTCTCAAGTAAGCACGCAACGGTTTTCCATAGTTAGAACGCATAAATTTATTACTAGATATAAAACCAAAGTAACCTCGTAATTTAAGAATCTCATGTGCCCTTTCAAAGAAATATGTGTAAAGATCTGCCGTTCCATAATAGACTCTGTAGCTACCTTGTAAATAGCCTTTTAGTTCTCCGAGCTCTTCTTGCCTCACATACGGCGGGTTCCCCACCACCGCATCCCAGCCCGGATTAGCCTTCTTCCCGCCCACGTCGAAGAATACCTCCGGGAACTCCAGCTCCCAGTGGAAGAATCGCCGCCCGGCGCCCATCTCCTGGGCGCGCCCGAACCAATCCTTCGCCCTGAACTCCGACCAGTCTGGATACTTCTCGGCGCTCAGTTCGTTCTGAAGCTCGGCATAACCGTCCTCCGGGACAACGTTTCCAAAGTAGGTCGAGATCCAGAGGTTGGCCACCTCCTTCAGGCGCCGGTTCAGCTCCGAACTCTCGATCTTTCGGAACCTGGCCTCCTTCCACTTCACCGTCTTCAGGTCGTCGTCGGGCAGGGCGGCGATCTCTCCGTACTGTCTGATCAGGACCTCGGCATGGCTCTTCATCAAGAAGCTCCAGAGCAACGGCTGCCCCTCATGGCCGTCGGTGGGAAGCGCCACCAGGGCGTCCAGCTCGGCGCCCACCAGGCTGTTCCCGCACCTCAGGTGATGATCCAAAAAGCTCAAGGGCTTGTTCGAGGCCACCGTCGTCAGCCACAAAGAGAGCTTGGCCAGCTCCACCGCCATGAGGTTCAGGTCCACGCCGTAGATGCAGTTTCTCACCACCTCCCGCCGGGCCCAGTGGATGTCATGCTCCGCCACCTCCTCGGTCTCGTCCTCGGGCCGGGCCATCGCCCAGGCCTGGACAAGAGCCCGCGCCAGCCGGTCCGTGGCCTCGACTAGGAAATGACCGCTCCCCATGGCCGGGTCCAGAACCTTTATCGATAGGAGATAGTCGGCGAAGCTCTTTCCCGGCGACTCCGACCACTCCAGCTTCTTCTCCTCGATTATGGGCTCCAGGGTCTTCTCAACGATGTATTTCACGATGTAGTCGGGGGTGTAATAAGAGCCGGTGGCCTTCCGCTCACCCTTGTCCGTCACCAGATAAACGCCGCCGGCCTCGACTTTGTCGACGACCTTGGACCGGCCCGCCTCCTCCTTCGGGATCCAGACCTCCTTGCCCTTCTTCTTGACGGCCGCCAGATCCTCCTCGGCAACCCGGAGCTTGTACTCCAATAGCCCTTCGTAGATGGAGCCCAGATGCCTGATATCCAGAGAGGAATAGTCGACAGTGCCCCGTTCTTCTCCTTCTCCCGACCGGGCCAGAAGGTCCACGGCCCTGGCCAGGTAGAGGTCACCGATCCTCTTCTCCGCCAGAAAAGGGTTTCTCGCCGGATCGAAGAGCCCGCCGTTGTAGGCGGGGATGTAGATATCCTCTCGGTCGATGCCCCTGACCTCGCTCCCGTTGTTGATCAGATCGAAGAGGTCCTTCAAACGGGCCCAGTAGACGGTCCTCACCGCCAGGGGCTCGTCGCTTCCCTCCAACCGCTTATCGATATCGGCGGCCAGAGTCTGCAGGCTCAGCTCTCGATAATGCCTGTTTTCTGCGTCCAGCAAACCCCTGCTCTCGGCATAGAATATGAAGAGGAGCCGGTACAACAGAAGAAGCGCGTTCTCCTGGACCATTCTCGCGTCCGCCGGGAAAAGGTCGTTCCTCCGGTCCCGAAGAAAGCCCTCCGCAAGAACCTTCATCGCCCGGTAGACGTTCTCCTGGAGGTCATCCCCGATCTTCCTGGCGTAGGCGACGCTCCCATCCCTGACCCGGTCCAAGAAACACCTGCCGTCCGCCTCGGGCAGAAAAGCCTCCCGCCGGAAGAAGAGATAGAAGTACTTGAAGGCCTCCAAGTTGCCATCCCGGACCAGCTTCAGCAGGTCGACCTCGTAATAGCTGTCCAGCTTGTAGCTGGTATCCTGATGATAGAGCCGCCACCGATGTCCGTTGGTCAAGATGGCCCACCTGGGCGGCGTCTCCCGGAGATAGGTGTCGATCTGGAAGCTGGGGTTCATCATATCGAAGGTGCGCCCCTTCCCCTCTGCCTTCTTGTCCAGAGAGACCATCCAGCGCTTGGCATCGCCGACGGCGATGGCCTCTCGATAGAAGTCGGCGGACCCTGTTTCTTTCTGGGCGTAGGCTTCTTTCAGGCTTCTCGTATCGGGGAAGAACCCATAATCGGGAAAGTGCTGGTTCCTGGAGACCTTCTGCTGGAGGCTGAAATGGTGGCCCAGAATGACAAATACGGGCCGGATCAGAAACTCCTCCAGCTCCGCCTCGCTATACCGCCTGACGACATTTATCCGGGAGCAGAGCGCCTCTTTGATCTCATCGAAGGCCTCGGCCAGACCCACTTCTCCTTCCCACTCTGGGTTCCTCACGACCTGGTGCTCCAGGTAGTGGTTGGAGAAGAGGTTGCTGTTATTGAAAGGGCGCTCCGACATCGATATCAAAGGAGCCACAGGCCGCTGATAAAAGTATCGTTTAGAGCGCCGCCTCCTGGCCGGGTAGCCTGGACATCTCGATGGTACACCGGCCGAGTATGGTCGAGAACCAATTAGATGATACTAATCGGTCATCGCCAGAATAGTGCTTAACGATGGCCGTAAAAATATAAGACCAATCAATATAAAACCAAAATCCGCCCAGAGCTCATGACAATCAATGAGCCTTCCTGGTCAGGAAGACGACGGTATTGCTAACGGGGGACTCTGGCCTGATGCGGAGATGTTCTTGAAGTTTTGCTGGCGGCGCGAATGAATAATCGATGTCCAGGAGCCGTCTCAGTCCCAACTCATATACCCCTCCGTTGGTCGAGTGCGTAAGTCCTCTAAGTCCCAACAAAGATACGCGCTGCTTGGTCGTGGCGTCCCGCAAAGAATATCACCGGTCAGCAAGTAAATGCTCGCTTACGCTCGCATTTACTTGAGCACATAAAGTTATACATTATGTACTACGAGAACCTGGCTTAACCGGTCATCAAACCCCGGTGGCCATCTTGGTCCGCGAGGTCGAGAATGAGAACCGCTCACAAGCTTGTGCTCCTGCGCCACGGTCAGAGCGAGTGGAACCTCGAGAAACGCTTCACCGGATGGACGGACGTGGACCTGACCGAAAAAGGAAAGGAGGAGGCTCGTGCTGCCGGGCGCATCTTGCATGAGGAAGGCTACACCTTCGATCTGGCCTTCACCTCGGTCCTCAGGCGCGCCATCAAGACGCTCTGGATCGTTCAGGAGGAGATGAACCTGGAGTGGATCCCGGTCCAGAAGACCTGGCGGCTGAACGAACGCCACTACGGCGCGCTGGAGGGGCAAAGCAAGCTCGATACGGTGGCCGAGTACGGTGAGGCTCAGGTCGAGCTCTGGCGACGCGGCTATGACGTTCTGCCTCCCTCCATCGACCCGGACGACCCGTGCCATCCTCGCTTCGACCGGCGCTATGGATCTCTCTTGCCTGATGAACTGCCGCGATGCGAGTCGTTGGAGAATGTTGTCGAACGCATGCTGCCTTACTGGCACCAGACCATCGCCCCGGCGATCAGATCGGGCGAACGGGTGTTGGTCTCCGCTCACGGCAACACCCTCCGCGCCCTGGTCAAGTACCTGGACAGTGTCTCCGATCGAGACATCGTCGGGATGAACATCCCCACCGGCATCCCCCTGGTCTACGAGCTGGACGGCGACCTGAGACCGACGACCAGCAGCTACCTGGGGGATAAAGATAAGATCCAGAGAGCCATCGAATCTGTGGTCCAGCAGGTGAAGACCGAACGGTAATATCGATTGATATCCGCAGCACTACCCGGCGTCCTTCGAGCGGTCCGGGACAATATCCAATAGGCGGCGCGATGATGAGTTGACCTGGCCTGAGTTGTGATGAAGATTTTGAGTTCTGAGCGCTCTACAGATCCCGGTGTGGTATCAGGTCACATCCCGTGCACCGGTAGCACATCGTCTCTGCCACGTCGCCTCGCAGGTCGCATCTGTCCAGAACTCTGCGGGTGTACCGCGCCAGGTCGAGCAGCCTATCTGCGCTGGGCCGTTCCATCATCGTTTCTCCCTGGCGCAGTGGATGTGGGTATACCGCTCGCAGCACCGGCAAGACGCCCATCTCTGCCAGCTCTTCTATCCCCTCTCTGAGGATATTATCGGACTCGCCCAGACCTATGATCACGTTGGAGAATACCCGGTTCCTGCCGAAGTGCCTGACCGCATTCTTCAAGGCAGTCTTGATCGCGTCCAGGGAGACGCCGGGACAGACCTGTCCGAAGACCTCGGGGTCCAGACACTCCACATTGTACTTGATCTCGACCGCCCCGGCCTCTTTCAGGATCTCGCTGGAACGAAATGCAGGGGTCACGGATACCCCAATGGGCACATCGAACCTGCACACCGATCGCACGATATCCGCCATTCGGGCCACCTCTTCTCTAGGAGACCGCTCCACCCCGCTGGTAAGAGATATCGCCTGGAGGTTGCCCGTGGCCCGGGCCCGATCCACCATGGCCACCACTTTCTGCAGCGACTTCACCCCGCCTGCAAGCTTCGGCACGGCGCAGAACTTGCAGTCGTATATGCATCTCTCGCTGACGGTGATGTAGGCCTGCTCGGGGCAATGGAGCAGCGGCGCTTCCAGGCGGCCACGGGCGACCTCAATTTCCCTCTCCTCGATGGCCACCTCGCCTCCGCCACGATCCACCAGCCTCAAAGGAGAGCTTTCCACCACGCTCAGCCTCACCCTTCTTTCACCCGATCTGAAGAAGACGTTCTCTTCGCCCGCGCCGGGACCTGCGGCAGATACCGGGCCGGAAGATGGACGAATATCCGCCAGCTCCACGGTTCCCACGGAGATCAGGCGCGCCTTGGTATCGAGATCCATCGGTAATGGCTGGACGGAATCGCTTATAGCGCTGACCCTTTGACGAAAGATATGATCCAAAAGACCGATCGACCGGAAAGAAGGCAGACCTCCACGCCGTCTTCCATCCGGACCGATAGGTTGATCCAATCCGAACCGCAGGTGTTTCTCTGATGGCGGGCGATCTGGCGGTTGTATTTGACGTTGCAGGCACTATGCTGGAGATGTACCGGGTGGCCAAGGACATATCCAGAGACAACCTCCTGAGAGGCGTCGTCACCACCGACCTGGTCATGGAGAAGGACGGACGAGCCCTGGTGGTACCCAACCTCGACCCCGTGGAAATAATGACAGCCTCACCCCATACGGCCCTCGGCGCCTTCGTCACGGAGAGAGGGAACGGCATCAAGATAAGCTGCTCCAGCACGCCGGTATCCGAAGAAGATGCCTGCTCGATCCTCTTACGATCGGAGGCGAAGATGGCAGACCTACAGGAGAGTTTGGCCGAGGTATGCGCTCACGGTCCGCCGTTCTACTGCACAACGGGAGTCATAGTCGACGCCGATGAGGGTGAAGTATCCTACGCGATAAGCACCGGTGGCAGACCGTTCGCCGGCCTGGAAGACGTTCTGGGTGAGCTGCTAAATATGGGTGCCGATATCTACGTGGCCTCCGGCGACAGCATGCGCAGCCTCTCCAGGCTCACCAGGTGCAGAGGCATCTGCCAGGATTGCATATATCCCGTCTCCACCCCCAAGAGAAAGAAAGAGATTGTCTTGAGCCTCAAAGAGGACCATGGCCTGGTGGTCATGGTGGGCGATGGCCTCAACGATCGCTACGCTCTTCAGGTTGCCGATATCGGCCTGCTCACCGTCCAGCAGGATACCCATCCACCTGCGGAGCTCATCCGGGCCGCAGACAGGATCATAAACAAGATCGACGAGATACCCAGGATTATCGAGGATGCGCTTTACGGATCTCGGTCCGGGACCTGGTGATGATCGGTCCGGGACCCGACCATCTATAAACGCCGACCATCTCTGCAAGAAAATGTTCGCTTACGCTCAGACTTGCCATGAAAATAACGACACAGGCTGCCTACGCCTGCCCGAGTGCTTCAAGCCGACCCTCCTGGGCGAGTCCGTTCCGGGTGCGCTGTTGCCAGTACAGGGGACCTTACGAGGCGCACGTTCACGAGTTCGATGACCGCTGGGTACTTCACAGAGACCTGGTCGACGCGGAGAAAGACCCCCTGGGCCATCTGATCAGCGACGCACCCGAGTACCTCTTATCCATAGGGGCAGGACTGGCGACCTACCTCTTGACAGGAAGGGTCAGAGACAGGAACAAGGCCCTGGCCGCAGGTTGGGCGCTCGGCGCCTTCGCCCTGCTCCTGGGAAAGATGGAAAAAGCTATCGGAGAAGACGAAAGAGAAGAAGTGGTCGGATCTCCACGCTAAATTGTGACCACCTTGGCGTCCGATCTGGTCATATTACATGACTTTCGGATTGGTCGAATTTTCCACCATCCCAAATGTAACAAACTTTATATAGAATGAACACATGTTCTTTACTGAATGTCAGATGAGGAAAGAATAGACGAAATTCTAAACGCGATCCAAAAGATCAAAGACTCAGAACTACCTATCATAGCATATTTTGAACAGAATTCTGTTCCGTTTTCTCGAGTACAATACTATCGCTATTGCAAGATTCTTCAGAAATCTGGTGAAGACGGACTCCACGACAAGAGAAAAGATGGAAATTACACGAAACTGACAGAAAAGATTAAAGATTTCATTGTGTCCACAGTTAAAGAAGACAGAAGCATATCCTCATCTCAATTACAGGATAAAATTTTAAAGCAGCTCGACGTGAAGATTTCTGAATCCAGTTTGAATGCCTTCAGAGCATCCGTATCTTTAACAAGATTATCCACACCCAAATAGGAGAAATACAAACGCCAGAAATGCAGTGGAGGCATGATTCTGACAAGTTTAGCCTTTTTCACCCGCATTATCGAGATATACACCAGAACAATACTCGATCGAGTGAACGAGATTCGCCAATCTCCATTATTCGGGCAGAATGAAAATATCGGCGAAGATCGTCCAGACATCCGCTCGCGGTCGAAGGTCTCATGGCTGCCGCTGATGTAGCTGCTTTTGGTTAGCAGGTGGTCTTCAATCGTGGATTCGAATGCTTTTTCGGTTGTGTTGGGTCATGTTTTATTCCTCCGTTCATTCCTTCGATTTAACCGCAGAGGGCGCAGAGGTTCGCAGAGTGTCTAACTACCCCCTCCGCGTTCCTCTGCGCACTCTGCGGTTTGAATTTTTCAGGAAATCAATATGAGTATATCGCTTTTTTGTCACCGTTTTCCCTCGGTCGCAAGTCTGTCGCAAGTTATGCCATGAATTTGTCGCAAGTTCATAGTATGCCCTCCTTGAGTCGGTAAATCAGCTGGTTGGTAGACCCTTCCGAGACCATCAATTCTTTGTCTATCATAGCTTTTAAATCTCTTTGCAGTGTCCGGCAGTTGGTCTCCGGGCAAAGCTGTTCGTAGTTTTGGATGGTCATGCCGCCATGTTCGAGTACCTAGCCCAATGCCATCGCCTGCCGCTTGGAAAGGTCGTAATTCCGGTAGTGTACTACTTTATGTCTG
>DAOG01000136.1 GCA_002501765.1 Methanosaeta sp. UBA204
TGACCGAAAGTCATGTATTAGCGTTCATTAGCGTTCATTAGCGTTCATTAGCGGTTGAATTAAGGAGTGAGTATGTGTTTAGCACCCTCAGAATCACTCGCGTTTAGCGTTCAGGACTATAAAACTCATCATCGAACATAGTACAATATGCATCTTTTTCACTTATGCACCGAGTTGGACATACTTCACAAAAACTGAGTTGCACATCCCAAACCTTTGCGATTGCATCCACCATTTTATTAACCAATTTATCACTGAGATGTGGAAAATACGATTCTACCATTTTATACGAAAAGTATACCGTTTCTATTTCACCCGATAGTTTTTGTAAGATAATGCCCTTCATAATCTTCGATATATAAATTGAAAACTCGGCAAGAGCCATCTCATCAATTTTGTATTTCTTTAGTTGTTTTCCACGAAAATCCCTAATCTCGTCATAGATGCCCATAGATAATTCATAACAAAACCAGTTTAGCTTTGTTTTTTCAAGGTCGTTGGAATAGAATGATGTCGGCTTTATCATGCTCATTCCAGACTTGCCACCTTTTGTTTTCATTGTAATCCTTACCCATCATTATGTATCCGACTTAAGATACATCTCACCGCCATCTCATATTAATGTTTGGCGGGTATGCGAAGTTGCTCGCAGCGGGATCGGACCGGGAACGGCTGAAGGCTAACCAGCATTTTTTGGTTATATATAATGTATCACATTATGTACCCGGAGTAAATCCAACCGGTAGGCGGATTTACTCGCTCCTAGCCCTCAGCGCCTCCTCGTAGGCCCTGATGGACCGCTCCATGTTCTCCTCACCATCTTCGATCCTGGAGAGGTTCCTGTAGGCGATGCCCAGGTTGTTCTGGGTATGGGCGTACTCATCCGGGCAACCTTCGATGGTCCTGACCCTGAGGCTGTCATCATAAGCGGCGATGGCCATCTTCAGGTTCGCCTCCTCATATTCCACCCCCGAGAGGAGCACGCGGACCATGCCCAGGCTGTTCTGGGTCTCCGCGTACTCTGCGGGCCGGTCTTCGATCGTCCTGACCCTGAGAGCCTCCTCGTAGGCGTCGATGGCCATCTTCAGGTTTGCCTTTCTCTCTTTGATCTTCGAGAGGAGAACATAAGCCGTGCCCAGGTTGTTCTGGGTCTCCGCGTACTCCGCAGGCCGGTCTTCGATCGTTCTGACCCTGAGGGCTTTCTCGTAGGCGTTGATGGCTTCGTTCAGGATCTTCTCTTTATCCTCTCCGTACCGGGATAGAGAAACCCGGACCGTGCCCAGGTCGTTTTTGGTCTCCGCAGATACTATCGGGTACTTATCTGCCCTCCTGAGCATCAGGGAGACGAGGTAGTATCTGATCGCCTTGGTCAGGTTATCCTCACCATCTCTGAAGCTGGAGAGGTGTTGGTGGGCGTCACCCAAGTTTTTCTGGGTCTCTGCCGACTCCAGGACCAGGTCTTCGATGTTGTAGATCCTCATGGCATCTTCATAAGCGTCGATGGCCTTGGTCAGGTTCTTCTCTCCCTCACCAAACTTTGAGAGACGGTTGTAAGAGTCGCCCAGGTTTTTCTGAATTGCCGCCTCGCCCGGCAGGTCTTTCTTTCGGGCGGCAATCTTCAGAGCCTCTTCGTAAGCGGCGACGGCCCTGGTTAGGTACGCTTCGTCTTCTACTTCTTCTTCCCGGTCTCCACACGAAAGGTTATAGCAGCATACCCCCTGTTTGAACTTGACCCGACACCAGAGGCCGGGCTCCAGCCAGGGCACACACCTCAGGATCGCCTCGTAAGTCGATAGGGCCTTTTTGACCATGCCCCTCTCCAGCAGGTAATCTGCGTTCTTCACCAGGAGCGCGATCGCATCCCGGTACGCCCTTCGCTCTCTGTACTTGGCGACGATCCAAGTCAGGGCGGCACCCACGATACCGCCAGCAGCCAACACAACCCCAGTCTCGATAATCTCAAAGGTCATTTACCCAGTCTCCCCATTACGGCTAAAACGACAGATCGGATCCGAAGACCTCGATGGCAACCCCACACTATCACCCTGGAGATGTCTACTTCGCGATATTATTTAACTTTCTTGTTGTACATAAAGTATAACTTTATGTGCTCAAGTAAATCCGACCGAAGGGAGGATTTTCTTGCTGGTATCGCGGGTCCATGATATCAACTTCTTTGCACCAAGAATATATTTCACCTTCCCAGGTGGTAGGTTGTGAAGAGATCCCGAGACGTGCCCGAGCTTTTGGCCCCCGCAGGATCGCCCGACGCGCTGGCAGTCGCGATAGAGGCAGGAGCGGATGCCGTTTACCTGGGCGGGAAGAGGTTCGGTGCTCGACGGTACGCGGGCAACTTCGACAGGAACGAGCTGGAAGACGCCCTGAGCTACGCCCACCTCCGGGGTGTGAAGGTCTACGTCACCGTCAACACCCTAATCCTGGAAAAGGAGGTTCCCCAGGTAACCGAGTACCTGATCTGGCTCTACGATCTGGGCGTGGACGCCGTGCTGGTCCAGGACCTGGGCGTGGTCTCTCTGGCCAGAGACCTGGTGCCCGGACTGAACCTTCACGCCTCCACCCAGATGACGGTTCACAACAGAGAGGGCGCCGCCTGGGCCGCGGGCCTCGGTCTGAAACGAGCCGTCCTGGCCAGGGAGCTGACCTTCGCAGAGGTGGAAGATATCGCCCGGAGCGTGCCCATAGGCGTGGAGATCTTCGTACACGGAGCTCTCTGCTACTGCTACTCCGGCCAGTGTCTGCTATCGTCATCGATCGGGGGACGGAGCGGAAACCGGGGGATGTGCGCTCAGCCCTGCAGGAAGCCCTACGACCTGGTCAGGGGGGGCGTGGACCTCTACGGCAGGCCTTTGGGGCTTGAGAAGGTGCCCACTCACGGGGATTATCTGATGTCCACCAGGGACCTGGCCCTCTATCCTCATCTGGACAGGATCGTGGATGTGCCGATAGAGGCGGTCAAGATCGAGGGGCGGATGAGGTCTCCCAGGTACACAGCTGTGGTGGTCTCGATCTACAGAAAGGCTCTGGATGCCATCTCCAGGGACGACTGGGAACCCTCAGAGGAGGATATGAGAGACCTGGCCCTGGTCTTCAACAGGGGTTTCACTCCAGGGTACCTCATGGGAGCCAGGGGGGATAAGATAATGGGACGGAAGATGCCCGGCAACAGGGGCATCCTGGTGGGGACTGTGGTTTCTTACGACCCGATACGCGGGGAGGCCCTGACAAAGCCGGTGGGCGATCTTCTTCCCCGGCAGGGTGACGGTCTGGTATTCCGCTCTCCTGGTGGAGAAGAGGGGATGGTGATGAGATCCTCGCCCAGGGTCCACGACGGCCTGATGAGGCTGCGAGTTCGCGGGGTGGAGAAAGGCGCCCAGGTCTGGTTGACCAGTGTGCGGACGGCGAAGGGCGCGGCTTCCAGGCCGGAGCAGTTCATCCCCCTGGAGGTCAGAATGACCTGGGACGATGGGTGGCCGGTACTGGAAGGGAAGATGACCGGCCCGCACGGAGGAACGGTCGAGGTCAGGGTGCGGGGCCGTTCTCGTATGGTTCCTGCTCGAAATAGGCCCCTCTCCCGAGAAGAGATCGAGACCCACATCCGCAAGACGGGCGGCACGCCCTTCGCCGTCCGCACCCTGGTGATGGAGTATCCTGGCGGCCTCTTCGCGCCCCTATCCGAACTCAACCGGCTCAGACGGGACCTTCTGGAAGAGGCCGAGGCAAAGCTGATAGCCGCCTATCGGCCTTCGTCGAAGACGGCAAAAGCCGACAGAGGACGATGGGAACGGTCGGTCCGGGAACGATATGCCAGACCCATATCGAGCCCGCCGACGATATCGGTCTACGTTCACTCTCTGGAGACCCTTCGGGGTGCGGTCGATGGAGGTTGTCAGAGGATCTACTTCGAGCCAACCTGGATGGATCATCGAGAGGTCCATGACCTGATCGAAGAGGCGATGGATATCTGCCGCCTTCGGGGTGTAGAGCTGATCTGGAAATGGCCCCGGATCACCAGGCGAAGACGCCTGGACCTGGCCTCGGAGGTCCTGAGAAGCTCCCGGATCGATGAGGTGATGGTAGAAGGTACGGGCGCTGCCCAGGCTGCCCGCTCGGCAAGGCCGGATATCAGACTCTCTGGGGGGTTGGGGCTAAACGTATGGAATAGCCAGACCGTGCGCATGCTGGCGCCAGCCTTCGATATGCTCACCCTGTCCCCCGAGCTATCCGGGGAGGAGATGGCCGACCTGATCAAAAGGACCTGCTCGCTGGAAGACCGGCCCCGGATGGAGGTGATCGTCCAGGGGAACCTGGAGACGTGCATCACCGAGGACCGTCTGGTGGGAGCCGCCCTCGGCGGTCCCGTGACGGAGGAGGCGGGCGAGGTCTTCTGGGGGATAAGGGACGCGACGGGTCGGACCTTTCCCTTGTGGCAAGATGGAGACGGCCGGACCCGGATCCTCAACTCGGTGGAGACCTCTCTTGTGAACCACCTGCCCAGGCTCTTGCAGATCGGGATAGACTCTCTGGCCATCGATGCTCGCCGGAGGACCGAAAGGTACGCCCGGGAGATGACGGCGATATACAGAGAGGCTACGCTGGCGGCAAAGGGTGGCGAGAAGAAGGACCTGGAGAGGCTCAGAGAAGAGGCAAGAAGCCGGTCTTTGGGTGGCATAACCGCGGGCGCCTTTGTCAGGGGGAGAAAAGAGTAGAGCGCGCAGGACAGTATCAGAAATGGGCGTTCGGCATAAGAGCCCTCGCTCTCGGGGAGAAAGGTCAATATCTCACCTTCCTGGAGCGGTCTTCGAGGGCGCCCCACGCCGGTGCGACCCGGCTTCCGGGCGGGTCCACGAAGACGGTCTCAGGCCAGAGTCGGGATCCGTATTCTCCAGATCGCAGACGTACCCGCAACTCTTGTGTAAATACTCTCTCATCGCTTACCAACTCAGTGTATCTATCTTGTGTTATTTAGGGCGCTGCATAGAAATTTAGTGAAACCTGGATTTTTTATGACCTTCGATTTTTTATGATTTCCGCACTCCAGACTATATCCTTTTCGGCAATTAGTTAATCCTCTAAAAAGAGGTTGCGTTAAACTTATCGTTAGACATTGGCCCTCTTCGATCCATTTTGCTACACCCGTAATGTGATGGAAAATAATAGTATTTAATAGCAACCTATTGCAAAGGCCCTACCCTGAACAAAAGTTATATATCAGAATATCATATGATAACCAATATGAGCAATTTTGCTCAGTAGATCGAGAGAAAGATATGTAGTGGAGGATATATAGATGTATAGTATATACAAAGAAGTGGAAATTCCTGAAACAAAAGAAATTGTTGGCACTGGATGGTTACCACCATTACCGGATCTGCGCGACTACACAGAGGATGACTCCGATATTCCCCAGATGGCAGAAAAGTTGGGCATTTCTCCAACCAAGGACATAACTTTATCGCTTCCTGCCAAGGTGGATCTGAGGCCGTGGTGCTCGAAGATTGAAGATCAAGGCAGCTTGGGCTCCTGTACAGCAAATGCCGCTGTGGGGATAGTCGAATACTATGAACGGCGGGCGTTTGGTAGACATATTGACGGCTCCCGGCTCTTTGTC
This sequence comes from Methanosaeta sp. UBA204, assembly GCA_002501765.1. Taxonomy (GTDB): domain Archaea; phylum Halobacteriota; class Methanosarcinia; order Methanotrichales; family Methanotrichaceae; genus UBA204. The sequence goes on from DAOG01000136.1 coordinate 5,630, forward strand.
TATAAGACTACTCGCAACCTTATGGGTGTTGTTGGAGATACCGGTTCCTGGCTCAGGAATACTATGGGTGCTCTGGTCTTATGCGGCGTTCCCCCGGAGAGATACTGGCCCTATATAATCAGTACCTTTGATGATGAACCCTCATCTTTCGTCTATGCAGTAGCCGATAACTACGAGGCACTTAGGTACTTCTGCCATGATCCACTGAGCAGGCATATTCCCCCTGCTACGGTACTTGCAAATGTGAAGAGGTTCCTTGCAGCAGGTGTTCCCTCTATGTTCGGGTTCTATGGTTTCCCCTCCTTTGGACATTCGAACGTTAAAGGTGGGATCCCTTACCCCTGCCCGGGCGAGCAAGCTGAATGGGGACACGCCATCGCCGCAGTAGGCTACGACGATAAGATGAAGATCACGAATACCGACTGTAAAAAAGAGACAACGGGTGCACTATTGATCCGCAACTCTTGGGGGACTGGCTGGGGCGACAAGGGATATGGATGGTTACCGTATGACTATGTGCTCAACGAACTGGCTATGGACTTCTGGTCCCTCCTGAATATGGAGTGGGTGGATACGGAGCAGTTTGGCCTAAAGAAGTGAAGAGCTATCGTGTCATATGTAAATCCAAGGCCTAGCTGATGGCCGCCTGCTGGCCTTCGTCGAAGATGGCGGAGGCTGGCAGAGGCCGCTGGGAACGACCTGTCCGGGAACAATATACTCGATCCATATCGAGCCCGCCGACAGTAGCGGTCTACGCTCATTTTTTTATAGCCCGTGTTTGACAAGATTTTGG
>DAOG01000118.1 GCA_002501765.1 Methanosaeta sp. UBA204
TGAGTGGGAAACTTGGGTTGTAGGCCATCTGGATGTTCAGGATCCCTTTGACCTCCAGGGCCAGGGCGATCTTCGTAACGTAGTCACGGACCATATCCTGAACCTCGAGGGCTAGGGTCTGTGGCGGGATAATGCAGGCGCTATCGCCCGAGTGGATGCCCGCTTCCTCGATGTGCTCCATTATGGCTCCGATGAACACGTCCTGACCATCCGAGACCGCGTCCACGTCGATCTCCACGGCATCCTGGAGGAAGTCGTCGATCAGTATGGGATGTTCCGGCGAGACCCTTACTGCCTCTCTCATGTAGACCTCCAGCGCCTTTTCATCGTAGACGATCTCCATGGCCCTGCCGCCCAGGACGTAGCTGGGCCTGACCAGAACAGGGTATCCAATCTCTTCTGCTACGGACCTGGCCTGGTCGGACGAGGTGGCGTACCCGGCCTCGGGTTGGGGGATGCCCAGCTCTTTCAGCCGGAGGTTGAACCTCTCCCGGTCCTCGGCCATATCGATCTTCTCCGGCGATGTTCCCAGTATCCTGGTATCGAGCCCCAAAAGAGCGATCTCTCTTTCCATGGGTGCGGCCAGGTTGACCGCGGTCTGGCCTCCGAACTGGACCATCACCCCATAGTACCGTTCCTTCTCGATGATGTTCATCACGTCTTCCAGGGTCAGAGGTTCGAAGAACAGCTTGTCGGAGGTGTCATAGTCGGTGGATACCGTCTCCGGGTTGTTGTTTACGATGTGCGCTTCTATCCCCTCCGTCCGGAGGGCCAGGACCGCATGCACCGTGGAGTAGTCGAACTCGATGCCCTGGCCGATCCTTATGGGGCCTGACCCGATTATGAGAACCTTCTTATTGTCTGTGGGAACCAGCTCGCATTCATCTTCGTAAGTGGAGTAGTAGTAAGGGGTCCGGGCCGCGAACTCGGCGGCACAGGTGTCCACCATCTTGTAGGTGGGAATTATATTCTCCGCTGTCCTGAGGTCAAGTATCTCTTTTTGAGTCTTGCCGGCGAGCCTGGCGATCCGGTCATCGACGAAACCCATCTTCTTGGCCCGCCTGAGGGCGTTCACGGAGAAGTTCTCTCTGATCTCGTCCTCCATGGCGATGATATTCTCCATTCTCATGATGAAGTAAGGATCTATCTTGGTGAGGTCGGATATCTCCTCCACGGAGATGCCCCGCCGCAACGCCTGGTAGATGGCGAAGAGCCGTTCGTCGGTGGGGGTGGCGAGGAGATCTCTGACCTCTTCGTCCGTCCAGGTGGTGAACTTGCCCTGGTATCCCAGATCCATCTCGATCTCCAGGGACCGGATCGCCTTCATCAGAGCCTCTTCGTAGCTTCTCCCTATGGACATGACCTCGCCAGTGGACTTCATGGAGGTGGTGAGGGCCTTGTCAGCCGTCACGAACTTGTCGAAGGGCCACCGGGGGATCTTCATTACCACGTAATCCACAACAGGCTCGAAGGAAGCGGGGGTCTCCCCGGTGACGTCGTTCTTGATCTCGTCCAGGTTCATGCCTATGGCGATCTTGGCCGTGACCCTTGCAATAGGGTAACCGGTGGCTTTGGAGGCCAAAGCAGAGCTTCTGGAGACCCGGGGGTTGACCTCGATAACATGGTATTCACCGTCTTTTATGGCGAACTGGACGTTGCAGCCCCCTTCGATCTTGAGGGCGCGGATTATGTTTATGGATGCGCTCCTCAGCATCTGGACCTCTTCGTCGGTGAGGGTCTGGATCGGGGTTACCACTATGGATTCGCCGGTATGGATCCCCATAGCATCCATGTTCTCCATGTTACAGATGGTGATACAGGTGTCCTTGGAGTCACGCATCACCTCGTACTCAATCTCTTTCCAGCCAAGGACGCTCTCTTCGATCAGGACCTGATGTATGCGTGACCTCTTCAGGCCGAGGTTCACTATGCCGAGGAACTCTTCCTCGGTCCGACCGATGCCGCCTCCGGTACCGCCCAGGGTGTAGGCAGGCCTGATGATCAGAGGCAGGCCCATATCTTCCATGGCGGCATTTGCTTCTTCCAACGAGTTTACCGCTATGCTCATAGGCACGGGCTCTCCGATCCGTTTCATCGTCTTCTTGAAGAGGTTCCTGTCCTCGGTATCCTGGATGGCCTGGACAGAGGTGCCCAGAACTTCTACCCCGAACCTGTCCAGCACGCCCATCTCGTCGAGATCGCTGGTGATGTTGAGGCCGGTCTGTCCGCCGATACCGGCTATGATCCCGTCGGGTCTCTCTTTCTCGATGATCTTGGTCACGATCTCCGGGACGAGGGGTTCGATGTATATTATGTCGGCCATCTCGGGGTCTGTCATGATGGTGGCGGGGTTGGAGTTGACCAGGACCACCTCCACGCTTTCTTCGCGTAAGGACTTGCATGCCTGGGAACCGGAGAAGTCGAACTCTGCTGCCTGGCCTATCAAGATGGGACCGGATCCGATGAGCAGTACCTTCTTTATGCCGGGTCGTTTCGGCAACTCGATCACCTTCCCTTCAGCGTCTTGCTGACCGAGTCGAAGAAGATCTCAGTGGTACAGTGGGGTCCCGGACGAGCCTCGGGATGGTACTGAACGGCCAGAACATCGAGAGGATCGCTCTTGATTGCTTCTACGGTCCCGTCGTTGGCGTTGAGCTGGGTTATCTTCAGCTCGGTTCCCTCCAGCGAGTCGGGAACCAGGGCGAAGTTGTGGTTCTGAGATGTGATGTAGACCACGCCGCTGGCCAGATCTTTCACGGGCTGGTTGCCGCCGTGGTGGCCGAACTTGAGCTTGTAGGTCTCGGCACCGAGGGCGAGGGCGATGATCTGGAGCCCCAGACAGATGCCGAAGAGCGGGATCTCACCGGCGAAGCATTTCACGGCCTCTATCGCCTTGACGGCACGCCCGGGATCCCCCGGTCCGTTGGATAAGAAGACGGCATCGGGCTTGCATTTCTCCATCTCAGAGACCGGCGTATCCGCAGGCACCACCGTGATGTCGAACCCTTTTCTGGAAAGTTCGTTCAGGATACTCTTCTTGATCCCCAGGTCCACCACCACGATCTTCGGCCCTTTCCCATAGATGTTGTAGGGCTCCTTACAGGTGACGCCGCTTATGAGGTCCAGAGAAGATATAGAAGGCTGCTCTTTGGCCAGCTCCACCACGTCCGCCTCCTCGCCCACGGCGAGCGCGGCTTTCATCGCGCCCTGCCTTCTTATTTTGATGGTGAGCATCCGGGTGTCCAGGCCGTATATCCCCGGTCTTCCTTCGTCTTCCAGGAACCGGGCGATGGTCCTGGTAGAACGGTGATGATGGGGTCTATCCCAGATCTCTCTGCATACGAGGGCGGTGGTACACATATGATCAGATTGGAAGTGGTCCCCGCTCACACCGTAGTTGCCCATGAGAGGATAGGTGAACATCAGAATCTGTCCGTTGTAGGAGGGATCAGTAAGCGCTTCCTCGTAGCCTGACATGATTGTTGTAAAAACCAGCTCGCCGGAGACGACACCGGGCGCACCGAAACCCACTCCTTCCAGCCTTGTACCGTCTTCTAACCCTAAGACACCGATCATAATATCGCCAGCACAAAAAGCGAGGTGGCCTAAATAGGTTTCGACAAGACCGACCGGGGTCCATCTCTATGACCAGGTCGAGACAGACTAAAGCATCTTCAGCTTTCGCAGCGCAGTTCCCATCAGGATCAGGGCAGAATCTTCACCCTCAGCTTCGAGAAATCTTCTTTGATCTCTGCCCCGATCCCCATCTTGGAGAATATGTCTTCCAGCTCTGTCTTAACGAACTTCTTGGGAACGTCGTACCCCGGTAGGAGGGTGAAGTCCGTCTCGGACGTTTTGCTCATCTTGAATAGATTGCAGGCTTCGAGCCTGTTTAGAACGACCACAGGATCGTAGTTCTTCCGTCTGAACTCCTCGGCATGCGACTGAGAGACGCTCCGGTGCATCGCCCAGAACTCATCCTTATGAGGATGAGACTCGATCAGGTTCAAGAACAGGATCCAGTGATCTATATCCAGTATGACATGCTCGCCTGCAGAGAGCATCTCCACGTAGGTGTAGATCTTCTCCTCGTCGACCGAATCGAAGAGCGCCTTGTGTCTGTTGTAGAACTTCAGCGCTTCACGCATCAGCTCGCTCTGAGATATCCTCAGGTCGTCTTTCATATCTCTGAGCAGGTTCGTGGTCTCTTCATCCAGAGCGATAGTCACTCTATCAGGCGCTTTTACCATCGCAATTTCCTTCGCCTTGGGTGTATATCATCTTTATGCACCTATCTGGACAGGTCCATTCAAGAAAATGCTCGCTTACGCTCGCATTTACTTGAGCACATAAAGTTATACTTTATGTACAACGAGAAAATCCTCCCTCCGGTCGGATTTACTCGGAGTACGTAATGTTATACGTAACTACTCAGATATCTAAACCAGTATGGGAGGACTTCACTATGCAGGAACTACCCGGGGCATACTGTAACCAAACATGGAATATATGCAACAACGTCAAGCTACAGCGTCGTGACCAAAAACCATAAATATCGCCCTTCCGTGACTATCTGCGACCTGGGGTATAGTATGAGATGGCAAGGAAAATCCAAAAGATTGTTCACGGGCGGAAGGCGGATATCCAGCAGGGGAAAGCGCAACTACGAGTTGGGGCGAGAGGCCGGTGATCCCCACATAGCTCCCACACGGAAGAAGCAGATACAGACCCGCGGCGGTAACCATAAGGTCCGTCTTCTACGTTGCGACGTTGCCTGTGTTGCCGATCCGAAGACCGGAACGTCGAAGAATGTCAAGATCGATAGTGTGGTGGACAACAGCGCCAACCTCCACTACATCAGGAGAAATATAGTCACCATGGGTGCGATAATCAAGACGGAGCTGGGAGATGCCCTGGTAACCAACAAGCCGGGACAGGAAGGCACCATAAACGCCGTCCTCCTATCCAGCTGATCTTTTTTTCGTGGTATATAATGTGTAACATTGTGTACTCCGAGTTTTTTGGATGTACCTGATATTCAGATGCAGCAGGTGCGGTAGGTATCTATACGCCGAGGAGGGGACCGGGACCAGAACCTGTCCCTGCGGGAAGCGGATCGTACTCCGGAAGGCTAGGGTGATCGCCAGGGCGGAGGACGCCAGAGAGGCGGGCGAGATGGTAAGGTCTCTCCAGCTGGGAGGCAGAGAGATGACCGGCTTCTCGTAGTACATAAAGTATAACGTAACTACTTAGGTATGTTGATTGGACTCCCGATTGCGATCCTGTACTTACTGGGAACAAACATCAGGACTTCGCCTCTTCGCGTCTTCGCATGAATCAGATAGTAGGGGGCACGCGAAGACGCGAAGA
>DAOG01000048.1:0-1014 GCA_002501765.1 Methanosaeta sp. UBA204
ACTTAGCGTTCAGGACTATAAATGTCTCATAGGTTTCCCTTTTTTCAGAAAGACCTCTACTTCAGCGCGAGCTTTCGAGATCATGGAGATGGCCGGGCGCATTCTTCTATGAACCGGTCCTTGATCTCTTTGGGCGTCAGGGCGATCACCGGGACGTCGGCGTTCCTTTCATCGACCCTGGCCACAACCGCGCCCACACCACGCACCGCCGTGCGAAGTTCTTCCGGCGTGGTGGCGGTCTTCACATCGGCTATCCCCGCGCCCTTCGCGATCTCGGCAAGGTCGGCCTTCCGGCATGTGCAGGTGGGCTGGCATCCTGTGGACCCGTAGCAGCCGTTGTCCAGTATGACCAGAAGATAGTTCTCGGGCGCCTGGTCGGCTATAGTTGCTAAAGTGCCCAGGTTCATCAGGACGGCGCCGTCGCCGTCCAGGGCCAGGACCCTTCTCTCTGTGGCCAGGGCCAGGCCCAGGCCGATGGAGGAGGCAAGCCCCATCGATCCCAGCATGTAGAAGTTGGCCGGAGAGTCGTGGACGGCATATAGTTCTCTGGAGGGAAAGCCTATGTTACATATGACAAGAGCGCCCTGGGACTCGGCCTCCTGAGCCACCACCTCTATGGCTTCGATCCGTTTCATCATTCTGACATCCAGAACTCTATGTCAAAGAGCACCGCCGCGGGCCGTCCCCCTGCCTCTGCTTCTTCCCAGGCCCGGGCCACGGTCTCTTCCGCCTCTGCCGGCGAGGGCGCGAACCAGGGTATCTCCATCGCGTCCAGGAGACGGGGCGTCCGCCTGCCCATGGGGACCTGGCCCACGATAGTCTCGCCCTCGCCCCCACGATGAGAGATGATCATCAGCAGTGGNNCTCGTAGAGCTCGTCCAGAGATGCCAGGGCGTTGATGCAGTTCCCGAGACCGGAGTTCTGCATCATGAGCGCCGGTTTCTTGCCGCCCATATAAGCGCCCGCACAGATGCCTGCGCCCTCTTCTTCTCTCGTCACCGGGACGTGTATGAT
>DAOG01000048.1:1023-1191 GCA_002501765.1 Methanosaeta sp. UBA204
TCGGACTCCACCAGGCCGAGGAGGTCCTGCAGATTGATGCAGGGCACGCTGGTTACGAGGTCTATGCCGGCGCGCTTCATGCCTTTGTACACGGAAATACCTGGTCTCATTTACTATACCTGATTTTTATGTTATATTAGGATTAACAAGAAAAAATAACCGCGGAGG
>DAOG01000048.1:1310-5215 GCA_002501765.1 Methanosaeta sp. UBA204
TTTAGGTACCTGAGTAGTTACCAAGGATCTTTATAATCTTCTGGGGTGTTAGAGAGGGCAGCTTAGGCATGGGCCTCCACGGTCAGCCTGCACTCCAAAAGCTCCTCTTCCACAGGTACCGCGTCACCATCCTCGATAAGGCTCTCAATATAGACCCTTATGGCATCTTTTGCCATCTGGATGGCCTCTTCTACCGTCTTACCGTAGGTTATGCATCCCGGAAGAGAAGGTACAAGTACTGTGTACCCACCTTCTGGCTCTCTTCTGAGCAAGATTCGATAACTCTGGCAACGCATCGATATCAACTATGGATCTTTTCCTATATTTACCCCCATGGCACTACCACACCTTCAGGTCGATGCTCTCGATCCTCACCATCGTCCCCTCGGAATGGACGATCACCCCTGAGTGGACCTTCTGCATCATGCAGTGGTCCGGGAGGAAGCTCACCGTCTCTCCTACGTCGGGAACCCTGCCCTTGCTCACCACGCCCTCGAAGGCCGCCACCAAACAGATCCCCACGTCCTCGTACCGGAATCCTTCGTCTCCTAAAAGGTGGCGCGGTCCCACTATATGTACCGTGACCAGGCCATGTTCTTCTCTGAGAACACGGCCGAAGTGTGTCACCGGGCAGCCCAATGGCCTGTACCTGAGAACATCGTCCTTCTGAGGCACCACACCCCGATCGAAGGGGTGAAGATCCTCCCGACAGGAAGGCTCGCCCGGCAGTGGCGCCAAAACGAAGTCTGCCACCAGCCCGTCGATGACACCTTTGATCTCCTCCTGCTCACAGACGCCTTCTTTCAACAACTGTTCGATCCGGGCAGCATTCTCCAAGAACCTATCCTGCTCCAGAAAAGAACAACGTCCGGGATCGGCGCCCCTGGCCAGGGCCCTGGCAAACTCCCTGCAACTCTTGAACCCGCACTCGCCGCAGTTGTAGCCTGGCAAGAGTCTTACCAGATCCTTCAAGCTCATTCTCCCATGTACTCCATGAACCCGTCCAGATGACGCAAAACGCCCCGATGATGCTCTTTGGCCACACGAAGCTCGCCGGTACACAGGGTACATATGGCCAGGGGCGGGTTGTGTCTCAGCCTCATCTCGGCGGTGGTCTCCGGCCCTTTCCTGATCAGCTCTGCCAGCTCTGCAGAGCCCTTGCCGCTCAGGCCGTTTGCCTCCACGATCCTGCACTTTGGGTTGACCTCCAGTATCCTCTCTCTGAAGACCTCTCTCTCTGCCTGGGAGACCATGTCCCCTTTGGTGACCACGGCTGCATCTGCCGTTGTGAGCAGAGGCCCCACCTTGAGAGGCGCGTTGGGCCCCGTGGTGACGTCGATCACGCAGACGGCCAGGCAGCTGTCGGGATAGGGCGCGCACCTGAGACAGAGACCGGCGGTCTCGTTCAGAAGGACGTCACACTCTTGGGATGCCGCCCAGGCCAGCATATCGTCTATGTTGTAGATGGAGAAATGATCGGGACACATGTCCTTGGAGAGGCCCACGATCACCGGCACGCCCAGCCTCTCGAAACGGCGGTCGTCCTCGGTCCAGAGACAGTCGATCTTGACCACCGCAGGCTTCATGCCCAACTGGAGAAGTCTTCTTGTGGTGTGCATCAGAACAGAGGTCTTTCCAGCACCCGGCGTCCCGGCGACCACCACCAGCCTCAAGGCGCGGCCTCCACGACATTGCCCTGTCTTATTGTCTCACGGAGGCTCATCAGCCAGTCGTCCACCCGGGTCAGGTCTTCGCAGACGGTCCGCTCTTCCTTGCTGGTATCGATGATCCTGTACATGCCCCCGTTCCTCATCACGACCCTCCGGGAGGGCATCAGGGCCAGCATGGGATCATGAGTGACCACCACCACTATCTTTCCTTCTCCGGCCAGGAGATCCAGGGCCTCTCTCTTCTTTATGCCTGCGTTCTCGATCTCGTCGATGAGGACTATGGGCGAGTCGCTGATCACGGCGATGTCCGCGGTCATCAGAGCCCTGGACTGGCCCCCGCTGAGGATGGTGAGATGATGATCAGGATGGATCGGCTCGCCGGTAAGGGTGTTGGCCAGCTCGACTACATCTTTCGCGACCGAGGCAGGCTTGCCCCTGCTCTTGGCATGCATCTTCAGGAACTCATCCACGGTCATGTCAGCCAGGAAGTGCATGTTCTGGGAGAGCTGGGCGATCAGCTTCTTCCTGGGATCAGACCTCGTCTCCGCGCCGGGGGTGCGACCGTTGATGAGGATGTACCGCCCGGACGGCGTATCGCCCTGGGCGAACTGCTCGATGTCTCCTATGAGGGAACTCTTGCCAGAACCTGTAGGACCCACTATGCCTATGATCTCGCCCCTCTTCATATCGAGCCTCTCTACCGGCTCGACCTCTCCTTTCTTGTCCACACCACCGATTACGGTCAGCTCCAGGTTCATGCTTCATGCCTCCTCAGAACCTCGTTTATTTCGTCCAGGAGATCCAGGTCTGATACCAGGTTGGCAGATTCGGCCACCAGGTCTCGTTCCAGGATGTTTTGGTCGTGTTCCTCCTTGAGATGAGAGATACCGCCCCCGGTGATGTTCAGGAGGACGGTGTCTTTCGGGTCCACGGTCTTCGTGGCCATGGCTTTTCCCAGAGCGGCCACGGCAACTGCCGCCGCCGGGAGGATATCGATCTCTTCAGACTCTTCGAATAGCTTCCGGGCTTCGGCCGCTTCCGCGTTGGTTATGCCGTAGACCGTCCCATTTGTGTTCTCCAGGGCATCTTTCACCCCGCCCTTCATCTCGTAAGGCGGTTTTCTGTTGTAGAGAACGTCGTCGTACATCTCCCGGAAGTTACAAAGATCGGGCTTTGTCCCCGACCAATATGAGTAGAGGGGCGCACAGGGGAGGTTCTGGGCAAGATGAAGCCGCGGCAGGGTTGTGCCGAAACGGCCATCGCCCGCCAGCCGGAGCGCCGCTTCCCAGGCCGCGATCCCACCGGTACCGCTTCCCACTGCCTGGAAGTAGTGTTTGGGGATAGTCTTCATCGTCAAGACGCCATCCAGCATCACCACCCCCATCCCGTCTCTTCTGGCCACGTTTCTGGCGCCGCCCTCGCCTACGAAGCCGGGCTGCGACGAGAGCCTCGCACCAAGGTCGATCGCCTCGGTGTAGTCTCCGTTCACCGAGACTACGCAGATAGAGTCTGACGGAGTACCGGTGATCCAGAGCCTCCGGAGACCCGCGGAGTGAACAACGAGAACCAGAGGCAGATCAACGGCGGAAGCCGCCTCGGCGAAGGCCCTGGCTGTGTTGCCCGCCGAGGGTACCACCAGGACCTTCTGGTCGTCTCGCTCGATCATGCGTTCCACGGTCGGCGGGGCCTCCAGGTCCTTGAAGCTGCAGGTGGTCATTCGAGCATTTTTATCGGGCCAGTAGCCGCTGAAGCTTATGTACAGGTTGCGAAGACCCAGCTCTTTTGCCAGGCCCTGGCTCTTGTAGGTGACCGGTGCCGCACCCACTCCTTCTAGAGGTCTTCTGACCGGGAGCCAGTCGTAGAACCTCCATATTCCCGGCAGGTCTCTGGAAGTGAGCCTCCTGGTGAGGTACTCGGTTCTGAGTAACGCATCATCGTTCTGACAGTGAAGCGCATGAGGCGGCTGCACAGATCCGCAGCCCGTACACTTCACCAGATATTCTCCCATGAAGGATTACTAGAAAGGAACCTGATATAACGTTTTCTGTTTTGTCCAATTTTCAGTCCTTATTGTGAAACTATTTGACTGTATGTTACACAATTAGGCTAACATTGGGCGATTGATGAGAACGAAATCTTCTTGGCCCCTCGGCAAACCACCTGCGTACGGCCTCTTTCGTCTCGTCACTCCCGAGAAGCTTCAGATCTCGAGTGTAACTACTCAGGTATGTTGAT
>DAOG01000094.1 GCA_002501765.1 Methanosaeta sp. UBA204
AGCCCGACCTGCGGAATGTAAGTTTATTCGCGTTCATTCGCGGTTTTACCCTCCGATTTTGATCTTGGCCGATATCATCTTAAGATCTCCTCCTAACCCATCGTTGATGGACGCCACTCACCAAACCGGTATCGAAGAGATCCAGGCCTTCCACGCCGCCCACCAAGACGAGATCGTTGCCCGGCTATCCGACTTCAGACGAACCTGGAGCAAAGGAACCGATGAGGACGTCTTCGCCGAGCTGGTCTTCTGCATCCTCACACCCCAGTCCAGAGCCAGAACCTGCTGGCTCGCGGTCCAGCGCCTCCAAGAGGAGGGGCTTCTGATCGAGGGTGCCCCGGGCCGGATCAGAGAAGAGCTGACCGGTGTACGGTTCAATAAGAGGAAGGCAGCCTACATCGTGGAGGCCAGAGAGCGTTTTACCATGAACGGCCAGATCGTTATCCGGCGTCAGATCGGCCGGCTCGACCAGGCCCGAGCCAGGGGGTGGCTGGTGAAGAACGTGAAAGGCCTGGGCTGGAAGGAGGCGAGCCACTTCCTGAGAAACATAGGGCGAGGCGAGGACTTGGCCATCCTGGACAGGCATGTACTCAGGAACCTGGTCTCGCTGGGGGTGATAGAAGATATGCCCAACACCCTGTCGGGGAAGAGGTACCTGGATATCGAAGACAATATGAGGGCCTTCGCCCGGGCGGCGGGGATACCCGTGAGCCACCTGGATCTGGTCTTCTGGTCCAAGGAGACGGGCGAGATCTTCAAATGAGGATCACGATCTACCCTATAATCGACCCCGGCCTTTAAATTACAGCCGTATTTGGAAAATACCCACCCTGGGCGCCATCTGTATGAGCGCAGCGTGCAAAAAATATTTAACCGTGTGTGCGAGAAAGTCCTCCATTCGGTCGGATTTACTTGTGCACATAAAGTTATACTTTATGTACAACGAGAAAATGCTCCATTCGGCCGGGGTCGCTCGGAGTATACAATATATTGGGCGCGAGATCGAGCGGATTCAGAGCCCGCCAAGAGGTAAAAAATGATGAATAGAGAAGAGATCTTTAAAAAGATCGCTCAGCTACTTAAAAATCAAGGGGCAAGAAAGATAGCAGTCTTTGGTTCTTATGTGAGGGGCGAAGAAAAACCAGGTAGTGATATAGATATTATCGTGGAATTTTCAGAACGAAAAAGCCTTCTTGAACTTGTGAGAATAGAAAGAGAGGTGTCTGAAGTATTGGGAATAAAAGTGGATTTGCTGACGGAAAAATCTATTAGTCCATATTTGATTGATACGATAAGGAAGGAGATGGAGATAATTTACGGATGAAAAAAGACGATTCCATATATTTGCGGCACATGTTAGATGCCATAACCAAGATAGAAGAGCATACTCAGGACGTAAAATACAAAGGCTTCATGGATAATCACCTTATACAGGACGGAGTGATAAGGCAGATCGAGATAATAGGTGAAGCTACAAAGAGGTTATCTAAGGAGATTAGGGAAAGATATCCTGAAATACCTTGGAAAGATATAGCGGGAATGAGAGACAAGTTGATACATGATTATTTGGGTGTAGACATAGATGCCGTCTGGGATACGGTTGAAAAGGATATTCCTGCCTTGAAAAAGAGATTGAGATATATTATTGAGGAAGAAGTGAAGAAATGAACGAGGCTCGGGACGTTATACACCATCCGCGGTCCTTGTGCCGCCGGAGGTCCTCTTGCGTCGCTGATCTCCGCACAAGGTATCTTATCGAGGTTGCATCTCACGACGATCCTCTCCTGGCGGCCACTTTTGATCTTGTCTCCCCGGTAGTTCTCCTCACCGATCGGCGCGTGGCCCCGACAGGGTACGTTCTCCCTCCATCATCGCCTCGATTGATCTATCCTCCCATCTCCTCTCCAGAGGCCGTATCCCCTCATACTATCGCGGCCGCCCCGACGGCGATCTCCACACATCATCATCATAATCTTCTTCGCGGCGGTGACCACGGGAACTTTGATATACTCACCGAAAGACTCCAACAAGGAGGGTTTTCTTATCAGAGAGGAGATCTGGATCGAGAAGTACAGGCCGTTTAAGCTGGACGACGTGGTAGGCCAGGACCAGATAATAAAGCGTCTCAAGTCCTACGTCGCATCGAGGAACCTGCCTCATCTGCTATTCTCCGGTCCGCCCGGGGTGGGAAAGACCGCGGCGGCCATAAGCACGGTCCGTGAACTTTTCGGGGAGAGCTGGAGAGGCAACTTCCTGGAGCTGAACGCCAGCGACGAGCGGGGCATAGACGTGGTGAGGCACAAGGTGAAAGACTTCGCCAGGATGTCTCCCCTGGGCGAGGCCGAGTTCAAGGTGATATTCTTAGACGAGGCCGACGCCCTCACCAGCGATGCCCAGAGCGCCCTGAGGCGCACGATGGAGCGGTACAGCGCTAACTGCAGGTTCATCCTATCCTGCAACTACTCCTCCAAGATAATCGAGCCTATCCAGTCCAGGTGTGCGGTCTACAGGTTCAGGTCTCTCACCGAAGAGGCGGTGAAAGATAGGATGATCTACATAGCCTCTCAGGAGAACGTCTCCCTGACCGACGAGGGGCTGGCGGCCATAGTTTATGTAGCCCGCGGAGATATGAGGATAGCCATAAACGCGCTCCAGGCAGCCTCGCTTATGGAGGATCTCGTCACCGACGAGGCCATATACCAGACCACGGCCACCGCCAGGCCGGAACAGATCAGGGATATGATCGACTCGGCTCTGGGCGGTGAGTTCACCAAGGCCAGGAGCTTCCTGGACGAGCTGCTCCTGATCCAGGGCCTCTCCGGGGAGGATGTCGTAGTCCAGATGTACCGGGAGATGATCAAGCTCATGGACGACCCCCGTTCAAGTCTGGCGCAGCTACCCGAATCTACCTGGGTGAGCCTGATAGACAAGATCGGAGAGATCGACTTCAGGATGACCGAGGGGGCGAACGAGCGGATACAGCTCGAAGCACTCCTCGCCTACTTCACCCTCGCAGGCGCAGATCAGATGTGACGATCGATCCGCCCTGCACCGTCAGCTATTTTTTGCCCCAGGTGCAGAGAGCAACCGATGAACCTGGAGTCTTTAGCCTCCGAGCTTCGCGGGTTCGTGGGCATAACCCGCAAGAGGGCCATCGGTGACCTCGTCAGGCACTTTCCGGTGAACTCGGATCGGATCATAGCCTATTCCGGCGAGGACGCGGCGGTCGTGGACGACGGCGACGAGGTCCTCCTCCTCGCGGCAGACGGCATATGGAGCAAGCTGCTGGAGGCCGATGCCGAATGGGCGGGCTACTGCGCGGTCCTGGTGAACGTCCACGACATCGCGGCCATGGGAGGATGGCCCATCGCCATGGTCGACGTATTCTCCGCCAACTCTCCCGAGCTGGTCGAGGATGTCCTTCGCGGTCTGCGGCAGGGCATCGAGAAGTTCGACGTCCCCATAATAGGAGGCCACTTCCATCCCGACACACCCTACAGCTCCCTGGACGTGGCCATCCTCGGCAAGGCCAGGAAGGACGCTGTCATCCTGAGCAGCACAGCCCGGCCCGGGGACGCGGTGGTGGCGGCAGTGGATCTGGACGGCACGGTCCGTCCCAGGTTCCAGATCAACTGGGATTCCACCAGCTTCAAAGACGGCGAGATCTTGCTCCGCCAGCTCGGATCGATGCAGGAGCTGGGAGAGAGCGGCCTGGTCACCGCAGGCAAAGATATCAGCAACCCAGGGATGCTGGGCACCCTGGGGATGCTCCTGGAGTCCAGCGGTGTGGGCGCGGTGGTGGACATGGACTCGGTCCCCATGCCCGAAGAGATGGAGATGATATCCTGGCAGAAGATGTATCCGGGCATGGGGTTCGTGGTCACCGCCGCGGACGAGAAGACAGACGAGGTAATCGGGGTCTTCCAGAGGCGCGGACTGTCGGCGGCGAGGATCGGCGAGGTGACCGAGAAAGAACGTCTGGTGATCGTCTCCGGCGACGATCGGACGGTTCTCTTCGATCTTTGGCGCGACCGGATCACGGGGATAAGGTGAGGCGATCTCGTGGACGCCGAGTTCATATCCCGACTGGAAGATGCGGCCAGAACGGGGCGTGCCAGGATCGGCATCGGCATGGACGGCGGCGGTTCTCGTCTCCTCAAAGGCATAGAGGCCGCCTCGGAGTACGCGGAGATCGTGATCGTCGGCGATCCTGGTTGCGACTGCGAGCTGGAACAAATTGAGACCAAAAACCCACCGTCTGCGCTCGTCGACCTGCTGGCCAGAGGCGAGATCGACGGTGCCGTCAGGGGTAACACGTCCGCCACCCGGGCCGTGAAGGCTCTCGTCGACGCCTTCGAGATAAGGGTAAGACGGATCTCGCTCCTGGAGCTATCTGGCTGGAGCTTTTTTCTGGCTCCCGTAGGCATCGCCGAGGGCGACTCGATATCCGACCGGCGTGACCTGGCGGTGATGGGCGCCGGGTACATTAAGGCGATGGGCGTAGATCCTGCTGTCTCGATACTCTCCGGCGGGAGGATGGAAGATCTGGGCCGGAGCGGAAGGGTGGACAGGACCCTGGCCGAGGGCGAGCTGGTGGCCAGACTGGCATCCGACGCCGGGGTCAGGGCCTGTCATCGAGGGATCCTCATCGAGACCTGTAAGGGAGACGACCTGATCGTGGCACCGGACGGCATATCCGGAAACCTGATATTCCGCACCATGATGCTTCTCTCTGGTGTGAAGGGGTTCGGAGCCCCGGTGATAATGGACCGGGTCTTTGTGGACTCCAGCCGGGCCAGAAAAGACTTTGTTGGTCCGATCATGCTGGCCAGCGCTCTGGTAGGGATGAAAGAGTAGCTAAGAGTTCGTCTCATCTTCTTTAAATATCACCAGCACACCCCTTCGATTATATGTCCGACCCCCTGGAGAAGATAGACGTCCTGGTCGCCACCCTGAAAGAACTGCGCCTCCACATGGGAAGACTCGACCTCCGGGTGGGCGACCGTCACTTGAACTCCCAGCTCTATTTCTCGCTGGCCAACGCCTGTCTCAGGAACAGGGCCGTCCTACTATACGGCGGGATGGGTGCCAACAAGACTACCCTGGTGAACCTGCTGGGTAGCGCCTTCACCGGACTGGACTTCGACGATGTGGAGAACCTGATGATCTCAGGCCATCCCGAGCAGACCGAAGAGAAGATGATAGGCTTCATCGATCCACGCCAGTGGTCCTCTTCGGGTGGCGAGACCATCGAGGTCCTGTGGACACCCTGGTCTCGGTCGAACTGGAAGGTGATCAACGAGATCAACCGCTTCCCCAGCGGGAAGCAGAACATCTTCCTGGAACTTCTCCAGAAGCGGAAGGTCAACTATGCGGGAAAGACTCTAAACGTCGGAGATACCTGCTACTTCGTCACCATGAACCCCGACTTCAGCTCCACCTATCCTCTGGACGAGGCGCTCCTGGACCGGATATCGGTCTCTGTTCCTGCCATTCAGCCCGACCTGCTGGGCGGCCTGGCCCTGGCAGAACGAGACGAAGAGATCCGGGAGCTGGCCAAGAGGCTGCCCAGGTTCGGCGCAGATGAGTTCGAAGCTCTTCCCCGGCTGGTGGCAGAGGTCGACCTGGACAGCCAGGTGGAGCTGGCGGTGGTATCTCTGATCAGGGACTTCACCCTGTGCGAAAGGGCCCCTGGCTACGATAAGAGCCAGCTATCGGGCACCAAACCCAGCCGGGGTTTATGTGCGGGATGCCATTACTTCAACAATCCCGAGGTCTGTTGCTGGCAGGTGGACGAGGGACTCTCCGACAGGGTGAGACAGGACCTGAGAGCCTACACAAAGTCCATGGCTCTCCTGACCGGTCTTGCCGACGCCGATAGCAAGATCGAGGTTCTGAGGGCGATAGCACCTTACGTGATCTGGCATCGGGTCTCTCCCAACCGGACCGTCCTGGAGAGACCTCCCTACTACGGGGCCAGACGGCTGGAGTACATCAGAGACCTGGTGGAGAAGAGCATCAACCGGACCCTCAACGAACGGGGAGATATGAACATGATCTTCTCCAGGGCGATAGACGGGGAGATCTCGGTCAAAGAGGCTACAAGAGAGCTTGCCGGTTACGACGATCCCATCGCTTGTCTAGATTACATCCCGGCCCTGGAGCAGATGGGATGAGCCTCAAGGGTTTCATGAAAGATGCCTACAAGGGCAAGGCGAGAGAAAAGAGGCGTCTAAAGACGCGCGATGGCGATTTCGTCCTGGGATTCGAGGACTTCGTCCAGAAGGTGGGAGATAGGCCCACCTGGTCCGAGGTGGAGGAGCTGGCCCCATCGGACGAGAAACTCCTCTTCGGCCTGATCAAGACCGGGCCGCGGGCCAAAAAGCACGACCAGATCGTCTGGGGTTTTTTATCCAGCCTGGTTGCCGAGAGGATCCCGGAGCCACTGATGCTGCCTGCCATGGACTTTGCCGGTCTGGAGCTGAGGAAGGGATCGATCGTTCTGGACGAAAGCAGGGGTGCCCATCATGTAGGGGAGAAGATGAGCGGCGGGAGAATCGTGGTGAAGGGCGAGGCGGGCGACTACCTGGGCCAGGAGATGGCTGGCGGTGGGATCGTGGCCGGATCCTGCGACGACTACGCCTTCAGAAAGATGAGAGGTGGTTGGGGCGTCGTTTTGGGCCAAGCAGGCAACTATCTGGGTCTGGGCAACAGAGGAGGCAGGATCGTGGCCAAGGAGAGGGTCGGGTCCAGGACCGGCTGGTTGATGAAAGACGGCAGGATCTGCGTGGGCGGCGATGCGGGCAGCTATCTGGGTCTTATGATGAAAGGCGGCCGGATCCTGGTGAAGGGCAGAGCCGGAACCCGGGCAGGATGGAGGATGAGAGGTGGCGCGATATATGCCAGGGGCTACGGCCCCGAGGTGGGAGCGGGAAAGGTTGGTGGAAAGATCTATCGAAGAAGAGGTCCTTGAGGTCTGGGAGAGGTCTCTCTCGAACTGGCACAGGCCTCCGCTACCCCGGCCGGAGATCGGCGAGGCTGAGAAGGGATCGTTTCCCTTCGAGAACTACAGGATAGTCGTCGACCGGGGTACGATCGACCAGGGTCACCTCTATCTCGAGAACCTCTTCGATCACCTCATAGTTCATTATCTATTCTGCCCCCGGTCGCTGGAGGTCGCGGGCCAGCTATCCCTGGCCGCTCTGCGCGGCCTCAGCCGCAGAAACGAGTCTCTGGCCAGGGTGATGGTGAACGTCTTTTCCGGGATCGTGGTGGACACCTTCCGCCTGGAGAGAAGCAACGAGGACGAGGAGAAGGTGGTCCTGGGGTGGAGACGCCTGGCAGAAGAGAAGAAAGAGGATCTTGCGCCTCTGGACCGGGCGGTGCTGGGGTTTTTGGGCCGGTACTGGGATCTCGATCTTGGTCTGCCGTCGTCGGATCTGCCTCAGGAAGAGGAGCTCCTCCAGGTCTTCTCCTGGGGGGTCAGAGATCGGAGCCGGTGGTTCAGGCAGTGCCAGCAGACCGCCAGGATCCTGGAGGGTCTTGAGCCCGGGTTGCTGGGGCAAGGCGAGGTCAGGACACTGGAGATGCTGAAGGGGAACGCTCATGCGGCTCCGCTTTCCGGTCTTGCCTCGGATCTAAAGCCCGAGGAGTACAGAAGAGCTCTGGAGGTTCTGGGCCTTCAGGGTGACCTGAAGAGGTGGTACCGGGACCAGAGCTACAAAATCGAGATAAGACCTTCTTCCAGGGTCAAAGAGAGCTGGTACCCCACGGGTCTGGTGAAGTGGAGATTCTCCGACCCGCCCGGCGATCTGGACGTCCCTTACTCGTTGAGCCTCAGCCCCAGGCTGGTTCCGGGGATTACCACCTACAAGCGGGAGCAGGAGTCCTGCGAGATGATGGCCGGTGCCGGGCGCGTTCCCGACCTATTGGTGGTCCTGGACTCCAGCAGGTCAATGGACGGCCACCGCGCCGGGACGAAGACCCATTCTGCCACCCTGGCCGCCTTCAAGGCCAGCCAGTTCGCATACTCCCAGGGTGCGGAGCTGGCGGCGGTCAGCTTCAGCGACCGGGTCGTCGTCCAGGAGTGGACCAGGGACCCGGGCGCGGTGGAAGATGTCCTGGTCCAGTATCTGGGCTCCAGGACCCACATCCCCGGAGAGACTGTGCTGGAGCTGGCCGAAGCCAGGAAAGGCTGTCTCATCCTCTGCATAACCGATACCCACATTCAGAACCTTTACAATCAATGGGACAACATCCAGAAAGCCGCCAAAGCGGGCAGGTTCGTGTTATTCTGCATCGACGAGGCGAACAAAAACAAGCAGGTAGAGAATGCGCTGAAGAGCCTGGGAACGGTCTACTACATCAACCGGTTGGATGATCTGATATCGCTGGTCGTCGACGCCACAAAGAGCGCCTATCGAGATGGGCGCCAGCCGGACCTGGATCCAGAAAGAAGACCCCTTCTCCGGAGCTACGACCGCCGATAGTCTGGGTGGTAACAGGCACCTCACATACTATGCAGGAACACATCTTCATCACACCACAGGATCCCCTGCCCTTTGGAAAAAGCGGTCTAAGATAGCGGTGTTGGCTCGATCTTGGCTAGCCCCTCGGTGGAAGGGCATAAGCTTTATGTGTTCTAAGGTGACCCTCGTCTTAGATATTTATGACAGCTGATCGGGTGATGATATTTATCGACGGCCAAAACCTGTTACATGGAGCCAAGAACTTCGGCGAGCAGGTGGATTGTGTCAAGCTAAGAGAAGAACTAACCGCGGGGCGGAAACTAAAAAGGGCATATTACTATGGTTCGATTCCCTCAAATCCAGATAATGATGCCAGATTAAGAACACAGATAGATAAGCAGGTGGCCTATTATCATTACTTAGAATATGTAGGATTTAAGACGTCTATTATTCCCCTCAAGAAAAGATACTTCGATTTTAAATGCGATCACTGCAACCAAATTACCAGGATCGAGAAATCTATTGAGAAAGGCGTAGACATTGCACTGGTCTCGGATATGCTATCTTTAGGGAAAGCAGGGGCTTATGACGTTGCTGTATTAGTCTCAGGAGATTATGACTATCATAAGGCCATAGATGAACTTCAACGAAGTGGTATAATCGTAGAAATAGCATACTTCAGGAAACACGGCATCGGCAAGGACATGATTCGGCTAGCAGATCGCTTCATAAACTTAGAAGACGTTATAGACAAAATCAAGAAGACATGAAGAAAATGGTGTAATTACCCAGGCAGCCGGTGGTTCTCTACCATTTAAGAGGGGATGCCCTCACTGCCTGTTAGCTATTAACAATAGGTTCCATCTACTTTTTGGTATATATCTTTTACCCTCATCTCTGCCAAAGCGGGCAGGTTCGTGTTATTCTGCATCGACGAGACGAACAAAAACAAGCAGGTAGAGGATGCGCTGAAGAGCCTGGGAACGGTTTACTACATCAACCGGTTGGATGATCTGATATCGCTGGTCGTCGACGCCACAAAGAGCGCCTACCGCGCCGGACCAGGATGATCCCTATGAGTGCTGAGGCGCTGAGATCAGATCTCTCCCATGAGCCTGAGTATGTTTCCGCTCAGAACCGCCAGCCGTTCATCCTCCGGGAGCCTGAGACCCATAACCTTCTTCAGCTCGTAGGAGATCCCTCCATAGGAATAATCGGACCCAAAGATCACCCGCTCAGCCCCGATCTTCTTAATTGCTCGCCTTACCTGGCGTGGGGGTGCCAGAGAGGTATCCAGGTAAACGTTCGGATCCTCTCCAAAGCGGTTGAGAACCTTGCGCAGCCCACCGTTGAAGGCAGCCATATGCGGAATTATCATACAGATCGTCGGGTACCTCCTCCGGAGTTCGGCTGTGACCTCGAACCTATCCTCCATGACCATCGGCAGTTTGCGGTCTTCGATTCCTTTCATCGTGCTCTCGAAGTTCGTCTCCTCGAAGACCCAGCCGAGGTCGTGCCACTTCACACCTCTGTAACTATCTATCTCCGGGAGTTTCAAATCGCGCCAGATATAATAAAAGGGGTACAGCACCGGATGCTTTCTTGCGGCCTCCAGCACCAATCTGTTCGCCATGGCATGTGTACCAGGCCCCCTCTCCACGTGGCGTGGAAATGCAAAGACGACGGAATGCTCGATACCACACTCTCTTCCCAGCGTCAGAAGTTTATCCGCTCCAGTATACAGATGAACATGAGCATCAACAGTTCCCTTCTCGGCCCTCACCCGGCGTCTGATCGTTCCGGAGATTCGTTCCCAGCTTATGGACATATCTCACCTTCGAAGGAAACAATCTTTTACTTCGCAGCTTAAATGGGTCTGGTAAGATCGGGCAGACTTACAAGTATCGGCGTGCCGTCGAACAAAATCCTGTAGTTCTCCAGGAGTATCACAGCCGATGAGATATCTGCGGCCATCCACCATCCGGATCTCAACCGCATAGGTACCTGAGAGGTTGTAGATCCAGCCAAGGGGCGTGAGATCACCTCCCAAGCCGTAGTACCAGATAGCCTCAACCACCATACATGACTCGATCTGGTTATACGGGATCCTCGTACGGATGAGGCCAATTCCCAGCCTGAGCTCGAGCCAGTCATCGCGCCCCTCTATCGTAAGTTTATAGAACAAGAGAGAAGATATTATAAGGCTGGACAGCATCACGATAAGCCAGGTTCCATGCGCCGCCAGAAGGTAGGTAGTGTATACAGCAAGGACCCCTGCCACCATGATGATGGCCCAGCTCACCTGGGTGCGGCAATACGCTCTCTTTATCGGATCAAGAATCGGAGGCATCTCTGTACATGCTGTTGGCACCATCGGCCGGTGGTACTGCTCCATATTTAATACCATCGCCGCGGACCAGGATCTTGATCCTTCCGGCGCATCCTATCACCGCGCCGGATCGAAAAGAGCGCCTGGCGCGGGGAAAGCTTTATTATCTCAAAGTGAGTCCGATGCCTGCAGCGCCGGGGTAGGGTAGGGGATATCCTTTGGGACTGTGGATCCCATGACCCGGGTTCGAATCCCGGCTCCGGCCTTCGGTGTTTTTTGGGTGTTTGGAGGCTGTCCAACAATTATCAACAATCAGCAATACTGTCCTATTTGTACCCTATACACACACCACCTCAAAATCACAGAAACATACACCAAAAAACCTACACGGTATAACGCAAAGGCGCAAAGGCGCAAAGGGTGCTATTATTCTTTGCGTCTTTGCGTCCTGGCGTCTTTGCGTTTTCGTTGTTTTGGATCACATCCGCTACCGATAATAACCTGGTCGTAATTGTTATAAAGCCAAAATGTAGTTGGCTGATTTTTGGTATGTTTTCATATTATCTCGATTTTAAGGGAGATGCTGTCGTGTGTAATTGCAGGACGACCTCATTCGGTTAAGCAACCAATCCCTCCATTAACCGTTCCCGTTTGATATTCGGATCGCATTTGTAATCTGAATATATGTCACACAATAATAACACATCTAGATGATGTATCCCTATCGATGCACCCATTCCAGGTTGTATGATGTTTTTATATCATCTATCACATGCAACAAAAATAAAAAAATTTGCTGCCGGCGGAGGGACGAAAACCGTTAATTACGATGGTGTAGGATTATCTTTGAAAGATAGGTAAGATATTGATTTTGAGAGAATCCCCTGGTTGAAGATTATAAACTCTCTTGAAATGGTTTGACATATATGCAATCATCCGGAAAAAAGTCACACATCTCAGTTGCAGGAGGTTATTTTGGCCTGCTCATATCCTTCCAGAGCTTGGCCATTCTTACTCTTACAACCGGACCAAGATGATCAGGAGCTACGTGGATATATAAAGAGAGGTGAAATGTTGATATGATATCCATCCCAATGGCAAGACCAATTATAACAGAAGATGAAATAAGAGCAGTTGAAGAGGTGCTGAAGTCTGGAATGCTTGCTCAGGGAAGAGTTGTTGAGCAGTTCGAAGAGGCATTTGCAGAATACATCGGAGCCAGAAGTGCGGTATCAGTCTGCAACGGTACGATTGCTTTGTGCGCGGCACTCAAAAGTCTGGGCATCAAACAGGGCGACGAGGTAATTACCACACCTTTCACGTTTATAGCCACTGCAAACTCCATTTTGCATCAGGGTGCCAGGCCTCTCTTTGCCGATGTGGATGAGAGAACGTTCAATATCAATCCGGATGACGTTCTGGAAAAGGTGACTTCTAGAACAAAGGCAATCCTGGGAGTCCACCTGTTTGGTCATCCATTCGATGTCCAGTCGATCCGGGAGATATGTAAGGATCATAACCTGCACCTCATCGAGGACTGCGCACAGGCACACGGCGCAAAGTATAGCGGCAAAAGGGTTGGATGCTCCGGAGTTGGATGCTTTTCCTTTTATCCAACGAAGAATATGACCACCGGAGAAGGAGGGATGATAACAACCAGCAGCGATGAGATTGCTGAAGCATGCAGGTTGCTCAGGAATCATGGTGATAGCGGGAAGTATTTCCATACAAGTTTGGGATTTAACTATAGGATGACGAATATCCAGGCTGCAATCGGCGTTGAGCAGCTGAGAAAGCTGGACGGGTTCAATGAGAAGAGGATAAAGAATGCAGAATACCTGAATAAGCATCTGATGAAGGCAGAAGGGTTGATCACTCCTTATAAGGACGAAAGGGTAGAACATGTATATCATCAGTACGTCCTCAAAGTTGAGGATGATTTTCCGATGTCCAGAGATATCCTCATGAATCGCCTGCAGGAAAAGGGTGTAGGATGTGCGATTCACTATCCTCTGCCAATTTTTAAGCAGCCATTGTATCAACAACTGGGTTATGACGATGCTGGATGCCCGGTTGCCTCGGAGCTAGCAAACAAGGTTTTAAGCTTGCCGGTGCATCCTGCTCTGACAGAAGATGATCTGAGATATATCGTCGAAGTTGTAGGAGATATGGCATGAGGTTGGGTGTTGTTGGTACTGGAAGCATGGGCAAGAACCACGTGAGGGTCTATTCCGAGCTTAAGGCTGTTGAAGATACCTATGTTTTCGATATGGACAAGGGCAATGCGAATAGAATGAGAGAGTATGGCGCAAAGGTTTGCGGTTCTATTGGGGATTTAATGAACGGCGTCGATGCTGTAAGCATCTGCGTTCCAACAAGATATCACCTTGATGTTGCGAAGAAGGCCGTTGAGAAAGGTGTACATTGCCTGATAGAAAAACCGATCACATTGAGCGTCGGAGAGGGAGAAGAGCTCTTAAAGGTAGTAAAAGATAAAGATTTGACCGTCGGAGTTGGTCATATCGAGAGATTCAACCCGATTGTAGATGAGATCAAGAAGATAATTACTAATCCGTACTATATTGAGATAAGAAGACATAATCCGGGCTCTGCGAGAATCACGGATAGTACCATTGTTGAGGACCTGATGATACACGACATCGATATTGTGTCCAATGTCCTGTTTGAGGAAGACGAGTATAGGATTTACAGCGCTGGAAACGACGATCTCTGCAAGGTTGTACTTGACTTTGGTGGATCGGTTGTAGCCATGTCTGCGAGCAGACTGGCATCTAAGAAGATCAGGTCAATATATGTCGAAGATAAGGATTTTACGATAGAGGGGGACTTCATGGCTCAGGAGATCTACGTGTACAGAATGCCAGAAAAATACAGCGTGGAGAACGAGAGATACACCCAGGAGAACATAATCGAGAAGGTATTGGTCAATAAGGTGGAGCCATTGAAGGTCGAGTTAAAAGAGTTTGTTGATTGTGTAATAAAGGGCAAGGAGTTTCCGGTTACACCAGAGCAGGCTCTCGAAAATCTGAGGATATGCGAGGCGATAAAGAAGTGTATGTGAAGCATCCGACGGCCATCGTGGAGAGCGATGATATCGGAGATGGCACGAAGATATGGCATTTTGCTCATGTAAGAGAGAGATCAAAAATTGGTAAAGATTGCAGTATCGCTAAAGATGTATATATAGACGCTGCGGTCGAAATTGGAAATAACGTCAAAATTCAGAACTTTGTGTCCGTTTACAGAGGGGTCAAAATAGAGGATGATGTCTTCATCGGGCCATCGGTCACGTTCACCAATGATCTGCATCCGAGAGCCGGTATCTGGAACGTAGAAAAGATAACTCCAACCCTCGTCAGGAAAGGCGCGAGCATAGGCGCAGGTTCCGTGATCATATGCGGCGTTGTAATTGGAGAGTACGCGATGATCGGTGCTGGAAGTGTTGTTACAAAAGAGGTTCCGCCATTTGGTCTGGTATATGGAAACCCGGCAAGGTTGAGGGGTTCTGTCTGTTATTGTGGAAATAAATTGAGTGACGTTGTTGAGGAGAATGGCAAGGAGATTGTGTACAACTGTGTTTGTGGCAAGACTGTGAAAATAGAGAAGGAGTGGCTGAAGTGATAGCTGTAGTCGGATTGGGGAAAGCAGGTCTGCCTTTATCTTTTGTCATAGCAGACAGCGGTCTCAAGGTCATTGGCGTGGATGTTGATGCGAAAAAATGTGACATGATAAACAGAGGCACAAATCCGATTCCGGAAGAACCCGGATTGGGTGAACTGGTCGAGAAGCACGGTGGTAAGAATCTTATCGCCACACCAGAATATGAAGATGCCGCAGGCTGTGATGTTTTCATCGTGATCGTACCGCTGTTTGTCGATGATACTTATAATCCAGATTTTGGAATCCTGGAGAGCGCCTTCAGAAGTGTTGGGAGGATTCTCAAGAGAGGTGATCTGGTGGTTTTGGAGACAACGGTCCCGCCGATGACAACAGAAACTCTGGCCAGGAGGTGGCTGGAAGAGGAGAGCGGGCTTGAGCTGGGAGAGTTTCATCTGGCGCATTCTCCGGAGAGGATTATGACGGGGTACAGCATCTCCCGGTTGAGAGAATTTGCCAAGGTTGTCGGGGGTGTGGATGAGGAGAGCGGCACGAAGGTATACGACATATACAAAAAATTTATTGCTGATCTGCATATGGTCTCCTCTGCGAGAGTGGCCGAGTTCATAAAGCTGATGGAGGGCTGCTACAGAGACGTGAACATCGCTCTGGCCAACGAGCTTTTTAAGATATCCGGCGAGCTGGGCATTAATTTTTATGAGGCAAGGGAGTATGCAAATCACGAGTACTGTCACCTTCACATGCCCTCGACGGGTGTTGGCGGGCATTGTATACCGGTGTACCCATGGTTTTTAATAAAATATATGGAGGAGAGGGAGAAGTTCAGTTATTCAGAATTGCTCCGAACTTCCAGGACAATAAATGATGAGATGATTGAATATTGGGCTGGAAAGATTATTTTAGAGTGTTTGAAGGTAAATAAGCCCCTGGATGATGTAAAAATTTGTATCAAAGGGATAACTTTCAGACAGGGCGTGAAGCAGTTGTATCATAGCAGAAATTTGGCGTTGGTCAAGCTTTTGATGGAAAAAGGATTGAATATATTCGTTTATGATGAATTATTTTCTGAAGAAGAACTCGAAAAAATGGGGTTGAGAGGGATTTCGCCCGATGATGCAGATTTGATCTTCGATTCTTCCGAGCTGTGGATGGAGATACCATGAAGGTAGCCACGAAGGCCATGCAGAACTCTTACGCGCCTCCCGGTTCAAGGTGGAAGCAGCGTTGTTCTCCAACGGTAGCAAGGTCTTCTCGGCGGGATATGTGGAGAACGACTCCAGCGGCGCCGGGATCTGCGTGGAGAGGGTGACTATTGCCAGGGCTATATCCGATGGCGAGAAGGAGTTCGAGGCGCAGGTCGTGGTGGAAGACTCGCCGGTGCAGGTTGCTCAAGGCGGGCCGGGGCAGGAGGATCGTAGGAGGTCCGCGCCGAGAAGAAGGCGCTCGGGGTGGGACGCCACACAACGTGCACCCATCGCGGGGTAACCCGCATTACACCTGCAGAATATAGGATACAAGCAGCCTATCAGATCTATCATGTGGAATAGCTTTAGACAGGTACGGGATCGGCGTCGTAACTCATCCTCACCGTCTGGCACGGTATTCTGGCATCTCGCCGACGACCACAAGCACAACCCCCACAAGCCGGTTCTCATAGGAGTTAAAGACTTAAGCCAACAAACCAACCCATCGCCAGCCGCGGAGGATTCAACCGATGATGTTCGAAGTTAACGCCTTTGACATAGAGATAGGACAGTACAAGGTGATGCTCAACCTGGCCGACGCCAGAGAGCTGGGGATGAACGCCGGTGACCGGGTACGGGTGCGGGCCAAGGGTGTCTCCCTCACGGCCATACTGGATATCACCACCCAGATGGTCAAACCCGGCCAGATAGGAACATTCACCGAGGCCCACCAGAGGATAGGCGAGGTAAAGGAGGTCGATATAACCTCCGCGCCGAAACCGGCGTCGGTCGGCTACATAAAAAGGATCATGGACAGGGACAAGCTCACCGAGGACCAGATCAGGACCATAGTCCAGGATATCGTCGATAACAACCTCAGCGACGTCGAGATCTCCGCCTACCTCACCACCCTCTACATGCAAGACTTCGACTCCCAGGAGACCGAGTGGCTGACCCGGGCCATGATCGATACCGGCGAACGGATTCATTTCGACACTCATCCTGTGGTGGACAAGCACAGCATAGGTGGTGTGCCCGGAAACAAGGTCTCCCTTTTGGTGGTGCCCATCGTTGCCGCGTCTGGCCTCCTCATACCCAAGACCAGCTCCAGGGCGATCACCGGTGCAGGAGGAACCTCAGACCTGATGGAGATCCTGGCCCCGGTAGAGTTCAGCGGCGACGAGATCAGGGAGATAACCGAGAACGTAGGCGGCATCCTGGCCTGGGGCGGAGCCACCAACATAGCCCCCGCCGATGACAAGCTAATCAAGGCAGAGTATGCCCTGACGATAGACCCCTACAGCCAGATGCTGGCCTCCATCATGTCCAAGAAGGGCGCCGTAGGCGCGGACGCCGTGGTGATGGATATGCCCGTGGGCCCGGGCACCAAGCTGGCCACGCCCACAGACGGCAGGGCCATGGCCAAGGACCTGATCGACCTGGGAGACCGCTTGGGGATCAGGGTGGAATGCGCCATGACCTTCGGAGGATCGCCCGTGGGCAGGACGGTAGGACCTGCGCTGGAGGTGAAAGAGGCTCTGACCATGTTGGAGGGCGGCGGCGGGCCCAACAGCCTGAGAGAGAAGAGCCTGGCCCTGGCAGGGATCCTCCTCGAGATAGGCTGCATGGCGGGCATGGGGTGCGTGGCCGCCCGGGGCGAGGGCAAGGTAGCGGCGGAGAAGATCCTGGAGAGCGGGGGCGCTCACCGGAAGCTGGTGGAGATCATCGAGGCCCAGGGAGGAGACCCCACGGTGAAGAGCAGCGATATCGAGGTGGGCGAGTACACCGGAGACGTCCTCGCACCCATCGGCGGCTACGTGATATCCTTCGATAACAAGCGGATAGTGGAGATCGCCAGGAGCGCTGGTGCTCCTGCGGACAAGAAGGCGGGCGTCCTCATTCACAAGAAGGCGGGCGAGGTGGCGAAGAAAGGCGAGCCGCTCCTCACCATCCACTCCGGCAAGGAGTGGGAGTTGCAGAGGGCGATGAACGACGCTCTGAGAGATATGCCCATCGTGGTCGAAGGCATGCTCTTGGAGAGGTATCCTCGGTACGAGGAGATCTAGGAGAACATTTAATATGCCAGGTCAGGGATTGAGATCCATGAAGGTCGCGGTTATTTATCACGAGGACTTCGGCACGGATGGCCACAGCGTCCTGAAGCTGAGGATTAAACCCTCCTTTGACGCCCTCATGAAGTCAGGTCTTGTCGACGGAAAGGACGTCCAAGTCATCAGGCCAAAGCCGGTGCCACTGGGGCTTGTAGAGGATGTTCATACCAAAGAACATATCGAAAACATACGTAATGAGCCCTACAACATGATCTACTACAACGTGGCCCTGCTCTCGGCAGGGAGCGTCGTCATGGCTGCCGAGATGGTGGCCGAAGGCGAGGCCGATAACGCCTTCGCTTACACCGGGACGGCGGGTCATCATGCCAGTTCCGGAAGCTGTTGGGGATTCTGCTACTTCAACGACGTGGCCATGGCCATCGTCCGGCTGAGAGAGATGGGGCTGGAGAGGTTCCTGATCGTGGACGTCGACCCCCACTTCGGCGACGGTACCAGGAACATCTTCGGCGACGACCCGAACGTTTTCCACATAAACTTCAACCACCAGTCCCACTCAAACTACGACACCAACAAGAACAACTACGACGTGGGCATCGGGTTCAACGCCGAGAACGACCAGTTCCTGAACGAGCTGATAAGCGTGATGGAGCTGGCCAAGGACTTCGACTTTCAGCTATGCTTCGTGATATTCGGTCATGACTCTCACCGGGACGACTACGGTGGGTTCGATCTCACCCTCAGCGCCTACCCCAAGATGACGAAGATCATCAGAGACGTCGTGGGCGACCGGGGCATAGTATTTGTTCTCAGCGGCGGGTCGAACGGCAAGGTCGCTTCCGCGGCCATACCTGGCGTGATAGCTGTTCTGGCAGGGGGGTGGCCGGTTTGAAGATGTCCTCCAACTGTTACAGCTGCGTAATGGACAGGGCCAAGTTCGAGTGCGACATGCTCTTCGAGAGAGATGAAGAAAAGCTAGAAGTCATGGAAGAACTCGTGGACTTCATGGCCGCTCACAAAGGCGACGTCTCTTCGGTGGTGGGCACGGAACGAGAGAACATCATGAAGCGACGGAGCGGCAACCTCGATCCCTACCACGACCTGAAGGAGGAGAGCAACCGGGCCGCCAGAGATCTTCTCCCCCTGGCTGTGGAGTTCTACGACAAATCTGGAGACGGGCTGGAAGCTCTGATCAGAATCGCTGCGGCTGCGAACTCGATGGAGTACGGGGTGAAGGGCCACGACTTCGATGCAAACACCTTCCACGAGGTCTTTCAGGACACCCTCGAGGAGAAGCTGGGCGGCGACCTGGAGAAGGCGAGAGGCTACCTGGACCGGTTCGAGAAGATCCTCTACCTCACCGACAACGCCGGGGAGATCGTCTTCGACCTGTTCGTCATCGAGAAGCTGGAGGAGAAGGGCAAGAAGGTGGTGATCGCGCCCAAGACCGAACCGATCCTCAACGACGTGACCGCCGAGGAGCTAAGAAGTATGACCGACAGGCCCCTGGAGCCTTCGGGTCCCGTGGTGGGCCTATCTCTGGAGGACGCTCGTCCCGAGCTTCTGGACCTGCTGTGGGACGAAGACTGGCTGGTCCTGGCCAAGGGGATGGGCAACTTCGAGACCATCACCGAGTTCGACGATCAATTGAAGGGCCGGTTGATCTACGTGATGCGTGCCAAGTGCGAGCCCGTAGCCCGAAGGGCCGGTGTGCCTCAGGGGTCCCTGGTAGTGATACCAGTATAATAATTTATTGTATATACACACTTATCTGAGATTAACAAAATATAACGGAGTTATATGTCAGGTAAAAGGATAGTCCTCACCAGCGATGCCACCATGATGAGCAACTACAACGGCGGGATACTATTGGGGTTCGGGGCCATACTCCCGGTTTCGGTCATCAATGAGAGGATATTCAGATGGCTCTTATGTCCCCCGGTAGAAGCTAAGGAGGATGGATCCGCAGTCCTCGCCCCCTGCGGAATGCGCAAGGTAGAAGCTGCACTTCTGGATGCGGGTTTCGGGCACGACGAAGTGATGGTAGCCCATCCAGACCACCTAGACAAAGCCATCGGGGCAAATACAGAAATCGTGGGCATAACACACGACGACCCTCTTGGTAAGATCGCCATCAGGGAGATCGAGGAGATGATCGGTCGAGGCCCTCCCTACAACCGGACCAAGTTCCTGGAGCTGCTGAATCATCCTCTCATCAGAAAGTATCGGCCCAAGGTTGTGATAGGAGGAAACGGATCCTGGGAACTGAAAGGGGAGAATGTCAAGGTGGACCACATATATATGGGCGAGGGCGAACGCAGTTTTCCCGATATTTGTAGGCAGATAATGAACGGCGAAGATGTTCCCAAGGAAATCTACGGTGAGATGGTGCCTGGAGATGAGATACCACTGAACCGAGGCGCGACCGTCGGCGGCATCGTGGAGATAGGCAGAGGGTGCTGGAGAGGATGCTCCTTCTGTTCACCCACCATGCGCCGCCCCAGATATAGACCCCTCCCCAATATCCTGAAGGATGCCAGGGTGAACATTCAAGCAGGACAGAAAGACCTGATCTTCCACTCAGAGGACGTCTTCCTTTATGGTTCTGCAGGCCACGTCCCGGACAGAGACCGACTGAAAGAGCTCTTCACAGAAGTGAAGAAGCTGAGGCCTAGGACCATAGACGTGTCCCACCTCTGCATGGCATCGGTCTACCATGGTCAGGACATCCTCAAAGATGTCTCGGAGATCGTGGGAATAGGCTCTGACCAGAAGTACATGTCAGCCTGGGTCGGGATCGAGACCGCAAGCAGCAAGCTGATGGCCAGACATATGAAGAACAAAGCCAAACCCGCGTCTGTAGAGATGTGGCTAGAGATAGTAAAGGAGTGCTACGGCCTTTTCCAGGACCTATCTTGGCTGCCCGTAGCCAGCCTGGTCTTGGGACTGCCAGGAGAAACCACTGAGGACGTAGTCCAGACCACAGAGTTGGTAGAATCTCTCAAAGAGTATACAGGGCTGATGCTGCCCCTTTTCTTCACACCCATCGGCGGGACCCACCTAGAAAAAGTAAAAGGGTTCGGAAGGGAGAGAGCATCTCCTGAACACTGGGAACTGATGGGAACCTGCCTGGAGTACAACCTGCACCACCTGAAGAAGCTGCACAAGTTCTATAGCGAGAGGATGACCGCGGGATGGCTTGAACATCTGACACTGAGTGGATTAAACCTGCTGGCCGAGCAGGTGCTCAAGAAGTATGTAAAAAGAATGAAGCGGGGTGAACCGCCCAACTGATCAGGATATGCGATAGTTATCCAGAACAGAGATCACGATCTCCTTGTGATCGGGTTTGAGAGAGTATATATCGCGAATATTGCGGTCTCTTCTATCTTGACAATGCCAAGTTACATCCAGGTCCAGATCTACAGAAAGCCCTATACCCCTTCAGAGCAAAGGTCCAGTAACATGTACCTGATCGGCGCCGACCTGGGCACCACCTGCGCCAAAGCAGGAGCCTTCGACGAAGAGGGACAGTTCCTATCTCTCGCCGTCCAGAAGTACCCTCACCCGAGCAAGATCGAAGAGGCCGATCCCCAGGACTGGTGGAACGCGATCGCAGAAAGCCTCCGCCGGGTCGCCCAGGACCGGGGAAGACCGGCGGGCATATCCATAGGCAGCCAGGGTCCCAGCGTGGTGGCTCTGGACGACGCGGGCAGGCCCACGGGCCCCGCCATCCTCTGGATGGATCTGAGGGCAGAAGAAGAAGCAGAGATCCTCTCGAAGAGGCTGGGCAGGACGATCAGCCCGGCCTGGTTCATGCCCAAGGTGATGTGGCTGAAGGAACACCGGCCCGGGATGTACAGGAGAAGCAGGTTCATCATCCAGGCCATGGACTACGCGGTCTTCAGGCTTACTGGCATGATATCCACGGGGGTGGCCTCGCCGGAGATCGTCCCCTGGTCCGAGGACGAGATCGCCGGAGGCGGACTGGACAGATCACGTTTCCCAGATCACAAGATCATGGGCGAACCCATCGGCGAGGTGACCGCGAAGGCTGCCCAGGAGATTGGAATTCACGAAGGCACGCCGGTCTACGTGGGCGCACCCGACTTCGTCGAATCGATACTGGGGACCGCCTCGACCGAAAAGGGCATGGTATGCGACCGGGCCGGAACCTCCGAGGGGGTCGATCTCTGCTGGGACCAAAAGATAAAAGACCACCGGCTCTACTGCCGCCCCCATCCCGCCGCCCCGGGGATGTGGCACCTGGGAGGGACCATCGCCTCTACGGGAAAGAGCCTGGAATGGATCGGCAGGATCCTCGGCAGGACCTCGTTCGAGGATCTTCTGGAGATGGCCAAAGGGGCACCACCAGGATCCGAAGGTCTCCTTTTCCTGCCCCACCTGATGGGCGAACGAAACGCCCTGTGGAAGGGAGCCAGAGGCGGGTTTTTCGGACTCACCCACCGCCACAGAGGAGACGACCTGGTGAGAGCGGTCGTCGAAGGATGTGCCTACTCGATCCGGCACCTCCTCTCGGTCATGGTCGAAGGAGGTGCCCGACCCACGGAAGTAAGGGTCACCGGCAGCCAGGCCAAGAGCGACCTCTGGAACCAGGTAAAGGCCGACGTCACCGGCCTGGTGATAGTGGCACCCCAGATCGCCGAAGGCGAGGTGCTGGGGGCGGCAGTCATCGCCGCTTTTGGTGCGGGCCACTACCCCGACCTCCAGACCGCCTGTCGGAAGATGGTCAGACAGGGCGCGAGGTTCTATCCCCGGGAAGAGACAAAAGAAATCTACGATAGACTCTGCAGCCTCCACGGGAAACTCTACCCGGCTCTGGAGGAGACTTACCGCGAGCTGGGCGAAACCTTCAACTGAGAAGAGCTGCGATTCATATTTATAATATTTGGAGAGGGATGAAACATGAGGCATAGGCTGATATTATTGTCTCTGTTGGCGCTGGTCTGCCTGGGAAACGCCGGCACCTGCGGACCGATCGCTCTGTCCGCTTCCGGGGACGTCTACGTGGACTTCGGGAATGGGCAGGTCTATGACACCAACGTACTGAGGTGCGAGACCGGCCCGACAGCCGATATAACGCCCTTGATAAAGTTCAACGTATCAGGACTCGACATCGCCGAGGACGATATCGGGATACTGGTCCTGAAAGCCGGCAAGATCACAAAGGTCGGAGAAGAAACCGGCGCGATACTCCCGGCAACCTCCGGGGCTCCCGCCACCGGAGAAGCACCGATCAGGGAAGGGGCAACGATTCAGAACAAAGAAGAACCTGCCGTCATTCTCTTCCCGGCAGGCTCGAACTGGTCCGAAGGATCGGACTTCGTCGATCTGGACCTGGGCCCGGCCCTGGATATGATAGAGAACGAAGTGGATGTGGACTACTCCAGGGTAGGTGTGCGCTTCGATAACGGCGGACGGATATTTGCCTTCGATGTCGCCAAGCATCTCAAAGAGAAGGTGTCAGACGAGCTGTCCTTCGTTCTGGTGGCGGCGACCGAGGATTTGGAGTACCGGGTCGAGTTCATGTCCAGAGAGACCGGCGAGGGACCCTATATCCTGGTCATACCCTATCCGTCGGAGGACGATACAAGATTGGATCCGCCTCCCAGGGACGACGCGACCGGTTAGAGCCAGAAGGTCCCTCCACAGACCGAACCGCCGGGCTTTGGGAGGCTCATGGAAATCTGGCATATTCGATCGGGTTAACTCAAAGGAGGTTTCCTATGAAATATAAAAATGGCAACGGGGCCAACCTTGGCTTTGAAAATAAGTTGTGGGAGATGGCCGACAAGCTCCGGGGACATATGGACGCCTCCGAGTACAAGCATGTGGTTCTCGGGCTGATCTTTCTGAAATATATATCTGACGCGTTCCAGGCGAAATACAGGCAATTGGAGGCTGCCAAAGAGACCGAATACACCGATCCCGAAGATCGCGACGAATATGCGGCCGCCAATATCTTCTGGGTTCCAAAGGTTGCCCGCTGGGCCAAGCTTCAGACAAGCGCCAAGCAGCCGACCATCGGCAAGCTCGTTGACGATGCCATGGTAGCTATCGAAAAGGAGAACCCGAAACTAAAAGGGGTTTTGTCGTATCCCCTCTAAATTGATTGGTAATATCCTATAGGGAGGATATACACCACCACACTCCTAGAGTTAGGACTACTGTTCAATCACACACCAACTTACCAGAAC
>DAOG01000154.1 GCA_002501765.1 Methanosaeta sp. UBA204
GTACGATGTATTGAGCCATTCCAGGTAACAGAATGAATGAAGTGTAAAGGATGCGAGGAATAAATATCAGGATGATAGCAGGTTTGTACAGAGGGAGGCATATACGCAGTATTTCAGATATACTACCAAAATGGAAAGGATATACGAAGTTCGTATATACCGCCAGATTGGAGTGATATGCGAAGTATTGCAGATATACCGATGTTAGGCGAAATGGTGCTACTATAAGAAGGAATTTGTTATGACTGACGAAATTATTCTTGCATTGATCGGAGCAGGTGTCGGCTTAGTAACAGCAATTATCACTAGCTGGCTAAATAAACGTGCCTTTCGGGAAGAAATCGCCGAGTCAGATATTCTTAAAGCACAATTAGAAGATTACAAGTCTATTTGGGAAATAGTAACAAAAGTGAATTTTGAAAGTACGCAACTACTAAGCTGGATGGCTGGACAAAATGCCCAAATGCAGAAGGAAGGTATTCCAGAGAACCAAATCTTATCTAATCTAAATAAGGAGTTCGCCCCTAAATCCATTGACATTCTGAAAACTGTAATGAGTTTAAATAAGTATTATATTAGTATACCCGTACCCCTGATAGAGGCTCTTAAATCCTATGAAAACTCAATCTGGACGGTACTTAAGCAGCAGAAATTCGGTAAGAGCAAGGAAATACCAGACAAATCAGAAGTGATATTCCAATCTATCCGAGAAATTACAGCAAAACTCGTGAAAAGGGAATTTAAAATATCTGATTCCATTGGAGGAGTTCCTGAGGGAGGTTATCTTTCTGAGTATATTAAGGAGGCTTTTAAATGAGCTGCAACATAATATTTAATCACGCACCACATCGCCTAACAGAGCGTATCTGGCTACATGCCTTTGGCACTTCGCCCAAATCCAGCCTGACGGCTGGACTTCAGATACACTCGAAACGTTGTCCGAAATTCCGAACCCCACTATAGGATGTGAAAGACGATGGACGAAAAAATCAAAGAAGTTGTAGAGATGCTTAAAAGGCACGGTGCTAAAGAGATTAAGATATTTGGATCCTATGTGAGAGACGAAGCACGAGAAGATAGCGATTTAGATATTCTTGTAGAGTTTTCGGAAAGGAAAAGCCTTCTAGATCTTGTTGGGATAGAACAAGAGTTAGAGGAAGCATTAGGGATAAAAGTGGATTTGTTGACTAGGAAATCAATTAGTCCGTATTTAACAGATAGAATAGAAAAAGAAGCAGTGGTGGTATTTGGGTGATGAAAGATAATACAGTATATCTAAAGCATATTTTGGATGCTATGGATTTAATTGATGAGTATTTGAGAGAAGTGGGTTATGATGAGTTTATGAATAATCGTATGTTTCAAGATGCTGTCATTAGGGAAATTGAAATTATCGGAGAAGCCACAAAGAATCTATCCTTGGAGGTGAGAAATGGATATCCCAATATTCCATGGAAGAAGATGGCCGGAATGAGAGATAAATTGATACATGGTTACTTTGGTGTAGACCCTGACGCTGTCTGGGTGACCGCCAGAAAAGATATTCCCATGTTAAGAGAGAAAATAACGCGGATAATTGACAGTGAGGATAAAACATGAGCGGGATTCGTAACTCTCGCAATCTTTCGGATTGCTCGGTGCTAGCGCACTCGGATAACACGGTGTATGCGGTATGCCCCATGTCCCGGGTAGTTCCTGCATAGTGAAGTCCCCCGATAGTGGTTTAGGTACCTGAGTAGTTACGAGAGTGGATGTGGATTAATATGACATGGGCACTGTCCTATAATCCAGTGATTGTAAAGACGCTGATTTTGGTAGCATCTGTGTAAATCGGTGTCAATCCGTGTCTAAAATCGATCCTATGGGCTCGCCCTTCGTCGTCGGTTATCTTCCATACAATTTGTGCGCCTGCTCGATGGTCGTGATACCTAGGATCTTAACTATCTTCTCGTCGTTATATATCCTATAAAACGCGGTGTAATATCTTGAAATATGCAAGCGATAAATGTCTTTGCGACCCTTTCGTTGGATTAATTCTTTGTCGCCGTGTTTTCCAGAAAAAGGATCTTCTTCGAGTATCCTAAGTTTTTCCTTCACGATCCGCTGGCTTTTTTCGGATAGATTATCAAGAAATTTTTGTGCATCTTCATCTATCAGCACATGGAAGTCTACCATTTCATCTCCACGAACTTCCCTCTCTTTTCAATCTCATCCATATCCCTGAATAGCCTTTCCTTCTTCTCTCTCTCTATCATCTCAGATAGCAGGGTGTCATAAGTCTGTCCAGCTCTTTTTAGGTCTGATAGCTCGGCCCATACCGCCTCAGTTACGGGAATACGTTTAGTTGCTAGCATAGCAATATTGTAACGATTGTAAGTAGATATACCTTACCCAACAAGTAAATCCTCCCTTCGGTCGAATTTACTACCCACCAGCGACAAATTCATAACGATCTCCACAAGCTTATCCTCCTATAAGAGGTGTCATCTATTGAGGATAATCGGTCATCTTGACCAGGAGGTCGAGACGAACCTGCGCGGCGCAGGCCTCGGCCTCACGGTCTCTGAGGCGCGTTCAATTGCAGATATTCTAAGGAGAGATCCCACCCTGCCGGAGCTCTTCAACTACGATACCATGTGGAGCGAGCACTGCTCCTACAAGAGCAGCCGGGCCACCCTCCAGGAGTTCCTGCACACCACCGGCCCCAACGTCGTCCAGGGACCCGAAGAGGACGCGGGCATAGTGGCCATCGACGATACCTGGTGTGTGGTCATAGCCCACGAGAGCCACAACCACCCCAGCCAGATCTTGCCCAACGAGGGCGCGGCAACAGGCATCGGCGGTATCGTCAGAGACGTGAACTGCATGGGCGCCAAGGTGGTGGCCACCGCCGATCCGCTCCGCTTCGGCGACCCCAACGGCCCGGACGCCAACCACGTCCGCTGGGTGGCCGAAGGGGTGGTCGACGGGATCTGGCAGTACGGAAACGCCCTGGGCGTCCCAGTGATGGCCGGAGATGTGGTCTTCGACGATAGCTTCGATACCAACTGCCTGGTCAACGTGGTTGCCATCGGCGTGGTTAAGAGAGACGAGATCATCAAGAGCAGAGCTCCTCCTGGAGCGGGCGAGAAGGGGTACGACGTGATCCTCATCGGTAAGCCCACCGATTCCAGCGGCTTTGGTGGGGTGACCTTCGCCTCGGAGGCTCTGAGGGCGGAAGACGAGGACGCAAACCGAGGCGCCATCCAGATACCGGACCCCTTCCTGAAGAACGTCCTCTTCAAGGCCAACCAGGACCTCTTCGAGATGACCCGGTCGGAGGGGATCACCATCGGGTTCAAAGACCTGGGCGGTGGCGGGTTCACCTGCGCCTCCTCGGAGATGGGAGCCAGCGCAGGTTACGGCATGGACCTGGACCTGGACCTGGTCCACCGGGCCGGCGACCTTCCGCCGGAGGTGATCGGGTGTGCGGAGACCCAGGAACGTTTCCTCCTCATCTGTCCACCGAAGATGACACCCAGGGCGCTGAATATCTACAACGAGGACTGGGACCTGCCCAACGTCTATGAAGGCGCCAGGGCTTCGATGGTGGGGAAGATGACCACCAACGGGCGGTACATCACCCGGCACAAAGGCAGAGAGACCTGCAACGTTCCCATCGAGCACCTCACCGGCGGCATCAGGTACCAGCGAGAGGAGAAGCCACGGGAGATGCACCATATGGAACCTGCAATCGAGGTTCCCCAGGACCTGAGCCAGGTCTTGCTCAGGGTACTGGCCTCGCCCAATACGTCGTCCAGGGAGCATGTTTACAGGTACTACGACACCGAGGTTCAGGGCAACACGGTGATCCGGCCGGGAGAGGCCGATGCGGGCCTGATCGCTCCTGTTCGGGGGGAACGTTTCGGGATCGCTCTTTCTGTTGACTCCAACCCATTCTATGGCCGGATCAGCCCCTACTGGGCAGGAGCCACCGCCGTGGCCGAGGCCATGAGAAACGTGGCCTCGATAGGAGCCGTACCCTGGACCATGACCGACTGCCTCAACTTCGGCAACCCCGAGAAACCGGAAGCTTTCTGGGAGTTCAGAGAGGCTGTCAGGGGTCTCTCGGACGCCGCCAAGGCGCTCTGGCTGAAGGGTCACCAGAACGCTCCTGTGCCCATAGTTTCCGGTAACGTCAGCTTCTATAACGAGTCGCCCGAAGGAACCGTCGACCCCTCGCCCGTGATCGCCTGTGTCGGTCTCATCGATGATGTCGGGGATGCCGTGACCATGAACCTCAAAGAGCCGGGGAACAACATATTCCTGATAGGGCCCCGGTTCGACGAGCTCGGCGGGTCCGACTACTACCGCACCGTCTGCGGGGCGACGGGGGCCAACGTCCCCCAGGTGAGGTTCGATTTGGAGCGAAAGATGATCCACACCACCATCGACTCCATAGCCCGGGGGTTTGTGGTCTCCGCCCACGACATATCCAACGGCGGTCTTGGGGCGACGGCCGCGGAGATGGCCCTGACCGGAAAGGCAGACCTGGGGATAGAGTTGGCTCTCGACCGGGCGGGCAGCTCGCGTCTCGGCACCGACCGGCTGATCTTCTCCGAGTCGTCCGGTTTCCTATTGGAGTGCCGGGCCGGGGCAGAGGAAGATCTGGCCGGACTGATGAAGGAGCGCGGCCTGGACCTGATGAGGCTGGGCGCTGTGAAGGATGCTCCCGAGCTGGTCATGACCCGCAAGGATACGAAGGTGGTCTGCCTGGATCTGGAGGCGGCCAGGAAGGCCTGGACCGGGGGCCTGGTGGAGGCGATGAGATGAAGGTAGCGGTGATACAGTTCCCGGGGTCCAACTGCGAGCACGAGACCCTGGTGGCGGCCAGGAGCGCCGGTCTGAATGGGGAGATATTCAGATGGAACCGACCGGCAGAAGAGCTATGCGACTTTGACGGCTACATGATCCCCGGCGGGTTCTCCTACCAGGACCGGCTCAGGGCCGGAGCCATCGCCTCCAAGGAGCCGGTGATGGAGACCCTGAAAGAGGAGGCGGATGAGGGCAAGCCTGTCCTGGGGATCTGCAACGGGTTCCAGATCCTGGTGGAGTCGGGGATGCTTCCCGGGCTGGATGGGGTAGACGCCGCCCTGGCCCAGAACGTGATGGTAACCAAAGGCGAGATAGTACGGCGGGGTTTCTATTGCGCCTGGATCTCCCTCAGGCACGACGCTGTCGCCGGGAGGTGTAGCGGCAGCTACCTCATCGATAAAGGGTCTCTCATCGATATGCCGATGGCCCACGCCGAGGGAAACCTGGTCACCGCCGACGAGAACCTGATCGAGAAGCTGAACGAGGAGAACCAGATCGTCTTCAGGTACTGCGACACCGGGGGCGAGACGAAAAACGAGTTCCCCGTGAACGTCAACGGGAGCGTGGAGAACATAGCCGGCATCTGCAACCCTGAGGGCAACGTTCTGGGGATGATGCCTCATCCCGAGAGGTCTTCTTTCGCCTGGCAGCTGCCCTTCGTCGATCCGGCAGCAAGGCGCCAGATCGATACACCTGGCCCGGGCAGGCTGATATTTGAGTCCATGAAACGCTACATCGAGGTGTCCGGATGAAGATAAACCTCCGGATCTGGCTCAAGATCCCGGATGCGGAAGCGGCGACCGTCAAGAACACCCTCGTCAGGAGGATGGGGTACGGCAAGGTGCTGACCGGCCTGGAGCGGGAACGGCTATTTGCCCTGGAGGTCGATGACGCTGTCGAAGACCCCCCGGACCTGGCCAGGATGCTGGCCAGAGAACTGGTGAACGAGAACAAGGAGAGCTACCTGGCATCGGCGGAGAAGCTCGACTTCGAGAGGGGTTCGGTCCCGGTGAAGGTGGGGCTGCACATAGAGGACGGCGAGGCGGAGACGATCCTTGACCGGCTCAGGAACCGTCTGGGGTTCTCGATGGTCAAGAAGGTGGAACGATCGGTCATCTGGAAGCTCAAACTGGATTCCGATGATCCGGAAAAGCTGGCCAGAGAGATCGCTGAGGTCCTTTTGATCAACCCCCACAAGGACTTCTACGAGATCCTGAGATGAGCTACATAGAGCACCCCCTCATCAAGGTGGGGACGGTCGAGAAGCGTCTCTTCCAGCTGGACCTGGCGGTCAGCGCCCTTCAGGAGTCTACCCTGGTCGTCTTGCCTACGGGCCTGGGCAAGACCGTAGTGGCCTTGCTGGTCATACTGGTCCGCCTGGATAAGGGAAAGGTGCTCTTCATGGCACCTACCAGACCTTTGGTGGAGCAGCACACATCTTTTCTGAAGAACATCCTGGTTGCGCCCTCCACGGTGGTTCAGTTCACAGGTGAGACTCCGCCCGAGCGGAGGATGGTGATGTGGGACGAGGCCAGGATCATCGTCTCCACCCCCCAGGTGATCGAGAACGATCTTCTATCAAGGAGGATCAGCCTGAAGGATGTCTCCTGCGTGATCTTCGACGAAGCTCACCGGGCGACGGGGAACTATGCCTACGTCTATATCGCCCAGAGGTACGAGAAAGAGGGGCGCGACGGACTCGTGCTGGGGATCACCGCCAGTCCGGGGAGCAGTGCGGAAAAGATCGAGGAGATCTGTTCCAACCTGAGGATATCGAGGGTGGAGGCCAAGACGGATCAAGACCCCGACGTGGCGCCCTTCGTCCACCAGACGGAGGTCGAGGTGGTGAAGGTGACCGTTCCCAAAGAGATCCTCCAGCTGAGGAACCTCTTGGAGGAGGTCCTGGAGCAGAGGATCGAGGCTCTCTCCCGGCTGGATCCGTCGGGCGGGACCTCGATACAGCTCCAGAGGGCTTCCAAGAAGGAGCTCTTGGATATGCAGAAGAGGCTGAGTACCTCTATCGCCAGGAAGCCAACACCTTCGCTCTACCAGGCGGTCTCGGTGCTGGCGGAGGTGCTGAAGCTGAAGCATGCCGTAGAGCTGGCGGAGACCCAGGGCACGGAGTCTCTGGCCAAGTACCTGGAGCGGCTGGACATGGAGGCCAGGTCCCGGGGAGGGAGCAAGGCGGCCAAGCGCATCGCCGGGAACCCACGGTTCCGGGAGGCGGTTTATACCCTGGAGCGGCTGGACGTGGATCATCCCAAGCTGATGGCGGTCAAGGACCTGGTGGAGGAGCAGCTCAAAACCAAGGACGACTCTTTGATCATGGTCTTTACCAACTACAGGGACACGGCAACCTCGGTTTTGGAGTTCCTGGAAAGTTCCGGGGAGGGTCTGATCCGGCCGGTGAGGTTCGTGGGTCAGGCCAGCCGGGTATCCGACGCGGGTCTGACCCAGAAGCAGCAGACGGAGATACTCCAGCAGTTCCGGGAGGGGACCTACAACGTGCTTATCGCTACATCTGTCGGCGAAGAGGGGATCGACATCCCGGCAACAGACATGGTCTTGTTCTACGAGCCGGTGCCCAGCGAGATCAGGTCCATCCAGCGCAAGGGGCGGACGGGCCGGGCTCGCGCCGGGAGGGTGGTGGTCCTGGTGGCCCGCGGGACGAAGGACGAGGCTTACCGCTGGATCAGCGACCGGAAGGAGAAGAACATGCACAGGCAGATCCAGGACCTGGGCAAGTTTGAGATATCGACGGCGGAGGCCAGGCAGACCCAGATCGGTTCTGTCGGGGTGGGGGAGAAGAAGGAGAAGGAGAAGAAGGAGAATGGGGGGGCGGAGGCCAGCGCCTTGGTCTACGTAGATTCCCGGGAGCGGACGATGGCCAAGCGTTTGGAGGCGCTGGGGATCGGTATCG
This sequence comes from Methanosaeta sp. UBA204, assembly GCA_002501765.1. Taxonomy (GTDB): domain Archaea; phylum Halobacteriota; class Methanosarcinia; order Methanotrichales; family Methanotrichaceae; genus UBA204. The sequence continues at coordinate 7,775 of DAOG01000154.1, forward strand.
TCCTGAAGGTCCTGGAGGTGGGGGACTACGTGATCAGCGACCGGGTGGCAATCGAGCGGAAGACGGCGGCGGACTTCGTGGACTCTCTGGTCGGCGCGGACCGGGACCTCTTCCGGCAGGTGGGGGATCTGACCCGGACCTACGAGCGGCCGCTTCTCATCCTCGAGGGCCGGGATCTCTACGCCCGGCAGGTCCATCCCAACGCCATCCGGGGCGCCCTGGTCTCCATAGCCGTGGACTTCGGAATCTCGATCATCCCCACGGAGGACGAGGAGGAGACGGCGTCGGTGATCGCCTTGATCGCCCGGAGGGAGCAGCAGGACCGAAAAGCGCCTTCGGTCCATGGACGGAAGACCGCCCGCACCCTTAAAGAGCAGCAGGAGGACCTGATCTCGTCGATACCGGGGGTGGGGCCTGTGGTGGCGCGGAAACTGCTCAAATGCTTCGGGAGCGTGGAGAAGGTGGCAACGGCGCCCCCGGAGGCTCTGCAAGAGGTGGAACTTGTGGGGCCGAAGACGGCGGAGCGGATACGGGAAGTTGTGGGCGGGGAATATAAGGGGTGATCGACCTCATAGTGGATTTAATGGCGCAGATCTTAATAAATGATTTATCATTGTTAAATTCCTGAATGGCAAGACCATGCGCAAGCACCATCATCATCGTCCCTGTCCAGAAGACGAAGGCCACTATCGCCCTCGCACCCTCTGGCCGATATCCGCCTTTGGGGCAACGGAGGAGCAAGTCCTGGACGGAGCTTAAAATAACGGAGGAAAAATCAAATGTAACAAATGATCGAACTCGTTCGTTATGCAACCCTGGCACCTTCGGGGCACAACGCCCAGACGTGAGGCATACTGTAACCAAGCACGGAATATAACCGCAGAGTACGCAGAGGGGCGCGGATGGGAAATAAATGGTTAAATGCTCTGCGTTCCTCTGCGCCCTCCGCGGTTATTTTTCTTGTTGTACATAAAGTATAACTTTATGTGCTCAAGTAAATGCTCATGATACCAGTCTCATGCCCGAAGAATGAAAAAAGGTATATATGTCACACGTCCTATTTTTGTAATTGA
>DAOG01000110.1 GCA_002501765.1 Methanosaeta sp. UBA204
ATTTGGGGCACCATGAGAATTTGGCCGAGGAGGGGGAAGGGAAGGATAGGAAAGGATGATAAACCAATAGCGGTAGTTCAATACTCTGGTCTTCGTGATTACCGATCGCTGGATAAATTCGGCTGCCAGGGTCAAACCAATCAGGGGAGACGTTGTCGATACTATCGAGGATCGTTTCGTGGGAGATATCAAAGATGCGAATGCCGCTGCGGCCGAACTTGGCATGGCCATCGGCATGACCGCAAAGAAGCTTTCGATCTGATGTAAATTGCTCGGCAGATAGAATATCGGGGAGTTACCTCAATGATATCCTTAGAAGATATTCAAAGAGCGGCAGAAGTTCTTCGAGGTAAGATCATCCGCACGCCTCTCATCTATTCGCCTACCTTCAGCAGGGTTAGCGGAGCAGAAGTCTACCTGAAGCTGGAGAACCTCCAGATAGCGGGGTCCTTCAAGGTGAGGGGGGCAACCTACAAGATACAGACCCATCTGGATGAGATCAAACACCAGGGTGTGGTGGCTGCATCTGCAGGTAACCATGCCCAGGGAGTGGCTCTAGCAGCCAGAGGGGCAGGGTTACCAGCGACGATTGTCATGCCTGAATGGGTTTCCATAGGCAAGCAGGAAGCCACACGGGAATACGGCGCAGAGATAATCCTGAAAGGAAAGAGTGTCGGCGAGAGCATCCAGTTTGCACAAGAACTGACCCAGGCGGGGAAAACCTTCATCCATCCTTACGATGATCAGGACATAATAACCGGACAGGCCACCATTGGACTGGAGATCTTTGAGGACCTGCCTGATGCAGACATTATCTTTGTGCCCATCGGTGGGGGCGGTCTCATCAGTGGGATCTCCAGCGCTGCGAAGGCGATACGGCCGGAGACGCGCATCGTCGGCGTTGAGGCGAGAGCTTGCCCTTCTGCCTATCAGTCACGATTGGATGGGAAGGTGACCAGGGTGGAGGCGGAGAAGTCCATCGCCGATGGCATCGCGGTAAAGCAGATAGGTGAGATCAACTTCCCCATCATTGAGGCGAATGTGGACGAGATCGTCCTGGTAGAAGAGGATCAGATCAGCGCTGCCATCTTCACCCTTCTGGAGCGCAAGAAGGTTCTGGCCGAAGGTGCTGAGGCTGTCACTCTTGCCGCCCTACTCAACTCTAAGGTCGAGATTCCAGAAGGCAGCAAAGTGGTGCTGGTGATCAGTGGCGGCAATCTGGATGGCCTGTTGGTGGACAGGATAATAATGCAAGGTCTCCAACGCAATGGACGGATTATGGAGTTCTCTGTGAGCCTGGAGGATGGTCCCGGCTCACTTACCCGGCTTCTGGATCTGATGACCAAAAAGCAGGGGAACGTGCTCGGAATCCATCACGCGCACAGAAGAAGGGATCAGCCAATCCACGTGACTCTATTGGATCTGACGGTGGAGACGTGCAGTTTCGAGCATATGGAGGAGATAGCAGAAGAGCTGCGAGAGGGGGGGTATCGGATTAGGATGAAGTAGATGTGATGCTTAAATCTAAAGCTGGGCGGTCAGCGCCGAGTGCTATGCGAGCTTAAAAGATAGGATGCATAGCAATGCTTGCGCTGCTGGTTGTGTTTCCGACACAAAAAAGAAAAATGCATGCTCACTCCACCCCGACATCTTTCTCTGCAGACCAGAGCCCATGAACGTTGCAGTACTGCAACGCAAAGATCGTCCCGCTCTTCCGGAGGTTCAGCCAGAGGGCGACCTTCGGCTCGGAGTATGCCGGGGTGAAGGCCACCCTGGCCAGCACCAGGGGGTTGAAGTCTCTGCCTTCCTCGCGGAAATAGACCTCGATCCATCTTATGGAGTGTTCGACCTTGTTGGGGTGCGGTCCTACGGATACTTTTATCTCGAAGGCCTCGTCCGCCTTGACGACGTCCGGCGCTTCGATTCTAGGTGTGTGACTTTCCCTCTTCCCCATGGCTTCGTCTGCAGCCGTATCGTATGTGCAGATCAGATCTCCTAGACCTTTATTTTCTTCAGCCATCCAGACCACCGATCCATCAAAAGTCGAGATGTTATTCCTCCATCTCCTCAAAGATCTTGGCCAGCCCCTTCTTGGCGATGGAGAAGGTAGGCATCCCGCCGGTGACGGCGCAGACTGCCATCGTATCCAGAATCTCCTCCTTGGTGGCACCGTAGTTCACGGCCACCTTGGCCTGGGGGTAGACGCAGTCCTCGCACATCCTGGTGGCCATGCAGGCCAGGGCGATGAGGCGCTTGGTCTTCCTGTCCAGAGCGCCATCTTCCCGAAGGACCTTGTCCATCTTGGCGACCATCTCTACCATCGCTGGGTTGTGTTTGCGCGCCGCCTCGAGGGTCTCCGGGATGTACCCACCCATCTCCTCGCCGAGCTTCTCCACCATCTCGTCGTGCTTCTTGCTCATGAAGATTACCTTCTTAAAATTTGGCGCCCATTGGTTATAAACATATGGGCAATGCGGGTGCCGACCGACGTTTCTCTTCGGCCGCTCGAAGGACCGGACCTCGCTCTGACCCCAGATCACTACACCCTCTGTTCGATCCCGATATCTTCGCATTCCCTGGGTCAGATCCAGAAGGCACCGGGCACACCGCCAATCAGCAGATTTATTACTCAACCGAGCGGGCTAATAGACATGGCAGACCTCATAAAGGTTGTCGTCTTCTATAACGGAGAGTTCGGGCAGAAGCTGATAGGAAACCTGATCAACTATACCGGGTTCTGCATCTCCTGCGGTGACGCCTGTACCCAGTGCAAGACTGGCAAGTACGGCATGGCGAAGAACCTGGTCTCGATCATCGAGATGCCCGATCCGAATACCCTCGACGATTTCATCGACGATGCCGAACCCTACATACCAAGAGATATCCCTCAAGCAGATATCGCCGTTGTGGTGAACGTTCATCCCGACATAATCTTCGGCCTTTTGCCCCGGCTCAAGGAGCTGGGGTTCGGGGGGGTAATAGGCGGTTCCGAGGTCCCAAAAGAACTCCCCCTGGGACTGAGGAGACAGCTCGAAGAGAGTGCCGACAAGATAAGCCTGGAGGCCTCCTTCACCAAGCCCTTCTGCGCCCTGCGGCCCGGGCCGGAGAAGCCGCGGATCGCCGCCTTCATGGAGGAAGCGAAGATCGGCCATCCGCTCTTGGAGATCACTCTCCAGAAGGGGAGAAAGGACACCATCTCTGGGGTAAAGGTTCTGAGGAGCGCTCCCTGCGGTTCCAGCTGGTATGTGGCCAAGAGGCTCATCGGCATGGAGGTTGACCAGGATGAGGTCCGGGAAAGGATCTCCGAGGCCCATCATGCTTATCCCTGTACTGCCAGCATGGACAGAGACTTCGAGCTGGATGATACGATCCTTCACAAGGCAGGTTATATCATAAGAGATGCAGTGGAGGATGCACTGAAGAGGGCGAGACGGGTGGAGACGAGATATATCAGCTACGATGATGGAAAAATAATATGTAATTATATTCTATAGAGGAACAAACATGAGTATGACCTCTGCTATGTACACGGAAACGGTGCTGGATCACTTCATCAACCCCAGGAACGCTGGGCAGATCAAAAACGCAGATGTGACCTGCAGGATAGGCAGCGCGGCCTGCGGCGACCTCGTCCGGCTCTATCTGAAGGTCGACCCGAAGACGGATAGAATCGAGGATATAAAGTTCGAGAGCTACGGGTGCGCGGCCAACATCGCCAGTACCAGCGTCACCACGGAGCTGGCCAAGGGAAAAAGCCTGGAGGAGGCAAAGAAGGTCCGGTTCAAAGACGTGGTGGAAGTGCTGGGCGGCCTTCCCAGGCACAAGGTCCACTGCGCCCAGCTGGCCACCGCAGGCCTGAAGGCGGCGATAATGAAGTACGAGGCCAAGACCGGCAAGATCGAAGTCGACGAAGGTTTTGTCAGGAGGATGCTTGCGGGGGTACTGGACCCGGCCGAGGGTGTTAATGTCGTGGCCGCCGGGAGGATCCGATCCATAGCTGTCGATGGGAATAAAGTGGAGATCTTGCTAACCGAGGACGTAGACGAGGAGACGGCGAAGGTTCTGGCGGCGGATGTGAGGGAGGTGCTGGACGATCTGGGGCTGGAGGTGACCGTGGGGTGAGCCGGTCGCCGATCATATCTCACGGTCTGGCTGATTATATTTATATAAATGTATATCAACAGCGCTCCTATCTTCGATGGCTCGTGGGATAGAGTCGAGGGTAAAGTGAGAAGTGCGGCAAAAGTCGTTTTATACATGACTTTTGGGTATATGGATTATAGGGCAAAGAAAATATGGGATTAGCCTCTATCGAAGTTATCGACCCCATCGAGATGGCCGAATGATCATAAACCTCTTATCTTCGTCCTATCACCTCTGCTACGAGTCCGGCCACCGAGACTGTATTCACCGCCTTCTCCAGGGTGTCTGTAGCGATTATCGTCTCCACCTTCACACCCTTATAGAAGACGTCGAGGAGGTATTCGTCTCCTTCTTCATCGACGGCAAAGATATGACAGGCCGGATGATAATTCTTGTCGTTATGCATGACCCAGCCGCCGCAGTTATAGATATAGATACGCCCCGTCCATGCCACCCCTAAATGAATTGTGGGGCATCCGCGGGATAGAGGTCGAGGATTGGTGTAAGCGCGGACAGATGTGAAGCGGGCGATACGAACATATAGATCACATGTTGAATTATCTATTGTTAGATGGGTGGAGTTGAAATGATTAGACTAATCCCTTTTCAGAATAAATTCCAGCCAATTCTTCTGTATCTATGGAACATGTCACCACGCCATCAAATTCTTCGTGGGACAGCTTAAGCTGCCTTCTCATTGCACTGAGCAGCGAACCACCATATTCCTTCACACCGTGGCTCACAAAGGTATGGATGTCCATCTCATATCCACCTCCGTAGACATATATTTTGTGTCTAGAACCGTGCCGACCTTGAAAACCTTTGCTGCTTAAAGCAGATTCGATATTTCTTGTTTTATATGCTGTCGTTGTATCCACCGCCTACGCCACAAGTTTAATCAGTTTATCTCTAAAATTCTTCGCGCCATCCGTTAACTCGTCCTCCTCTATTTCTACATATTCTGACCACAGGATGACAAACTCTTCACTAATTCCTTCGATTGTTTCCTTCATGGACGGTGCGGCCACAAGAAGCCCAAGATTATCATTATAGGCAATATATATATCATTTTCAAAAATGAGATCGATTGGTACATCTTCTTTTAGATGTTTCTCACCTGACCCACTCCCGAAGGTCTTTAGAAGGTATTGTGACAAAATTTCTAAAGAAGTTTCATCATCGACTCCTAAAATGTACGTGTCGCTTCGTGTCGGTGTCATCATTCCGCGGACTCTTACAAATTCCCCTATAGAATCGACTATCACCTCCTCTATCTCAGGCGTATATTGACAACGTATTGGTCCCTCCGTTGAATCAACTTGGAACTGTCTTTTTTTATCCACCCTCAACACAGTCAATCTTCCAAAAATCTCTTTTTCATACTCTTTTGGAGATTTTCGTAGAAGTGATTGGACTACTACTTTCTGCGCTGGATTGAGTTGATTTTGCGAAGATTTTCCGAATATGAAACTAACTTCACTTTGAGACTGTCCGTTAGCAGGCCAAATGTAGTCAAATTCTCTCAAAATCCGGTTGCAGCGATACGGGTCGTCTATTAAACGGTGTAGTTCCGAATCTAACTCCTCTTTGCCAGGAATAACATTCAAAACATTCAAAAAATCACCAGCGACGCAAATTGACCTTTCGCCCAACGTTTGTGTCCCTGGTAGGCCTGTCTGCGCATCTCCTATCTGCATTTCTGCACGAATACTCCCCATATCCAATCCAGTGATGATCAATGTGCATGATTCTTTGATCGATTGTGGAAAGATCCCTTTGGTACGTGGCGCATTTCCTTCGAGATAGTCGCCTATGGTATAAAGAATATTCTGGAGACGTTGGAGAATCTCTGCCACCTGAACAGCAGATACGTTGTTCGTATCACTGATAGAAAATGAAACAATCCTCTGCGCATCAGTGGAATTTACCACACGACCACCTCATATCGAGTAAACTGATCTCTTATCATGATGTTCACCACACCATTCTTTTAAGTGTGGGATTTCTTTTCTTGGTATTCTGCTGCTTCTTTCCTTTATCTTTTCCATGTGGTCTGTTAACAGTGATATTGTATGTCGGTCGCAGCGCAGTTCTTTTTCTCTTATCCCCCGCCAGCATGACTATTGTAATACAGATGCATGTTTATATTTATTTCGCATGAGATCCCCTCAAACCTATAAACACCGTGCACCATACCCACCAGCATGACCGGGAAGATGGATGCCGTCGAGGTTGTGGCCGAGCTCATGGCTCTCTCCGCACTTACGGCGCCGAAGGCACGGGAAAGCGATCCGCTGGTCGTGCGAACGATGACCGGCGCGGACCTGGAGCGATTGGCAAAAGAGATGCGCCGCCTCAAAGAGGCGTACGGCCTCGGATTTTTCGTGCGGGATGCTGGGTGCGTGGAGCAGAGCGACGCATGCCTGCTCATCGGAGCCCGAGGCGAGAGCGTTGCGGGGCTAGACTGCGGCGGCTGCGGCTGTGCAAGATGCGAAGAGATGCTGGAGGCGCAGAGGCGCCTCGGCGACGGGGAGATGTCCTTCTGCGGTCCAAACTGCGTCATCAGGATGGCCGATCTCGGCATCGCCCTGGGGTCGGCGGTGAAGACCGCCAGCATCCATAACGTCGATAACCGCATCTCATGTACACGGCCGGGGTGGGAGCGCTATCGCTGGGATGGATGGAAGGCTGCAACGTCGCCTACGGCATCCCTCTGAGGGTATCATGTAAGAATATCTACTTTGACCGCACAGGGTAATCGACGGAAGAGGGACGCATGTCAGTGATGAAGATATACTTGCCAAATGAAAGACTGTATGATCTATTGACCCCTTTTGGCTACATACTGTCAGAGAGGTTTAATTAGACATAGGTATACAACACCATCTGGTGGCACAAATGATAAGGGCCAAGCTTGAGGGAGACAAACTCTCGATCCCCAAGGCTATCATTCAAAAAGCAGGACTTAGGGACGGCGAAGAGGTGGAAGTGAGGTTCGAAGACGGAAAGGTAATCGTCAAACCTCTAGCGGACACCGACCGATTCAAAAAAGAGTTGAAAGGCTGTATTAAAAAGTCTAAGATAGATCCTCTAGAGGTAAAGAAAATATGGGACGCCTGACCTTTATAGACTCGAACATCTGGTGCTACTACTTTGACGAATCGGCCGAAGAACATGAAGCCGTCTCGGAGAAGCTGGAAGCGATGCTCGAAGAAAACGTGGCGATAAACACGGTTGTCGTGATGGAGGTTGCTCATTATCTGATCAAGAACCTGGGTTCCGAGGGTACGAGAAAGATGGAGGTCTTCCTCTCTTACCCCATGAAGGTTGTGGACCTCGACCAATACCTAACGCGAAGATCCATCGAGTATCTCGCGAGGTATTCTCATACGGGGATCGGTGGAAGAGACGCCACCATCCTCGCTTCGATGGATGAGATACAAGCCGTGCGTCTCATGACCCATGATAGAGCCTTCAAGAGGATAGCCTCTATCGAAGTTATCGACCCCATTGAGATGGCCGAAGGATCATAAACCTCTTATCTTCGCCCTATCGCCTCTGCTACGAGCCCGGCCACCGAGACGGTGCTCACCGCCTTCTCCAGGGTGTCTGTGGCGATTATCGCCTCCCACCTTCACACCCTTATGGGAGACGTCGAGGAGGTACTCGTCTCCTTCTTCATCGACGACAACGATATGGCTGGCCGGATGATAATTCTTGTCGTTATGCATGACCCAGCCGCCGCAGTTATAGATAGGCCCCGTCCGCGCCATCCTGCAATGAATTGCGGGGCATCTCCGTTTAAACAGCCTACCATCATAACAACTCAACGAAATCATCAACAGTTAAACCAGCAAGTTTGATAAGCTTTCTGAGTGTGCCCCTATCAAGTTCTTTATGTCTTGGAACGGAAAGAGTAACCTCGGAGCCGGGTTTTACCATTATGGTATGGCCAGTTTGCCTTGCCACGAACCATCCAGCTTTATTAAATGCCTTAACCGCTTCCACACCAGATATTATTGGTAGTTTTGCCATCAGACAGCTACTTCCATTAACTTCTCTTCGCCTTTTATTTCAATCTTTTCATTCAAAACATCTAAGCAGCCCTGAATTGCATCCTTTATATTCCCCAGTGCCTCTTCGATAGTTCTCCCCTGTGATACACAGCCTGGTATGGATGGGCACTCAACGACGTACCAACCATCTTCCCCTTCACTAACGACTACTTTATATCTCATTCTCCAGCCACCACTAAAGGTATATTTTCGATAGCTAAAAAGCTTTTCACAAAAATCTTTTTACGGAAAAAAAGCCCCATCCTCGCCACACCCGAATGAAATTCGGGAGCATTCGTTTGCCGTAGGATGGGTATTTGTTTTGCTAATTATCTTCTCCAGTTGATTGTTTACTTGGTATCAGATACACTCTTTTGATATCCCCTTCAAGAAATACTATTTCTTCAACATCCCACCTAAGAATATCACTAATGGGTTTTGCTACGTTGTTTTCATCCATCATTTTGATGGGGTAGTATTGGGAATTACTTGTTTCATCAGACCCGCCCCAACCACGTATCTTACATTCCGCAGGTCGGGCTTTGTCACAGAAACATTTTTCTTGATAGCGATTTTCCAACCAAACTAACAAATTGCTTTAGTTATATGTTTTTTTTAATGTAGCCTACTCTCCATAGGTCGCCCTCTGATCGGCCTTGGGACAAAATTCGCTT
>DAOG01000133.1 GCA_002501765.1 Methanosaeta sp. UBA204
TCCATGTCCTCTGGATCATCCAACGTTAAGATGATCTCATTGTGCTTTGCATCAAGGATAGATTTTCCAGGACCTTCCTCCTCCGAGATGGCAAGATAGAGCATTTGACCATCGCGCACATCAGATCTGCTGTTCAGGAAAAAGTCTTTACTCAACTCGAGTATCGCACTGGCGGTAATAGGCGCTAAGTTGAATCCGTCCATTAGACGAAGGCGAAACATCTGTTCCTTTGTCATTCCATTCTTTAGCACGTACAAATCCTTCATAATGACCTCCACTTAGTCACTTGGAGTAGGGGGTCATATGAACCAATCGTACATTCTCAATAACTCTTCTAAAGTGCTCGAAAGTACACGATCATCTTCTCTATAAATGAATATGTTTGTCTCTATCAGGATGCGCATTTTATCACCTCCTCATTTCCAATCATATCTCAATCCCCATCTCTTGCAGCACCCCTTTCAGCATACCATCAGCCTCTCTTCTCCCCTCCTCCGCCTCCTTTAGCAAAACCACAGCATCCTCCAGCGCCAGGGTATCATCCTCATCATTCTGGGCCACGTAACGGGAAGGACTCAGGTTGTAATCATTCTTGGCCGCCTCTTCGTTAGTAACGATCCTGCTTATGCCTTCCTCCTCTCTCCATCCCAGATAGATCTCCGAGATCTGCTCGATGCTCTCATCCGGCAGGTAGTTCTTGGGCCTTCCCTTGGCAAACAGCTTGGAGGCGTTGATAAGCAATATCTCGTTCTCTTTCTTTTTATCTTTATTGATGGCCAGAATAATCCCCGGCGCAGTGGTATTGTAAAAGAGGTTCTCGGGCAATAGAACGACAGCCTCCACTAGATTCCTCTCCACAAACTCCTTCCTTATATCCCGCTCCCTGTTCCGTCCCACGTTGCCGCTTCCCCTCGAGACCGCGCCGGTATCCAGAACCACAGCCATCTTGCCCCCCTCATTCAAGGAGGCGTACATGTGCTGAATCCAGCCCCAGTCGGCGCTGCTGGCCGGTGGATAGCCAAACCCGAACCGGTTATAGGGATCGTTCTCGTAAAGCTCATTAGCAAAATCCTGGTTCCACATGACGTTTGCAGTTACTATATCGAACTTTCCCAGCGAACCATCCGGGTTCGTGAAGGCGGGCCTGTTCATCGTATCTCCGAGGGCGATCTGCGCCGCCATATCGTGGATGAAGGCGTTCATCTTGGCCATGGCAAAGGTGGAGTGGAGGATCTCCTGCCCGCAAAACCTGAGAGGCGCTATGGACGGGTCTTCGCCGTACTTATCCCTGAACCTCAGATAGCATTTGATCAAGAGGCCGCCAGAACCGCAGCAGGGATCATATATTTCGTTGTCGGGCTCCGGATCCAGGATATAAGACATCAATATGGCGATCTCTCTGGGCGTGTAGAACTCGCCAGCGCTCTGACCCGAACCCTCGGCGAACTTCCTCAATAGGTACTCGTATGCCCTGCCCAGGATGTCCGGCTCGACGTCCTCCAGACCAAGCCTGTATCTGCCCAGAACGTCAATGAGGAGCCTCAGCTTATCGTCGCTTATGATCCTCTGGCCTGCAGCCGTGGCGTTGAAGTCCACTATATCGATGACGCCCTGAAGCCGGGGGTTCTCTCTGGCTATGGCCCGGACTGAATCGGTCAGATATTCGCCAATGTTGGTGGTCTGCTTGGCGATGCCGTTCCACCTTGCTGATTTGGGTATGTAAAAGCGGACGAGGCTGTGGTCGAGGTTTATAATATCCTCCACCATCTCCTCACTGCCATATTCTTCGGATAGGTTCTTTATTTCGTCAAGGAAGACGTCGGATAACCGTTTTAAGAAGATAAGCGGGAGAATGTAGTCCTTGTACTTTGGCGCATCAATCTCTCCCCGAATTTTACAGGCAGCCTCCCAGAGCCAGTTTTCCAGAGAATTTACATTAAGTTCGCTGTTAGGCATATGTCCTCCTATCTTGAATGAGTATTGTCTGCTCTACCTTATAAGTCTTTGAACCATATCTTTTGTGACGGTATCAGTAGATATTTTGAATAATCTAGACGAAGTAACATTTGGCCAGGAATTTGGGTTGGAGGGCAAGCCGCACTCTAAGTATATCCGTAAAAATGTTTTCAAGTTGTCCAAGTTTATCATCAAGCTCTTTTGGCTGCCGTACTCCATGATGAACTATCTCTTTTCTTATTCCATATATTCGGCCTACAACCTCACCAATTTTCTCCATATCGGATTCTGGATAAAGAGACTTTAGGCATTTCTTTACTTTAATCACGTCATTTTTGCCTTCTTCATACTCCACGAGAACTTCAAGACCTATCCAGAACTTGATAAAGCGATCAATTTTACTTTCCATTTCCAGATGGCCGCGTGCGTGCCAGTGGATTGCACGCTTTAACGCCTCTTTTTTCTCCTCATTCTGTTCTTCTTCAATTGCAATTTGTGCTCTGCTTAGGTTTTCTAGCTGTTCCGATGTTAGAGGGTTAGGTGAGGCTATCAACACGCCACCATTTAGTGATAGATTGCCTGTTGAATATGCCGATCCTTTTTTACGAACGGTAACTTGTGAAGAAGACGTGAGTACGTCCTCACCTGTGCAAAACCGAAAAAAATCAATCGCATCTTCGCATTTATCACATCCAAGTCTCCGAGCGTCATCTTCGTTTTCTGCCGCTACTTCGGTCTTAACGAAAAACTCGTAAGGATCATTCCCGTGTGTAAAGCTGCAATCTAAGAGTTTAACCTCCTTGTTCTCTGGCCAGTAACAAAGCAACTTACGGGGAACTGCAACTTCGAATATTAGCATAGAGGGACACCTTCGGACTCTGAAGACATTAGATGCTTTTGTAGATTGAAACTTGGACTTGGTCCCGAAAGGACCAAAATTTTCTGGATTCCACTATAACCGTGACTTGCTCAAGGTATCTTCTTATTCTTTCTGCATCACGGACCATCCCTCTCCACGATGCACGTAGGGTCCTCCTCCCGCAGATCGCCCTTGTAATACCTCGCCTTCTGCCGACACCCGCCGCAGAGAACCTTGTAATCGCACTCGCCACAGGCCCCCAGAAGCGTATCTCTCATACCACGCAGGGCTTTCAGCTCCGGCGAAGGGTCGTCGATCCAGATCTCCCGGAAGCTCTTCTCCCTGATGTTTCCCACCACGTCCGGCATGAAATGACATGGATGAACATCACCGTCGTAGCTTATGTTCGCCACCTTCGTCCCGGCAGAACAACCACCGGCGTTCTCCAGCAGCTTCCACGCCCTCTCTCTCCTCACAGGATCGTCCTTGAGCATCTCCAGAAGGTAGGCGCCGTCCATGGGCGAGTCTGTGGAGAGGATCTCTATCTCCCGATCTTTCAGCTCTATGGCCGCCTCGGCCAGGAACGTAATCACGCTTCTTCTTTCATCGGCGGTCACGTCCATATCAACGATCTCCGCGCCCCGGCCGGTGGGCACCAGGTGGTAGATGCAGAACCGGGGGACGTTCATCTCCAGGGCTAGGTCCAGGAGCGCCGGTACCTCATGCCAGTTCTCATGGGTCAAAGTCACCCTCAGACCGGTCTTGAGTCCGGCATCCCTGGCGTTCTTCAGACCCGCCAGGGCACGTTCGTATGCGCCCTTCACTCCCCTGAACTTGTCGTGGACCTCGGGACGGCAGGAGTCCAGGCTCACTCCTACGTACCTGATCTCTGCCTCTCTCAACAACCCGGCCACCTCGGGGGTTATCAGGGTGCCGTTGGTGGATACCACCGTGCGCAGACCGGCGGCCCTGGCATGAAAAGCGTAAGCGTAAAAGTTCCTGCTCAGGAGCGGCTCTCCGCCGGTCATTATGAGCATGGGGATCTTGAGATCGGCCAGCTCGTCGATCAGCCTGAGGCCCTCTTCGAGGCCGAGCTCGTCCGCAGCCGCAGAGCTTGCGTCCATATAGCAGTGCTCACAGGCCAGGTTGCACCTGCGGGTGAGGTTCCACATGGTCACCGGCCTGGTCTTGCCCGAGAACCTGATCATGTCGTCGGGAACGGGCTCGCCTTTCTCTTCTGCATCTCTCAACGAATTCCACACCGTGGCCTGATCTGCCAGCGCCTTTGAGAAGATAATCATCTACTTCCTCCCGAGTTCTTCCAGCATCGCCCCGAAGGTGTACCGTTCGGGCATCGCGTCCACCCGTACATCCAGCCGTTCCAGCTCCGCCTTCGTGGGCGGACCGATGGCCACCACCCTGGCCTGCTCCAGTTTCTTCCTCAACGATCCTTCCAGCCCCAGCTCTTGTGCCCTCTCCATGAGGTATCTGGACGTGGACCCGCTGGTGAAGGCGAAGATGTCCGGCTTCTCTTGCCTGATCAACCGGTCCAGCCTGGGATCGTTTGAGGGTCCGATGTCGTAGAGCTGAATCTCGTCCACCTCGACTTTGGCCTTCTCCAGCATCTCGACCAAAACAGGGCTACCCTTGGCGCTTCTCAAGAGCAGAACATGCTCGAACCTTTTGATCAGCGCACCGGCCAGTCCTTCCGAGCTGAAGACACCCGGCACAACGGAGACGGTCAGACCGAGCTCTTCCAGCGCCTCTTTCGTCCTGGGACCGATAGCGGCCAGGTTCGTCTTTAGGAGATTCTCCGCAACCGTTCTATCCTGGAGCGCGATCTCCGCCCCGGTGGCACTGGTGAAGACCACACATTCCGCCTTCTCTATCCTGGCGGTCATGTCGTTTGGGAGGGGCAATTGCTCGAAGGCGATGGCCGGGGCGAGCAGAGGCCTGAGACCACATGCCTGTGCCATCCTTGCCGACTCATCGCTCCTGTTCTCCGGCCTCAGGATGGCTATCGTCCGGGGTCTGAGATTCTGGGACAGGTTCACCACATCGCCCACCACCAGTATAGCCGGCGCCTCCACCTCCTCTTCTTCTGCCACCCGAGCGATCGTCTCCAGGGTGCCTGTGACCAGTCGTTCTTCGTCGCTCCAGCCCTTCTCGATCAGGGCCGCCGGGGTCTTGGGGTTCTTGCCACCCTCGATCAGCACCGATACGTTATCCTCCAACCTGGAGACGCCCATCAAGACCACCAGAGTACCGTCCATCCTGGCGAGAACCTTCCAGTCCAGGTTCTTCTCTTTCCCGGGTTCCTCGTGGCCGGTCACGATCGTCACCGCGGCGGAGACACCCCGGTGAGTAACCGGTATCCCCATCCTGGCGGGCACCGAGATGGCCGAGGTAACCCCGGGCACCACCTCGAAGGGTACGTCAGCCACGACCAGAGCCAGCCCCTCCTCGCCCCCTCTCCCGAAGAGGTACGGATCACCGCCCTTCAGCCTCACCACGATCTTGCCTCCTCGCCCCTTCTCCACCAGGAGCCGGTTTATCTCCTCTTGGGAGAGCCTGTGGCGGCCAGGCAGCTTGCCCACGTCTATCAGCTCTGTACCCGTGGGCAGGTCTTCCAGCACCCCCATGCTCGCCAACCGATCGAACAATACCACATCGGCCTCGATGAGGAGCCTTCTGGCCTTCAGGGTGATCAGCTCGGGGTCGCCCGGACCCGCCCCCACCAGGTAGACCTTACCTCGTCTCAACGATCCTCACCGCCTCTTCGGCCAGATCCCGTCCGCCCATCTCTACCAGCTTCTTGCTCAGCATCTTCACTTTCTGGATGTGACCATCAATCGGCAGACGTTCATCGATCTTCACATACCGCGTCCCGTCCAGCGATAAGACCTCCGCCACGACCCTCAGCTCGTCATTCTCGACGTTGGCATGGGCGGCCATGGGGACCACGCAGCTCCCTCCTACCGTCTCCAAGAATATCCTCTCACACTCGGTCACCATCCTGGTGGGACCGTGGTCTATCTGGCGGACCGCCTCTTCTGCAAGACCCGCGACCGTTGCCACCGCTACCGCGCCCTGGTTGGCGGATGGCACGAACTCCTCGGGATCGAGAACCGCATACTTCGCATCGATCTTCATCCTCTGGATTCCTGCCTCGGCCAGGACGATGGCGTCGTAATCGCCCTCGCTGAGCTTTCTCAGCCTCGTCTGGAGGTTCCCTCTCAGGCTTCTCACCATTAGATCGGGCCTGGCCCTTTTGAGCTGGGCGGCGCGGCGCATGCTCGAGGTCCCCACCAGGGCGTTCTTCTCCAGGTCCTCTAAGGCGACGCCCTCTTCGCTGACCAGGACGTCGTAGGGCGAGTCCCGGGGCAGCACCGCCGCGATGCAGATCTCTTTGGGTCTTTTGCTGGGCAGGTCCTTCATGCTGTGGACGGCGACGTCGATCTCACCGGAGATCATCCGTTCATCGATCTCTCTCACAAATATGCCCCGTCCCGAGACCTGGTGAAGGGGCTTGTCCAGAAATATGTCGCCTCTGGTCTTGACGATTTTCAGCTCCGTCTCCACACCCGCCTCGCGGAGCCTGTCGAGAGCCATCTCTGTCTGTCGCAGAGCCAGAGGGCTGCCCCGGCTTCCCACGATCAGCCTCTCAGGTTTGACTTGTAGGCCTCCAGTGTATCGTCTATGATCTCGTCGGAATGTACTGCCGAGATAAAGTTGGTCTCGAACTGGCTGGGCGGCAAGAAGATGCCCGCTTCCAGCATCCTCCTGAAGAAGGCCAGATAGCCTTCTTTATCGCATCTCAGAGCTTCTGCATAGTTTTTGGGCTCTTTTCCGAAGAAGACCTTGAAGATGGAAGCGATGCCGGAGACCGAGTAACCCAGGCCAAGGTCTTCCACGATATCCGATAGAGCTTTCCGCATCTTTTCTCCCGACGCGTTGAGCAGCTCCAGCATCCCGTCCTTCTCCAGGACGTCCAGCGTGGCGGTGCCCGCCGTCAGGGAGATGGGACTGCCGTTGAAGGTTCCTGCCTGGTAGATCCCACCGCCCGGAGAGACCTGCTCCATAAGATCTTTTCTTCCTCCAACCACACCGATGGGAAAACCGCCGCCGATTATCTTGCCCAGAGTGGTCATGTCCGGGGTCACACCATAGTGCTTCTGGGCCCCGCCCAGGCTCAATCTGAACCCGGTGATGACCTCGTCGAATATAAGGAGGACGTCTTCGTCCAGGGTGAGGTCGCGGACGCTCTGAAGATATCCTTCCCGGGGCAGGATGGGGCCGATGTTTCCCAGGACAGGCTCCATGATCACCGCCGCCACCTCGCCTCTGAACCTGTGGAGCAGCGTCTCCAGGGCCTCTGGATCGTTGTAGGCGACCTGGAGAGTATTCTTGGCAACATCCAAGGGGACGCCAAGAGAGTCGGGCGTACCCAGGGTGGTGGCACCGGAACCTGCCTTTATCAGGACGCTGTCGTGGGCTCCGTGGAAGCCACCTTCCACCTTGACGATTTTATCCCGGCCGGTGGCGCCTCTGGCAATCCTCAGGGCGGCCATGGTGGCCTCGGTACCGGTGTTCACGAACCTGAGCATATCGATGCTGGGGTAGTGATCGGCTATCCTTTGGGCCAGGTTCACCTCCAGCTCCGAAGGGGTGCCGTAGAGCCATCCCTTCCTGAGCTGATCTACCACCCGTTCCATCACCAGAGGATGGCGATGGCCCAGGATCATGGGGCCATAGGCCAGACAGTAATCAATAAACCGGTTACCGTCCACGTCCCATAGGTAAGGGCCTTCGGCCCGGGACACGTAGAACGGATGGGGATATATGGCCCTCACCGGGCTGCTCACCCCGCCGGGCATCAGGGTCTTTGCCCTATCGAAGAGCTTTGCAGAGGCATCAGAACGCATGGGAGTTGCACCAGGAGGGAGACCTAGTGAAGATAGATCAACCTTGCGATTAACCGTTCTATTCTGTAACACTCCGGTCGACAACCTTCCAGCCCTTCTCCTCTATCCTCCTGGCCACCTCTCTGAGGGGCAGGCCGGTATGAGAGGCAATCTTTTTGCAGTCTTCGTACTCCGCCTTGACGTTGAGCGTCTCTCCGCCGAGCCAACTTACCTTGACCGACGCCTGGTAAGTACGGCCTTTTATAGCGAGGGTCAAAGCTCTCGACTCTCTCTCGGCGACGCTGCGGTGCAGGCTGGGAAATATCCTGACCCCCAGGCTTCCCGTCTCCCTCATGAGGAGCGCCGCCAGCTTCTTCATCTGGTCCTGCCTGGTGATCACCTTGATTATGTTCCCGTACCTTCCCTTCTTCATCAGCGCAGGGACCGCCGAGACGTCCAATGCACCCTCCTCCATGAGCAGGTCGATCAGGTTTCCCAGAACCTCGCCGGTCACGTCGTCCACGTTTGTCTCCAGCTGGGCCACCTCGTCAAAGTGGCCTTGCACCAGGTTGCCGACCACGCCACGGAGCAGGTTGGGGATTTCCAGCTTCCTGGCACCTGCCCCGTATCCCACCTCTTCGGCCCTGATGAGGGGGTATCGCTCCGCCATCTCGTCGACCGCAATGGCCAGGATGGCCGCGCCCGTGGGGGTGAGAAGCTCTTCGTTCACAGGTCCGCCTTTCCAGAGCAGCCCGGAACGGCGCAGCGTCTCCAGGGTGGCGGGAGCGGGCACCGGCAGAAGGCCGTGAGAAGAAGAGACCGTGCCCCCACCCACCGATATGGGCAGAGATAGTATCTTTTTCACCTCCAGGCTCTGGAGAGCGGCGCAGCTTCCTGCGATATCTGCCAGGGCGTCCAGGGCCCCGATCTCATGAAACCTGGCCTGGTCAGGATCTGTCCCATGTACCTCTGCTTCTGCTCCGGCCAGGGCATCCATTATCCGCAGGGCTCTATCGAGAGCGGGAGGCTCCAGGCTTGATCCTTCCAGAACGCGCCTGGCCTCTATCAGAGATTGGTATCGGCCCTCTGCCGTTACCCTGGTGCGGGTGGCAGATAGGTGATGTCGTCTCTCTCTGGATATTTCGAGCCGACAGCCCACCGACTCGACAGCTTCCTTGACCGCGCCAGGATCCGCACCCAGATCCAATAGGCAGCCGATGATCATGTCCCCCGAGGCGCCGGAGGCGGGATCGAATAGGAGGACTCTCATGTGGACTGTTTTGGTGCCTGCGCCGTTAAATATGAGTTGGTCTGCGAACTCCCGGACTGGCTGAACTTTCCATGGCGGCCGGCGGTCCTCTCCTTCAACCGCGAGTTTTGATTCCTATTCAATTGACCAGACCGTAAGGTTGTCAAAGCTCACATGAGTGCTATTCTCACCAAGTGCACCCGCAAAGAGTGCAATATCACCATAAGCGAAAGTACCATCATAAGCATCCTCTAACCACTCACCATTTACATAAAAACTGAACATATCGCCATCACATACAATTCTTATCAGGTTAGCAGAGTTGTTGGTATGAATAGCATCGGCCCGTTGAGTCCATGGTGTTATGATAAACGGCTCACCATCCTTTTGCCCACCGAACATGTAGTTGCCGTCTCCTCTTATCCGAAAACTGTAATAGTTATCTGAATTAATATATCGCATCAAAATACCGTAATTGCTTGCGGCCGGGCCATCTTCCAGTGTTGCCTCGGCTTCCATAACAAAATCACTAAAATTTTTCCCAGAATTTGAGATGTACCACCAATTTGGTTTATTAATGATTATATGGTACTTACCGTCCTCATAGATGTATGTTCGGTCAGGATTTGAACTCCTGTACCAACCGCTTTTTGGATCGGAAAAATCGTCTGAATAGAGGAGTTCACCCTCAGATCGCGGTGCACTCGAAGTCCCAAAATCTTTTGCTAAGGAGATCTGAACACAACAGAGCATGATAGCTATAAGCAAAAGACTTATTCTTAGATGGGAATAACATCTCACTCTCATAATTTTCAACCTCCAAATGTTGTTTTACTGATGACTCGATCGTAACCCTCGGCTATACGACTATCTCATAGAACCGACTGTGGGAATAAAAGGATATCCCATAAACGCATCTTGAGCCGTATCAAGGACACGACGTCCATTCTTCCGTGCTGTGAATACATATCCATAAATATATTCTTGCCTATTTCACTTCCGGGACAGCAGGCTATCCCAAGATGGTGAATCACGACGATGTTTATCCCCTTGACCATATACCGGCCGCGAAATACCGGCAGAACGTAATCGATGACGGCCACCATCGGCGGGCAGATCACGTTCGTCAAATTAGCATATTGATGGTGCCTGAGACGCTGTAGGGTAAGATATTTATAAAGTCCGAACCTATAAACACCAGTGGCTTCTGATCGTCAAGAGGCAAAACGAGGAACCTATGATGAGACACAAATGTGCAGTTTTGGTGGCGGTAACTATATTTCTTATTTTAGTAGCACCGCCTGTAATATCAGAAACGCCGGTGGAAAAGATACCCGATATGGACTTTGTAGCGGTTAGGACGATGGAATCTCTGGTAGCAGCACCCTCAGGACCGTGTCAAGAGCTGCAGAGGTATCTGGACTGCGTCACCGGAAAGAATGTGGACATAGTATTCGCCTTCGATACCACGGGGAGCATGGGTGAAGAGATCAACGAGATGAAGACGGTCTCCAAAAGCTTCGCCGACAACCTGGCATCTTCCGGTATAGACTATCGGCTTGGTCTGACCGAGTTCAAGGACTTTGACCTGGCATGCGGTGGCGCAACCTGCGGTGACGATGGTAACTTCGCCTACAAAGTCTACAATGGTGGCGTTCTGACCAGCAGCTCCAGCACCTTCAAGTCCTGGATCGGCGGTTTGAGTGCAAGTGGTGGTGCAGACGAGCCCGAGTCGATCCTGGCGGCCATGAGGCACACGGTGACCGACCAGAAGTGGAGAGGCGGAGATGTGAACAAGATAGTAGTTCTGATAACCGACGCCTATCCCCATCCCGATGAAGACTGCTGTAACAAGGAGGGGAACACCCTGGACGGGGTGATATCCACACTGACCGCGAATGGGATAACGGTCTACGTGATCGGTCCTGACAAAGACTCGGTAACGAAGATGGCCTTCGATACCGGTGGCAAGTTCTACCTGATCAGATCGGGAGCCACCCTGGAGCCCATACTGGACGATATCGCCGGAGTGCTCTCCTGCAACTTTGATATCGTGGGCGATGCCACCTGTGATGACGACAGGCTGGAGGTCTGCGTGCAGTTGAAGGGCAAAGACGGGGTGCTCATACCCTATCGACCGGGCTACACTGACACCTGGATGTTCGTGGCATGTCACGAGGGGACAAGCCACCGGTACGATCTGGTGTACGACGCGAGCAAGAATGCCTATTGTGCCATCGTTGATCCTGTCTGTGCGGGCGATGCTGGTGTCATCGAGGTGACGGTCTACGGACGGATCTGCAGCTGGAGCGCTGTGAAGGTATTCACGGCAGATTGTGGCCTTGGCCCCATCTGTCCGGAACCATGTCTGACGGTCGAGGTTATGACAGACCAGAACGTGTACAAGTATGGCGACACGGTCGTTTACCGGGTGCTGGTGACCAACAACCAGGACGATGTAGAGCGCATAGCCATATCTTACGGTTATGTCGATCCCACACCAAGAACGCATATCATCGGGACCTTCGTGCCGGATATCTATCCGGGCGATACGTACGTCTCGTTGCCTGCGGACTTCAAGGTCTCAGACGAGTTCTACAGCGGTAAGTACGTCTTCTTCGCCACGGCGACCGATGTACACAACCCCGAATGCACGGTGAGCGCTGCCAAGCAGTTCTGGATAGGCAGAGGTGACATGGGCAAAGAACTGATATCCTTATTTGGAGAGGATATGCAGATATCGGTAATAGAATAAGCCGACGGAACCTGGTCGGCTTTCTGCTTTTTTTTTTCTGACTTTGACTTCAGGTAGTGATCGGAGATGCAACGTCGTTGAATTCCGACTTTGGACTCATTCAATCCAATTTTGCTATACCTGTAATGGGATAGGAGATAACGGTCTTTAATAACAACCTATTACAAGGACGCTGCCCCCGGTTTGGAAGAAGCGCTGTCGAGGGGATTGTAGGATGCCCTCTTCACCGGCGGATAAGTGCGGGGGAGGGGATTCGAACCCCCGAACTCCTGCGAGACTAGGCCCTGAACCTAGCGCCGTTGACCTGGCTTGGCGACCCCCGCATGGAAGTCAGCCTCCTGCTATTACTTTGTACTATATAATTGTATTCATAGGCGGCGCGATGTGACCGGATCGCGCTAATGAACCGCTTCGGGAGAGATACGAACCCCATAAGAACCAGATTGAACGATTCACTCGTATCCACAGAAGCATCAACCCAAGTCCTGAGCCATCCTGTAATGCTCTCTCGGAACCTCGATCTCAAACCTCGCGCCCTTTCCCGCCTCACCGGTCTCCCTGATCGTCATGCCGGTGATGCTCAAAATCTCCCTAACCAAGAAGAGACCGAAACCGGTGTTATTTCCGTGTGCCCATTCGAAGATCC
The DNA here is from genome assembly GCA_002501765.1 of Methanosaeta sp. UBA204. GTDB lineage: Archaea > Halobacteriota > Methanosarcinia > Methanotrichales > Methanotrichaceae > UBA204. Next base: position 12,370 of record DAOG01000133.1, read on the forward strand.
TACTCTTCATTTCGGGCGGGAGGATGGAATTCGAATACATACCGTCCCAGCAGCTCGTCGAGGGCGTAACCCAGACGCGGTTCCACCGCACCGTTCACAGAAAGGATCCGTCCTTCCAAGTCCAGCACAAATAAAAAGTCCTGCAAAGAGCTGAAGAGCGCCCGGATCTCTTTCTTTGTCTCATCGATCGCCTCTGTTGTCTGTATGCGTGCGACCGCATTCCCGGTAATGGCTGCTACGGTCTCCAGAGCATCGCGGTTGTAGGAGGGCACGTCGTCGACAGTATGCGAACCGACGCTGTAATAGCCCATGGTCTGCTCTCCGTGGAAGATGGGGACGACGGCCATGGCGCGGATACCTTCGCGTTCTCTCGCACTCTGTCGGGGAAGGCTCTTATCATGATACGATATGTAGACCGGCCTGGCGCTCCTGTTGGAGCGCAGCTTTTTGAGATCTCGCTTGCTGCCCGATACGGCTTCGATAAATTCTCTCGATAGACCCGTTGTATAGGCGAGTTCGAGGTTGTTCTGCTCCATGTTGACGAGATATACCGAGCCGCAATCCATCCCCGATACTTTGATCGCGGTCCTCACACAGAGCTCCAGCGCCTCTTCGAGCGACGTGATCTCTGAGAGCCTCAGCCCCAGGTCACGTTCTGCGAGGATCTGTTCGTGGGCCCGTATGCGATCGGTGATATCGTGGATCGTCCCTTCGACCCCGATGGGGTTCCCCGACTCGTCACAGATGTTATGGACGGCCTCATGGACCCAACGTACTTCACCGTCTTTGCAAACGATGCGATATGTATGCGTGGCGGAGTAATTGGGAACCGAACGCGATCTTTCGAACTTATCTTCCAGCTGGGCCCGGTCATCGGGATGGATGATATCGACCCACTGCAACGTGCCGGCAATCAGATCTTCTTCGGCGTATCCGGTGATCTCTTTCACGGTACCATGTAAGAACAGGATAGTGCGATCCGGGTTCCACCGAAAGGCTATCCCGCGAACGTTCCGAACAAAGGTACGATACCGTTCTTCGCTTTCTTGCAAGGCCTTCTCGGCCCTCTTCCGTTCCACAGCCTGTCGAACCTGGTGCGACAGCTCCGTGAACAGTACCTCCGGGTCGCTGTCCTTCTGCAGGTAATAGTCTGCCCCGTTATTCAGAGCCTCGATCACCACTTCCTCTCGACCCCTTCCGGTAAATAAGATGAAAGGGATGTCCAGACCTCGGGCTCGAACCGTCTTCAGGAAGGTGATACCGTTCATCTCGGGCATCCGATAATCGGAGATTATGACGTCGTAGTATGCAGTATCTAACTTCTCGATGGCCTTCGATGGCGACTGGACAGTATCGATCGTTATATCGCCCGATCGTTCGAGAAAGATCGTCGTCAGATCCAAAATCACAGGATCGTCGTCCACCATCAGAACCCGGATCATCTTCTCCTCCGCAGATGCTTATACATCCCATGGATCAGGATAGTTTAAAACTTTGGGACCCTGGATAGGATACCTCTTCTGACCCCTTGTCTGCGGGCTTCACGACCGCCTGGCTCGTGAACGAGATCCCCGCATGTGATACAGAGGGCGTTTTCGAACCGTATAACATGACTTTCGGTGATTACCATTTTATCGACAGGTTAGATTAG
>DAOG01000025.1 GCA_002501765.1 Methanosaeta sp. UBA204
ATAGATATGGGGCACCATGAAAAATTGCCCGATCACACGCCTGGGACTTTCGAAATATCTGGTCTTGGGGCAAATGTCAAGGCGCCAATTTATAAAGTGAAACATTTCAGATCTAGAGATTTTAGAGGCAAAGGTTCCAGGAGCGGGTTTCGTATAATTTATGCACACATACAACATACTAACAAAATAATATTCATAGAAATATACCATAAGAGCAACAAATCAAATCATGATGTAGAAAGAATTAAAAAATATTTTGAAGAGGTTTAATTGTTCTTGATAGCTCACATATTCTCGGCCCCCTGCCCCACATCCGTCCGCACTTGCGCCAATACCCGACTTCACTCAACCGAATCTCGAAGCAGCCTCTCCACCAAGATCCCGTTCACTACCGAGAAGACTATAATATACAGATATAGAACCGCCGTGAAGGTCCAGCCGAAGTAGTAGATCATCATGGGGGCCATCGGTATCTTGACGGCCCGTGCATATAGAAAGGCCACTATGAGCGAGTCCCTCACCCCTTTCTTCCTCAGATCTCCCAACAGCGGATACCAGACGTAGATCGGTCCTGTGGAAAGAACTCCCCCCAAAACGGCAACGCCCCATCCCATGGAGCCCGATCCTTTGCCCAGCCTCTTCTTTACCGCCCCCGGTTCGACGACGAGGTCCACGATGAACATCATGGCGAATACCAGAAGCAAGACTGGAACTATCTTGCCCAAGAGGTTCACGAAGGTCCGCAGAGTCTCCATCAAGAGCGCAATATCGTAGGCGGCCAGCGCCGCGTACAATGCCGCGATGACCAGCAGAAAGATGTTGCGACCGGAAGGCTTCATCGGTATCATATCAACACCAGAGTAAAAGAGGTCAGGACGGCCACGGCCACCGCCGATAAGAAGCAGATACAAAACCTGATCAGGGCGAACCTTCTGCCCAGCATCTCACCCTCTGCGGGGAGCTGTATCACACCCACCGTAACCCAGGCCACGATGAAGGCGGCCACGGCAAGGATGCTCACCCCCTGAGCTATCAGCTCGCCGCCGATGATATAGCTGGTTATGGGGTTGCCGGCGGCGATGCTCCCCACGACCGCTCCGATCAAGGGATCAAGGATAGTGTTCCCGGTGAATACCCTGGCGTAGAGAGAAGCCGGGACCGCGACCAGAACCAGAGAGACCAGCAACAGTACCCCCAGCAAGAGAGGTATCGTCTGGCGAAAGGACCTGGCGGTCTTTCCTAGAGACCGTTTCACATTCTTCGCGTCCATAATCGTAGTCGTTTTCTGTTCACGTCAGTCAGTCCCGGGGGTAGGACCCCAGAACCTTGACCAGAGCGGCCATCTCCTCGATTTTGGATAGCGCCTCACCCACAGACTCGTCGAGGATGTGCCCCTCCAGGTCGATGAAGAAGTAGTAATCTCCGATACCTTTCTTGCTGGGCCGGGACTCGATCCTGGTGAGGTTAATGCTTCTTTTAGCGAACTCGCCCAGGATCTCCCAGAGCGCGCCCGGCCGGGTCCTCTCCAGATATATGGCCAGTGAGGTCTTGTCTCGCCCGGTAGGACCCGGTATATTCCGACCCACCATCGCAAACCTGGTCGCGTTCTGGTCCGAGTCCTGAATATTCTTTTCGAGAACCTCGAGCCCGTAACAGGGCGCGGCCTCGGCCCCGGCGATGGCTGCCATCTCGGGGAACTCCTGGGCTAGTCTGGCCGCGTGGCTGGTCGATCCCGTGGTCCTCAGCTCTGCTTTGGGATGGTGGCGTTTGATATAGCGCCTGCACTGGGCCAGGGCCTGGGGATGAGACAGTATCACCTTGATATCTCCGGTGCCCAGTCCGATGAGGCAATGCCTCACCGCGATGGTCACCTCACCTACGATCGTCACCCGGAGGTCGAGCAAAGCATCCAGGGTCATGCCCACCGCGCCTTCCAGGCTGTTCTCCAAGGGTACCACCCCAAGATCGACCTTTTCTTGCTCCACTGCCAGGAGGACGTCTTCGATGTCTTGATAGTAGCGCAGCTCTCCTTGAGGGTATCGCATCTTCGCCGCTCGCTCGGAGAAGGTACCCTCAGGACCCAGAACCCCTACAATCGAGATCATAGCTCTCGGAGCAACTCTGCAGCCCGCTCCAGGTTGATGTTGCCCTCTGAAGCCATCTTAGCAGCGATCGTATCGATCGCGTCTCCTGTGGCACCCGCCTCGACGGCTACGTTTCTTGCATGAAGCCTCATGTGCCCTCTCTGTATGCCCTCGGTGGCCAGTGCCCGAAGTGCGGCGAAGTTCTGGGCAAGGCCAACAGATACAATAATCCTGCCCAGGTCGTCTGCAGACTCGACGCCCAGGATCTTCACGTTGGCCCTGGCCACCGGATGGACCCTGGTAGCTCCACCCACCAGTCCCACGGGCACGGGCAGCTCTATGGTTCCCACCAGATCGCCGTCGCCGTTCTTCTCATATTGGGATAGTGACCGATAGATACCCGACCGGGCAGCATAAGAGTGGGCACCGGCCTCCACGGCCCTGCTATCGTTTCCCGTGGCCAGGGTCACCGCGGCAACCCCGTTCATTATGCCCTTGTTGTGGGTTGCCGCCCGGTAGGGATCCGACTCTGCCAGCGCGCTGGCGAGCACTATGGCATCTACCACCTCGGAACCGCCGATCTCTCCGGCCTCGAAGACTGCCCTGGCCCTGGCTACCCTCCTGTCCGCCAGGTTGGACACGATCCTCAGGAATACCTTGCCACCAGTTATTTCTTCCATAAGAGGAGCCACCGCCTCGGCCATGGTGTTTACCGCGTTTGCCCCCATGGCATCCCTGCAGTCCACCAGGAGATGGGCCACCACCATCGTCTCCATCCTCGTGGGAACGATCTCGACCTCCATCCCCACCATCCCGCCACCCCTGCTGACCAGCATGTGGTCTTGCTCGTTGGCCAGCCTGGATATCTCAGACTCCCGGGCCAGGAGAGCCTGTCGAGCGCCTTGAGGATCGGCTATCCCGGTCACCTGGATCAAGGCCCTCATCACCGGATCGGTAGCGCTGGTGATGAAACCGCCCTCTTTCCGGGCCATCCTGGCACCGTTGCTGGCCGCGGCTATCACCGAGGGTTCTTCGGTGGCCATGGGGATCAACGTCTCCTTCCCGTCTATCACGAAGTTGGTGGCCACGCCCAGAGGAACCTGGATGAGACCGATCACGTTCTCCACCATGTTGTCGGCCTGATCCAGACTCAGCCCCCTCTGGCCGATCCAAGCCCCCTCCTCCTCGCTCAGACCTGTTTTTTCCATCACCATCCGGAGACGTTCGGCCGGTGTGAGCTTGTACATACCTGAAATTCTGGAAGTTCTCAACTTAGACACCTTCTGCCCAGTCCTGGGAGAGATAATACACTACTCTGGTCAGGGAAAAACTTTATGCCGGGCGTGACATAACTTCACCGTGTCGCCATCATCTGCATTCGATATCGAGACGGAGATCTCCAGGCTGGAAGATGAGGTGGGCAAGTTGAGCCCGGTCCAGAAGATGCTCCTGGGAACCGACGGCTCCATGACCAGGCTTCTCCGGGTAATCACCGGAGATCCGGTGGAGATTGAGACCCTGGTGCAGGAGATAGTACCGGCAGACGAACCACTGGCAGTTGATCTGAACATCGATTTGGGAGACGACCTCAACTACCGGGTGGTCAAGCTCAAGAACGCGGTCACCGGCGAGACCCTGATATTTGCGGTCTCGCATACTCCTCTCAAACGCCTGGATCCCAGATTCAAAGAGGACCTGATGCGTGCCGATCTGCCCATCGGGACGATCTTGAAGAACCATCGGATCGAGTCGCGCCGCGAGATTGTCGGCGCCGGGGTTCTTGCCGCAGAGAGCGGGCTCAGCCGGGCCTTCGACGTCTTCGAGAAGGAGCCCATGCTATCCAGGAACTACCGGATCATCAGGCGCGGTGAGCCTCTGATATCCATCACCGAGACGTTCCCCTACAACAGTTTCCAGGATGAGCGCCGGGTAATCGTGGAGACGCCCTCCAGGATACACCTCACCCTCACTGACCTGGCAGGAGAGCTCGGAAGAGTCGACGGAGGGGTGGGGATCGCCCTGAACAAGCCCAATATCGTGGTGGAGGCAAAAAAAGACGAGGATTTGAACGTCTCCGGCGAACACGCCGACCGCGCCACGGCTGCGGCCAGATCGGTGATGACCGGGTTCGGGCTCGGTGGTGCCAAGATCATTATCAGGAGCTCTTACCGGCTTCATATGGGACTGGGAGGCGGAACCCAGATGGCCATCGCCGTAGGCAAGGCTCTCTGTGACCTCTACCACCATCCGGCGACCGTAAGAGAGATCGCCTCGGCGGTGAACCGGGGCGGGACCAGCGGCATAGGCACCGCAGCTTTCGAGAACGGCGGGTTTATCGTCGACGGTGGTCATTCCTTCGGCCTGGGCAAGGAGAAGACCGACTTCAGACCGTCTTCGGCCTCCTCGGGAGTGAGCCCACCGCCGGTGATAATGCGCCACGAATTTCCTCCAGACTGGAAGATACTCCTGGCCATCCCCAACATAGCCAAAGGAGCCTACGGCCAGAAAGAGATAGATATATTCAGGGAATACTGTCCCGTGTCCATGAACGACGTCCAGGAGATCTGTTACCAGATCATGATGAAGATGGTGCCCTCCATCCTGGAGCAAGATCTGGACAACTTCGGCGCGGCGGTGAACAGAGTCCAGGAGCTGGGGTTCAAGAAGGTAGAAGTCAGCCTCCAGCACCCCTTGATACACCAACTCATGACGGTGATGCGCGAATCGGGTGCTGCCTGTGCCGGCCTGAGCTCCTTCGGCCCCACTGTCTATGCCGTTACGGATTCGAGGACACGAGAGATAGAGTCTGCGGCGCGCGAGGTCATGGAAGAGGTGGGCGGCGAGGTAATAATCACCACGTCCAGGAACAACGGGGCCAGGCTCAGAACCACCGGACCAACATAATTAGGAGATTATCATAGATGAAGGAGATTCAATCGCTTCTGGAGAAGCTGAGCAACGCTCACGGGGTTTCTGGACGGGAAGGGTCTGTCCAGCAGATAATCAGAGAGGAGATCGAGCCTTATGTGGACGAAATCAGGATAGACCGGTTGGGCAACCTCATCGCGACAAAGAACGGCGAGAGGCCGTCGGTGATGATCGCCGCCCACATGGACGAGATAGGCCTGATGACCAGGTACGTGGACGAGAACGGGTTCGTACGGTTTATCACCGTAGGTGGCTGGTTCGACCAGACCCTATTGAACCAGAGGGTGATCCTGCATACAGACTCGGGACCGTTGGTCGGGGTCGTCGGCTCCAAGCCGCCCCACGTGATGTCTGCAGAGGACAGAAAGAAGCCCATAAAGGTCAAGGACATGTTCGTCGACCTGGGCGGGAAAGACAAGGAGGAGGTAACGGCTCTCGGCGTCGGGCCAGGGACACCCATAACCATCGACAGGACCTTCGCAACCTTGATTGGGGATAATGTGACGGGGAAGGCCATGGACAACCGCGCGGGGGTCGTGGCCATGATCGAGGCCCTGAAGCGCACAAAGACGCGGTCTGCGGTCTATGCCGTGGCCACCGTCCAGGAGGAGGTAGGCCTGAAAGGAGCCAAGACCAGTGCTTTCGGTATAGATCCCGACGTGGCCATCGCCACCGACGTGACCATACCGGGGGACCATCCCGGGATCGAGAAGCACGAGTCCAACCTGGAGATGGGCAAGGGTCCGGTAATAGTCATCGCCGACGCCTCGGGGAGGGGCGTAATCGCCAACACCAGAGTCGTGGAATGGTTGACGGAGACCGCCAAGAGGTTCGATGTAGAGGTCCAGCTTGAGGTCTCCGGTGGAGGCACTACCGATGCTACGGCGATCCAGCTGACCAGGTCGGGGATACCCACGGGTGTGATCAGTGTGGCCACCAGGTATATCCATTCGCCTGTTGAGGTGCTGAGCCTGAGCGATCTCGATAGATGTGCCGAGCTGATAGCCAGAGCACTGGATACTGTACCAAAATACTTCAAGTTATAAACAAAAAAAATAACTAAAACGTCCACTCGTGATGCTGTGGACGTTTATTCCTCTCTTTTAGCCGATCAGCTCCCACCGATCAGGCTTATAATTGTGTAAGCAAGAAGCGTACCCACTACGAAAGTTATTGCAAATGCGGGGTAGGCCAGGCTCGCGGCAACTAACTCCATACGTTATCATCTCACTACTAAGACAGGACATGTTGCCCAATAGAGTACCTTCTGCACGACGCTACCGATGAGCAGCTTGGTGACGCCACTCTCACCATGGCTTCCCATGACGATCATGTCGATGCCTTCGGTCCTAGCAACGTCGACGATCGTGTTGGCGGGGGCTCCGGTCCTTATCATGGTATCTACGGCCACGCCAGCCTCGTCACCGATCTTTTTGACCTCTGCCAGAGCATTCTCTCCGGCAGTCTTGAGCTTCTCCTCGACCTCTTTCTTGTCGGCGCCTAGCTGCCTGACCACGCTCGCCACGACGACCTCATTTACCACGTAGATGCCGAGGACGCCTGCGCCAGTTGACTTGGCCAGATTTATGCCGTGCTCTACCGCAACCTTGGACCTCGCCGAACCGTCCGTAGTGACTAAAATTCGATCATACATTCCCAACACACCTCTCAATTATTTTTAATCCCTACAACCCTCTGCACCGTTTGAGTTTATCCTCGCTGCCTTGATATAAATAGCTATCTTCTCGATTCCAGCATCCGTAACGCTAATAATGCGGCGTTTTCGCCGGAGTCGATGCCCACACAGGCAACGGGCACCCCGGGCGGCATCTGAGCTATGGAAAGGAGAGCGTCCAGGCCACCCAGCGTTCCGCTTATGGGAACACCTATGACAGGACGAGCCGTCCTCGATGCTATGACTCCGGGAAGCGCTGCCGATAGTCCGGCGATCGCTATAAATATCCGTGCATCGGTCTCTTCGATGTACCGCTCCAGTTCCCTGGGGTTCCGGTGAGCAGAAAACATCCGTTGCTCGTAGCTCGCTCCGTTTTTTTCCAGCGTCTGGACCACCTTATCCACTACGGTTTTGTCAGACTTTGAACCAGATATTACCGCAATTTCGGTCATAACTAGGGAAGGTTGTCATCGCCCAATAGCTCGTTCTGCTTATTCACGCTCATCTTGATCAGAACCGTGAATATCTCCTTTACCGCACCGGTGTCCAGGTTCAGCTCGGTCGCCAGGTCCAACGCCCTCGTCATTACCAGCTTCTCCTGCAGAGGGTCTTCTATATCCGCACCTTCTGCCCTCTTGGCCTCAAAGATCTTCTCCGAGAGCCTGATGCGCTCGCCGATCAGCCGTACGATCTTTTCATCGATGTTCTGACCCTCCCTACGATAATCTACCAGGCTCATGTCCACCGCCTCTCAGCCGAAAGATGCACCCATGTTGTTCACCTCGGTCCTTATCACCTTTCCGCCCAGATCTCGCCAGGCGGCCTCCAGCTCGTCGACTTCATCATCTCCGACCAGGGCGGCGTAGGCAGGACCGGTCCCGGAGAGGCTCGCCCCATCGACACCGACCTCGAGGGCGGCGAAGATGGGATCATTGGGAAGGTCAAGCGCGGCGCAGTAGATGAGACCGTTCAGGGTCATGGCCCGTCCGTACTCGCCCCTCATGGCCAGGTCGAAGACCAAGTCCGCCAAGGGTGCTATGAGATGAGACCGCCCCACGTCTGTGTTCCTGGAGTATATCTTTATTTCCGGCACCAGCAGAAGGACCGCGGAGATCAGATCCTCCCTGCGGAGCAGCTCCATCCTCTTGTTGTCCGTCACCACCACCCCACCCAGCATAGAAGCAGCAGCATCATCAAAGGCTCCGGTTATGGTCACTCCTGCGTCACGAGCGGCTCTTACACCGATCTTGACCGCCTCAAGAAGTTCCAGTTCTTCGCTCAGGGCGTCTACGGTGGCCAGAACCGCGGCGTTGGCTGCGGCACTGCTGCTCTTGAGACCTCGTGCCAGGGGGATCTGGCTGGTGGTACGCACGGTACCGCCACAATCGGAGCCGAACCTTTCTAGAACCAGCTCTACGGACCTGACCACCAGCCTATCGTCTATGCCAGGGATCTCACCCCTCACCTTCGGGGATCCGTCCAGCACCACCTCGGCGGTAGTCTTGAGGTCTATCCCGAACGCCGAACCTTTCCAGTTGGCGACAGCGTTCAGAACAGTCGCCGCGCCCAACGCGGTACCTCGCCCCCTCAAGACAACCCCGACTCTATGATGGTCTTGAGCTTTTCCAGCTCCTTGGTGGTTTCTCCGTTCCCGCTACGAGAATACTTGCCGATCAAGTTGTCGAGGAAATCCAGCTCCTCGATGGTGGAGTCAAATACGGGCTCGTAGCTTCCCAGCAGGTAGAGGGGGATCACCGTCGCCCCGCCCCGTGTGGTGGGTTCCGTGAGATCCTTCACCACCACCAGGAAGGTGTAGTTCTTGTAGTCCAGACCTCTGGCGATGTTCTTGGCAAGGCTGCTCACCTGCTGGATCCTCCGGGTAGAGAGGCTCTTGTAGGCGGCGACCGAGTCCTTGTACTCCATGAACATCAGTGAGGCGTCGTCCCAGAGGATGGCGTCGTACTCTACCGAGGCTACGGCGTTCTTGAGAGCGACCACGTTGAAGAGAACTCCGCGACACCATCCAATGTTCAGGTTTACCCTGAAATCCGTCTCCGTCTCCTGGATCGGTCTCGGCCTCAGGACGTAAGGCTCGCTCCTGAGTTCTATCATGCGAGGTGACTTAGGTCCGGGCAGTTAAAAAGGATTTTCCCATGGGCAAAGGAATAAGTACAATCATCATGCCGATGAGAAGTAAGGTGAGCAAATTTGAACAAGAAGGCTAATGTGCAACAGCTGAGCGTCAAGATGCCCGATACACTGGAGCCTGTCTACTCCAATATGATCAGGATAAGCCACAAGGACGACGAGTTCACCTTGACCTTCCTGCACCGGATGCCAGAGACAAACCTGGCCATGGGGCGGGCCATGGTGACCATAACCCCCCAGCATGCCAAGAGGCTGCTCAGGGCGCTGACGGCCAACCTACAGAAGTACGAGTCGACATTTGGAGAGATTAGGCTTCTCGAAGACACGGAGCCCAAGGAGAAGAGCAATGTAGAGGTGGTGTGACCGGCAATCCGCCGGAGGATCTGCCTATCATCGCTTCTTAACCTTTCAGAAAGCTCCTCATCAGAGCGGGAAGAACGCCCGGTCTGGCCAAGAGCACGGCGAAGAGCACAGAGAGGGTCATTCTTGCCGATGACCCGCCCAGGTCCAGGTTCTTCTCCGCCAGGCCCTTGGTCAGAGCGTCGATATCTTCGTCGCTCATGTTGCGTAAGGTCTCCAGGCAGGCCCTGCCGATGCGAAACTCCCGGTAGAACTCTTTTGTCCATCGTTTCTGGTACCGGGATAACGCCTCCCTGGATACGTCACCCGAGATCATTGCCTGGGCGGCGACGGTCCCGCATATCTCGCCGGCGCGCATGGAGTAGACCATCCCGCTCTGACCGGCGGCGCTGCCCACCACCATCAACGAAGAAGAGACGACCTCGCCGGGAAGGGTGGCTATGGGGTCGCCACCACGGTTCAAGGCGACGATCTTCAGGTCGTCTATGTTCGGGTACCGATCCGACTTGTACCTTTTGAACTTTTGTATAAAACCGTCTAAAAAGGGCCTTACGTCTCGGCCATGTCCTCTGACGAAGACGCCCAGGGTGGCCCGGTCCCCGCCGCCTGGTGAGAAGGTGGCCTTCCAGCCGGGCGCCAGGCTGCCGACCCAGTACTCGAAGAACCTCTCCTCGCCGAGGCCGGGGAGTTCCACCAGGGCTTCCAGGGCCCAGGCCACATCTTCCGGGTGGCGCATGGGAGATAGCCCCGCACCTCTGGCCAAGATCGAGTCCACACCGCCTGCATCGATGACCACCCCGGCCCGGATCTCGCCCTGGTCGATCTCGTCCCATCCCTGGAACTGGTCAATCCTTGGCCCTCTTCTTTCTGCTCCGGCATGACCGGCATCCGCCCTTCTCTTGGGGTCCAGACGGCCGATCTTCACCAACCTCTCGCCGTTCAGCAGTTTCGTCTCCTTTGCTTCACCCCTAAGAATATGGACCCTCAACAGCTCGGCTCTTCTGAGATGAATCACGTCAAACCTGGCCCGGTCGATGAACCTGCCCTGTGCGGGGATCTCAAGGCGGTGGCCCGCAGGCGAGATTATGCGCATCCCGTCCAGATCGTGGAGGACGTAGCGGTCGTCTACCTCAAAGCCGACCTTCTGCACCATCCCGTCGAAGAATGTATTGGCCGGGTGGTCGAGGCTGCCGAAGTCCTTGTCCAGGAGGGTCACCTCTGCTCCGGCCCGGGCGGCCGAGGTCGCCGCCATGATCCCTGCGGGAGAGGCGCCCACCACCAGTACGTCACAGTTCACGCCCGGAGATAGGCACGGGGGTGGTGATGAAGCTTTCCTTCCGGGCAATTTCAAAGAGATATCATCGATGGTTTAATGATGGAAGAGGACTGTTGAAAGGGGTTGTTCCTAAGAGAACTCTCCAGAGCGAAAGCACGATTTATAGGAGGTTTTAATGGTCTACTCGTCGAACCATCGAGGGCAGGTTCCGTCCCTAGAAGAGATATTGCAGATTCTCAGACAACAGATGCTGGAGCTGTCCAGGCGTTACAGGGTGAGATCTCTGGGCGTCTTCGGCTCATATGTTCGAGGCGAGAGCAGAGGGGATAGCGATATCGACCTTCTCGTAGATCTGGAGGAGCGATCGCTGACCCTTCTCCAGTTCATTGCCCTGGAGAACCATCTGAGCGATCTCTTGGGTGTGAAGGTGGATCTGGTGGAGAAAGGTGCCCTCAAGTCTGCCATAGGTCGTCACATCTTAGAGGAGGTCCAGCCGGTATGAGAAAGGGGCCGCGGGAGTACGTGGGCCACCTCCAAGATATAATCTATGCAGCGGAAAGGGCGGGGTGCGAAAGAGGTGACGCTCGCGGGGGTGGCGTCTCCACCAGTCGCAGTACCCTATCGGCCGATAGCCTGAGTATCCGGAACTTAAGCACCAACAGATATAAACCAGAGGCCTCAACTCCCATAACCGGAGCCGGGGTGGCAGAGCGGACTAATCTTCTGTCTCCGAGGGGCCTGAAGAGTCCATACGCGGCAGGCTCGAGACCTGTTGTCCCTTTGGGGACGCTTGGGTTCAAAATGGTGAAGCGAGAAAGCCTCGTCATGAAAATCCCAACCCCGGCGCCACAAGATCTGCTGGAAAGGTTAATATTCCATCATATCGGTTGCGACATCATATAAACGAGGTAACTATTATGGCCAGGTTCCCAGAAGCCGAAAACCGGATCTTGAATATGAAGATATGTATGCGCTGTAACGCGCGCAACTCGGTGCGTGCAACCTGCTGTCGTAAGTGCGGCTACAAAGGGCTTCGCATGAAGTCTAAGGAGAGCAGAGGATAGTCGATTTTTGTTGGCCGGGGATATGCATGATCGGCCCTGTCGAGGAGAGGCTATTCCGGGTCGTGGAGACGGCGGGAGCGGCTCACCTCACCCTCATCGATCCAGATTCCCAGAGCCCGGCTGAGGCAGGCCAGATGGCCCGAGCAGGGGCCAAAGGCGGTACCGATGCCATAATGGTGGGCGGATCGACGGGAGCCACAGGAAGAATTCTGGAAGATACCGTAGAAGCGATCAAGAAACAAGTCGACCTCCCGGTGGTGCTCTTCCCCAGCTGCGCAGGAGGACTCTGTGGGAACGCCGACGCCGTCTTCTTCATGAGCCTCCTCAACTCCAGAAACTCGAATTACCTCATCGAGAACCAGGCCCTGGGCGCGCCTCTGGTCCGCCGCTACGGACTGGAGTCCATACCCATGGCCTACATCCTGGTGGAGCCCGGCGGCACCGTTGCCTGGGTGGGCGACGCCAAGACGATCCCCAGGAACAAGCCCGAGATCGCCGTGGCTTATGCCCTGGCGGGCAAGTACCTGGGCATGAGATTGGTCTATCTGGAAGCTGGATCGGGCGCCGACCGGCCGGTGCCTCCGACCATGGTCAAAAGCGTCAAGAAAGCCTTAGGCAGCTCTCTTTTGGTGGTGGGCGGGGGGATAAGGTCCGGCGAGACCGCCAGAGAGCTAGTAGAGGCGGGAGCCAATCTGATTGTCACCGGGACCGCCGTCGAAAAGAGCGAAGATATAACCTCCTTAGTCCGCGAGATCGCCGGGTCCATAAAGGTCCGATGATCCAGCTTTTTATATCTTCTGCGCATACCGCCTATCATGTCCTATTTTACAGCTGAGAAGATGAAAAGCTTCCTCACCGACCGCGGCCTGGACGGTCTTCTCATCATCGGAGATAGCATCTGCAGTCCGGACATCTACTACTTATCCCGTTTCTTCGCGCCTGACCGGTTCAGCCTTCTGGCCACCGATGCGGTTACCATATTTGTATCGGGTCTGGAACATGGCCGTGCGACGAAAGAATCCAGGGCGGACAAGGTGATCAGCACCACAGACTACGATATATCGGAGAAGCTGGAACGGTTCGATAAGCCCGAAGATGCCTACACCGCGGCTCTGGTAGAGTTTCTGCGCGACCGCGGTATGAAGCGCCTAGGTGTCTCCCGGAGCTTCCCGGTGGGCATCTACCAGGACCTTGCCAATGAGTTCTCGGTGTCGATAGTGGAGAGCCCGGTGTCTGGATGGCGTGCCGTCAAGACCGCCGAAGAGATCGAGGCCATCAGGTCCACCCAGCGCGCCACCGAGACGGCTATGAAGGTGGCGATAGATATGATCGCCAGGTCCCAGCCCATGGGCGGAGATCTCCATCTGAACGGGTCGCTTTTGACTTCGGAACGGGTAAGATCTGCCATAGACATCTCCCTTTTGGAGAGAGGATGCGAAGCTGCGGATACCATAGTTGCCGGTGGCCCAAAAGCTGCTATTGATCCTCATTGCAGCGGTACGGGTCCTCTTCCTGCCAACGCTTCAATCGTGATCGACATATTTCCCAGGTCCAAGAGGTCCCGGTACTTTGCCGATATGACCAGGACCGTCCTCCGTGGCGAACCCGACCAGGATATCATGGACGTTTACGAAGCCGTACTGGAGGCCCAGAAGGCCGGCATCGAGGCCGTACGGCCTGGGACGACCGGGAAGGAGGTTCATGCCAAGGTCTGCCAGGTATTCGAAGACCAGGGCTACCCCGAGCGCGAAGATAGAGGCTTCATCCATTCCACCGGTCACGGTGTCGGCCTGGAGATCCACGAAAAGCCGAACCTCAGCGAGACCGGTGGCCCTCTGGTGGCGGGCAACGTGGTTACCGTGGAACCCGGGCTTTATTATCCCGACCTGGGTGGCGTGCGACTGGAAGATCTGGTGGTCGTAAGAAGCACAGGATGCGAGAACCTTACCAAACTTGAAAAGCGGCTAACCCTATGAGAAGAGTGTGATTCATCATGGAAGCTGAAGTGCTCGAAAAGTACAGAAAAGCGGGGAAGATCCTCTCAAAGGTCAGGGAGATGGCCAGGTCCAGGATCGATGTGGGCGTGCCGCTCCTAGAGATCGCCGAGTTCGTGGAAAGAACCACCAGGGAGCTGGGTGGCGAACCTGCCTTTCCCTGCAACATATCTCGAGACCGGGTGGCTGCTCACGATACTCCTGCCCCCGGCGACGAGAGCGTATTCGGTGAGGAGATGGTGAAGCTGGACATCGGGGTGCACGTGGACGGCTACATCGCAGACTCTGCGGTGACCGTAGACCTCGGCGGTCATCCCGACCTGGTGGATGCCTCCCAGGCGGCTCTGGCGGCTGCCCTCGAGCTGGTGACCCCCGGGATCAATACCGCCGAGCTGGGCGCGGCGATCGATGATGCCATAAAAGGTTACGGTTACAACTCTGTGGCCAACCTCACCGGGCATGGACTGGATCGTTACCTGGCCCATGGCCCACCCGTCATACCCAACAAAGTGGTGACGAGAGGGGTGAAGATAAAAGCCGGTGAGGTGATCGCCATCGAACCTTTTGCCACTGATGGGGTGGGCAGGATCTCCGAGGCGCCCCATACCGAGATATACAGTTTCATCACCAAGAGGCCGGTGAGGTCGAAGCCTGCGAGAGCTCTTCTTAAGGATGTAGAAGAAAATTACAGGGACCTGCCCTTCGCCCGCCGGTGGCTCACGGGCGATAGGAAAGACTACGCTCTGGGCCAGCTTGTGAAGGCCAGGGTTCTTCACGGGTACCCTCTGCTCTGGGAGGCAGAAGGCGCGCTGGTCTCTCAGACGGAGCATACGGTGCTGGTCCTGGAAGATGGGTGCGAGGTGACCACCAGGTAGCGCCTAAGACGATCTCATGGATGGTCAGGCGTTCTTGGCATTGCCGTCTTCCTTGTAGCTGTCGTCGCCTATCATGGCCGCAGATATGGCGTCTATCCCGTCCAAGAGCTCAGCCACGGTGCTGTCGGGAAGATCAACAAAGACCTCGTCTGGTATCGTCTCTCCGCCTATTACCCTGGCCCCTGCCTGGCTCAGTATCTCCAGAGCATCGTCGATCCGGCCACTGCCCTCGGCATCGAGCGCCTTCTCGACGAGCACCTGGAAGGGGGTGTCGCTATCGTAACTTTTTCCGATATAGCGCTGGCAAGAGCAGAAAACAGATGTCAAAGAGGTTCTCAGCGAGTCGATCATGAGGTCGGCGTCTTCGCCCAGGGGTTCATGTTCCTCGGATATGATCTCCCAAATATCGTCGATCGAAGAGATGGCCGCGTCATTTGGTATGAGATCGTGCTCCTGTCTGGCGATGACCTTCAGACAGGCCAGGACCACGTCGTCCATGGCGTTGACGAAGTCCGCGGCTCCTGGTTCATCTTCAGATCCCTGGAGGTTGAACTCGCTCTCCTTTATCTTGTTTATCCAGTTCTGCCAGCGGTTCTTGGTGTAAAATTCTTCCTTCATAATTATCCTCTCATCGGTAGGCGTCCACCAGCGCCACCCGTTCCAGCACCAGGTCAGGTATCTTATCTTCACCCACCGCCTCGATCTCTTCGTCTGAGATCTGGAATGTCTTCTTCACCACTTCAGGGTTCCAGGTGGGTCCCTGACCATCAAGTTCGAAGATGCCGGATAGTTCTGGCGACGTGCCGTCTTCTATCACTAAGAGCGCAATCCGCTCGGTAGATCCTGATATGCCCATGGAAAGGGCCCGCTCGATCTGTCGTTGTCCGGAGGCGTAGCGTAGGATCTCCAGACCCAGGTCCTTTGCCACGTTTCTGTCCTCGGCAAAGGCCCTGAGCGCCTTCTTCGCCGCGGAGGTCACGTGCGCCTCGTTCACTACCATCTCCGCGTCCAGAGCCTGGATAACGCACCCGTATTCGTCCTGTAGGTCGCCAATGGTGGCAAGAAAGGCATCTTTATCTCTCACCTTCGGTCTTCCCAAGAGCATATGAACCCTGCCGCTCATCTAGAGGGGGTTTGGTAATGGAGGTTAAAAACTTGCGGTCGATCGGCGGCGTCCCGCCCGGCAGGAACTCAGAGTTCGATGGTCTCACCGGCATCCATAATTATCACCTCTGTGTCACAGAGGGTCTCCACTATATACTGAAACTCGGAAGGATCCTGTTTGATGGTGGGCCAGGTGTTGTAATGCATGGGGATCACCACCTGGGGTCTGATCCAGCTGGTGGCGATCGCCGCTTCTCTAGGGCCCATGGTGTACCGATCTCCTATGGGCAGGAGGGCTACGTCGGGCCTATAAAGATCTCCGATCAGTCTCATATCGCTGAAGAGCGCCGTGTCTCCCGCATGATAGACACTGATCTTGTCGTCGATAACAAACCCGGCAGGGCATCCCCCACAGAGTACGAGATCTTCTCCGACAATCCCGGCGGAGTGTACCGCTTGTGTCATGCGGATGACCACGTCTCTCACCCGGAAAGATCCGCCGATGTTCATACCCTCGGCCTGAGCTCCTCGTTCGTTCAGGTACCTGGCCACCTCGGGTATGGCTATCACCAAAGAGCCTCTGTTTTTGGCTATCGCTCCTGCGTCTCCCAGATGATCAGAATGGCCGTGAGTCACCGCAATCAGGTCAGGGGCGAGGTCCGAAACGGGCCAAGGCGCCACGGGGTTTCCTTCTATGTAAGGGTCCACCAGGATGTTCATGGACTCGTCCATCTCGAAGCACGAATGAGATAACCACGTGATCTTCATACGTTCATCCTGAGAGATTTAATCCTATTATAACCTGGCCAGCCATCTGCTTGACCCGACACACCCATTTGTGCCGTACAAGCTATCTACTCAGCAGGCAAGAGGGCGGGGTTCGCATCTAAAACGAGATGAACGGGCAGCTTACATCTGCCCAATTACGTTCACACTAATTTTGCGCGCTGAAGCCTCAATAGATCTGCAGTGTCCAGCTTTTCGCCCTGCCTGAAGTGAGTGAGGATCTCCTCGGCTTCTCTTCTGGCATCTGCCTTTACGCGATCTACTCTGCGTTCCTTGCTCTTCTTTCTGAGGCCTACGATGACCTTGTCGAAGTCGCGAATCTCTCTTTGAGTCCTTATAAACTCCTTGTGATGCTTATCTGCGGCTTCCTGAGCCTTCACGAACTCCCTATGAGCGGCATCAGCATCGGCCCGGATCCTGTCCGCCTCCTTGAAGGTGCGGATCATCTGGTCGTGGTAATCTTGGGCCTGCTCGGCATACTTTGTGACCAGCTCATGATACTCGGATGCCTTGTCCTTGAGCTTCTGAGCATTGTTCAGAAGATCTTTGAGCACTTCGTTCTTCTCCAGCTGTGCCTTTCTCGTCTTGAACTCCGAACTAAGAGCCGATATCTTCTCCACCAACTGTTTCTCCTTATCCGGGCTGAGAACTTCCGTCTGTTGTTTGAACTCCAGGTGGTCTATCTCTCTGCGCAGGCCCCTGATAGACCGGTCGCCGCTCAGGTTGTACTTCTTCCGGATATCATCGATCTTGGTGTAGATATCGTTCGTCTTCTCGTTGTACTCGTCCCGCTTCAGCTTGGCCTTCGCGACGTTCTTGTTGTCGTCATCTCGGAGCTTCTTGAGCTCTTGGGCCTTGTCTATCAGCTCTTTTGTCGCCTTGTTAAGTTCATTCCGCTTCGCAGCCCATCGGCTCGCATCTGCGTTTAGCCGACTGCGGTTCTCCTTAAAACCAAGGGCGTCCTGCTTGAGCTTCGTCTTTTTCTCTTCCAGTTCTGCCAGCATCCCCCGTTTTGCCTCCTTTTCCAGCACAAAGTCTGGTAGTTCGTCCGCTTCCTACAGCGCTATACTTGCGGTGGGGTCCCGCTAATATTACATGCCCCTTCATCGATCAAGCTATCGATGACGATCCTGGCCGGGAGCGATGTTTCTGTACCAGAGAAAACATTCCGTCGACCGGAATTAAAAGATAGCCTGCTAATATCGACCGTGGTGGACATATGACAGTCCATCAGTTAATCTTTAACGTATTTATTAATCTTTTGGTTAGTCCGTATCTCCGGGTCTTGATAGAGGTACCACCAAGTACACTCCCAAGAAGCCCTTGCGGTTCATAGGCGAGCAAATGTAAAAGTTTTATTATAACAATGATGATTATTTCGGAGATACTGATCAAGTCGCAAAATTTAAGTAGAATCTCCCATATGCTTTTATTAGGAGGCATGATACGAGAGTTCCGGCGATATGTCAGCTATCTGCCGTAGATACATTGTTCTTTTACCGTAAGGTTAGAGAAATCGCCTTTGCTGAGAAAAGGGTGTATAATTGTAAAAAATGATAGAGATTGTCAAGAGGAGGTGTAGATCATGAAAGAAGAGTTTAAATGGTTCCTGCGGGACGAGGTGGTGAACCCGGGCCTGTGCACTTACTGTGGTGCATGCGCTACAGTATGTCCAAATTCCAGGATCGAGTTTCTAGAGGACGGCCCAGCACTGACGGAGGAATGTCCGAGGGATGGAAAGGGGGCATGCATGGATGTATGCCACCGGATAATGACAGATGCGTCACGTATGGGTCTGACCATATTTGGCTTCAAGGCAAAGCCGCCATCTCTCATCGGCCAGTACGAGAAGATAGTGAGCGCAAGAGCAGTAGATAGTGCAATCAGAGAGGCTGGACAGGATGGAGGCGCTGTAACTGCACTGCTTGCATATTGCCTGGAGAGCGGTCTGGTCGATGGTGTGGTGGCAACAAAAGGGATGTGGAAACCCATTCCGAGCGTCATTACCGATAAGGCAGGTCTTCTGGAGGCCGCCGGTTCGAAATACTCGGTTGCGCCGTTACTCACCGCCGTTGAGGAAGCTGGAAAGACGCTTAATAAGATTGCTGCTGTGGCTTTGCCCTGCCAGGTCAATGGCCTCAGAAGAATGCAGTTCTTTGAGGGATTGAATGCGCATCCGCTGGAGGTGAGCGAAGAAGACGATATGCCTGTAAAGCTTCCTACCTTTGCTTACACCATCGGACTCTACTGCATGCAGAACTTCTCCTATGAAAGGTTGAGGGACTTTCTTATCTCCAAGGGGGTTGATCTCGGAAAGGTCAGAAAGTTCACCATAAGGCTGGAGACGATGCGACTGGATATGGAAGACGGCAGCGTAGAGATTGATCTCAGGGAGTTCGAGGATGCCGGAGTCGTCTGGGACGGCTGCAGCGTCTGCAGAGATGCGGTCTCCAAGCTTGCTGATGTATCGGCCGGTTACACCGGCACTCCCAAGGACTGGACCACCCTGATAGCCAGGAATGCCAAAGGCCTGGAGCTGATCGATGGAGCTGAGAAGGCAGGATATATAGAGACCTCCTCTGAAGTGGAAGTAGACCGGATAGAGGAATTTGCAGATCGTAAGATGCGAAAGTTCGATCGAGAGCTGAAAAAGCGTCTGAGTGAGGAGAAGCCCACCAAGTTCTACTGGGCAAGCGATTATCCGGGTGTGAGAAGAGAAGCAAAGGGGACGTTCTTCGTCAAGATAAGGACCAGCTCCGGACTTGTGAATCACGACTATCTGGCAAAGGTCGCGGAGCTTGCTGGAAAATACGGTGATGGCTCGCTGGAAATTACCACCAGGCAGACCGTTGAGATCCAGGGCGTCAACGGTGAGAAGATCGATGATCTGATGGCAGAGCTCTACGAGAAGAACCTCATGACCATCGGGATGGGCTATGTTGTGGCCTGTCCGGGGATGGCTTACTGCCCGGAGGGGCTTGTGGAGACGAAGCAACTTGCAAATGAGCTAACGGCAGAGTTTGTACAGCGGTTAACACCCCACAAGATGAAGATAGGGGTTGCAGGATGTCCGAACTCCTGTGTCAGGGTCAGACGCCATGATATAGGCATTATGGGGCATGTCAGGCCTGTCCTGGACCCGGAAAAGTGTAACGGGTGCGGGAGATGTACCGAGACGTGCAAGCCCGGTGCGCTCTCTATTGTTGCAGGAAAGGCTCAGATCGACCGGGATACCTGTATCGAGTGCGGATGGTGCATCCGGAGCTGTCCGCATGAGGCGATGCTCGAAGAGACCAAAGGTTACTCACTCTGGATAGGGGGCAACGATGCGAGAATTCCCACAGATGGCATCCTGCTGAAGAACTTCTGTACAAAAGAGGATCTGTTCAGGCTGATAAACAGTGTAGCAGCCGTCTTCCTCAAGTACAGGACAAAGCCAGGGAGAGAGCGCCTCGGGAACGTCATCCGGAGAGTTGGCGAAGGAGAGTTTCTCAGAGAGGTATTTGAGACCGAAGATAAGATACGATCTCAATAAGGCCGCAGTTTAACGAGATCGGGCTGATGGGCCTGGAGAGGCCAGAGTTCGACCTGGAGAAGCGTACCGGCTGCGGAAAGTGTGGTCTGCAAGGTCGGTGCGGCCTCTCTGGTCGACGAAAAAGCGGTGATAGATTGCGACAGGTGTATCATGTGGGTGGTAAACTGTCCGGTGGGTGCCAGGTACTCTGCCAAAGACGGATACATCTTCTTCGTCAGAGGGGGAAGAAGCTGTCTCCTCACGAAGGCTGGATCCTGCAGGACTTCGTGTCGCGAGAGGATATCATGCCCCTGATCGAGCGGATACTGGAGGTGTATAAGGAGCAGGTCAAGCCTGGGATGAGACTGAGAGAGTTCATCAACACCACCGGGTTCGAGGAGTTCGAGAAAATCCACCCTCCGGTCGGATTTACTCGATGTATACAATGCCATACATTATATACAACAAGAAGCAAGTGCTCACCCACAGACCCGGGAAGGGTGATATTCACACCGTCGGGCCCGCGCGATCCGATAGTCCATAACCGAGAGACAGATTAAAATTTGCGACTCTCGTTCTGGGCGCGATAAAACATGGGATACATGACATGTATCACAATATGCCATACAACACAATCAACAGATTAAAATAGGTGGATTGCGGTAAGAGGTAACGAAGTCTATTCACTTTAGTTTAGATGGGAGGGAACCACTTGAAGAAGATTATAATCGCCTTGCTAGCAGCCACATTCTTGGTTGGAATAGCAGCGGCAGTCAATACGGGGAATGACCGCACGGACAACGTGACGTTTAACTTCGAGCAGAGCGTGGAAGGCAGCGGGTACTTCATGACCTACAAGTACATCCAGCTTAGTACTCCTGGCGATAACGCCAAAGTTGGCCAGAAAGGCCCCATGCTCAAGGATTACGTTCACGGCAGTGGTAGCATAGACAACGAAGTTCTGCTCACCGCCGAGAGAATCTACTCGAGAGATGCGCCTTCATGCGGAGATATTACCACAGAACAGTATTCTTGTATCTCCATGAGAGAGGACAGCTCCATGGTCTACTCTCCCATGACCATCGCCATGGGCAACGGTTACTATGCCAGGAACCCCATCAGGTACGACTCTCTGCTGAAGGAGAAGACCTGCATAAAGAACTACCGCCCTGTGACGTCGATGCATCATCAGATAGAGTATGCCAAGGCCATCGATAAGGACCTGGAGATCCTGGTCAAGGACAAGAACTACAGCATCTCTGATCCCTTCTATGAGGGCGTAGGCTACACCAGCATGAAGATCACCGAGGACGTTACCGACGGTAAGATCCACATCGGAGTGCTCCAGGGCGAGCCGAACTCCATGAACGCTACCGGCTACGGCATGACGGATAGGACCACCGCCTGGAAGAACCCGATGATCGAGGTCGATGAGGATTACATCGGAACCTATCACATCGAGAAGAACATGACCATCGTGGTGCCGTACAAACACACGATCGAGAATGAGGACTGGCTCAGCTGTTGCATCGGTGGCTGTGCTGACATGGATAAGACGAAATGGTCCTGCGATAACCAGTGTGTTTTCGAACCGTGAGAGACCTGAACGGAGGTAACAACCTCCATTCTCTTTTTTAATTGTACATAAAGTATGACTTTATGTGCTCAAGTAAATGCGAGCGTAAGCGAGCATTTTCTTGTTTAATCTAGCAGAAAAGGCTTATACCTGGCTACGTTTAGTTTTCCATCATGCGGTTCGAGTCTTGGGAGCCGATATACCTGGAGATCTTAGAGGAGTTCGGTTTCTCCAGAGGACGTGATGAAGAGGCGGCGCGTCTCCTCTCTCAGCTCCTGCGATCGAGACCGGGCCAGGAAGAATATAGCGATATAGAGAAGATCGGCTCGATCATCCGAGGTCGCGATGTGCTGGTCTGCGGGAATGCGCCCTGCCTGGCCCGGGAGCTGGATAACGTTTCGCCGGGAGATGTGATGATCGCGGCCGACGGCGCCACCACGGTTCTTCTGGAGAAGGGTATCGTTCCGGAGGTGATAGTAACAGACCTCGACGGCACCGTCCCTGACATAATCGCCGCCAACCGGAGAGGTTCCCTGGTAGTAGTCCACGCTCATGGAGATAACATGGCCGCTCTTAAAGAGTACGTTCCTCAGATGTCTAGGGTGATAGGCACCACCCAGTCCAGGCCATTCGATGAGATCTACAACTTCGGAGGGTTCACAGACGGCGACCGATGCGTCTTTCTGGCAAGATGTTTCGGGGCTTCGAAGATCAGACTGGCAGGGTTCGATTATGATGACCAGAACGTATCACCCATGAAGAAGATGAAGCTGAGGTGGGCCAAGAGGCTGGTGAGGATGGCCCTGGACCTGCCCGCGCCCCTCAGACCCGACGATCGAGGAAACCGGTTATCGCCGCCAGCACCTGCTCGAAGACATCTTCCGGATCGCGGCCTGCATCGATGAGCATGAACCTCTCCGGCTCGAGCTCTGCAAGACGGCGGAAGTTCCCGGCGACCCTCCTGAGAAGCTCCTTTTGCTCGAACCTCTCCTGTTCCGGACGGGATCGGCACCTCTCCACGGCCGTAGAAGGGTCGAGCACGAAGAGGATCGTCAGGTCGGGCACCATGCTCCAGGGCCGGTGCAGTTCCCTGACCCAGGTCATCGGGTCCGGCACGGTGCCACGCAGCGTCGCCCCCTGATAGGCGGCCCTGGAGTCCGAGTACCTGTCCGAGATTACCACCGCGCCCCTCTCCAAAGCAGGGATTACCTCTCCGACCAGATGATCCGCATGGTCCGCCATGAAGAGAAAGAGGTCTTCAAGTTCCGAGGTCTCTTTTGTCTGGAGCCGTCTCTTCAGCAGCTGCCCGACATCGCTCCCGGTGGGCTCTGCCGTGAAGACGAACTCTCTCCCATCTCGTTCGAGCCTCCGGGCCAGCATGGCGGCGACGGTGGACTTCCCGGTACCGTCGATGCCCTCGAGGGTGATAAGATATCCTCTCATGATCATTGATCTGAGGAGCACGAAAAGAAGATGAAGATGTCGCCCGATGCTCTGCTAACTCCAGAACCTCATCCGCCGGATCAATCCGCTGTCAGCCCGGTGACCCTCGCAGCGGGCGTTCTCATGTACCGCATCTGGGTTGTCTTGAGGTCATCGGTAGACGTCTGTCAATGTCTCCCCCAAGGACCTATCAACGCGGCTCTTGTAGTTCTCCCTTTGCACCGGCGATCACGGCAACGGCAGATGCCTGAGCTCATGCCGGTCCTCTTAAGAGAACGGCATATATATAGTGGGGATACTATATAAAGGTAGCGACCAGGACGTACGGGCAGTCCCAGGCTTGTTTTATAATATTTAATTATTTTATCAACCGCCTGTCGGGCAAGGTTTAAGTCAAAGTTATGCGTTCAGGATCTTTGGAGGTGTTTTACCTGGCTGATAACGTCTACGTGGTTGGCCATAAGAGTCCAGATACAGACTCTGTGGCATCGGCCATATCCTATGCGAACCTGAAGAACCAGCTCGGACTGCCGGAGATATTCGTTCCCGCGGCCGCCGGCGAGATCAACAACGAGACGCGTTTCGTGCTCGAGCACTTCAACGTGCCGGTGCCCGAGGTCTTGACCGACGCAAAGGGCAAGAAGATAATACTCGTCGATCATAACGAGGTGGCCCAGGCGGTGGATAACATCAACGAGGCCGAACTGATGGAGGTTGTGGATCACCACAAGATCGGCGACATCCAGACGGGGAGCCCCATATTCTTCCACAATGAGCCCGTGGGCTGTGCTGCTAGCATCATATCTGCCATGTACGACCAGAACAAGGTCGTCATCAGCAAGGAGATAGCAGGAGTCATGATGTCTGCCATCCTGAGCGATACCGTCCTCTTCAAGTCGCCCACCTGTACCGAGAAGGACAAGGTAGAAGTGGCCAAGCTGGCCAAGATCTGCGGCGAAGATCCTCAAGAGTACGGGATCGCGATGCTCAGTGCCAAGAGCGACATCTCGTCCAAGACCGCCCGGGACATCGTAAAGGGTGACTACAAGCACTTCGACTTTGCCGGCACCAAGGCGGGCGTGGGTCAGATAGAGGTCATGGACCTGGCCGCCCTTGTCGACAGGAGAGAAGCGATCCTCGCCGATATGGAGGAGGTCAGAAAAGAAGAGGGCCTGGACTTCGTGCTCATCATGCTTACCGACGTGATGAAGGAGGCCAGCGACCTGCTCTTCGTGGGATCTCCCGCCGAGAAGTTCGAGCAGGCCTTCGAGGGGAAGATCGAGAACCAGTCCATCTACAAGGAAGGAGTCCTCTCCAGGAAGAAACAGGTGGTGCCCCCACTGGAAGCGGCCTTCAAGTGAGGGCTTTTTTTTCTTTTTTCGTAACTACTCAGGTATGTTGATTGGTCTCCCGACTGCGATCCTGTACTTTCTAGCAAAAAAATAAC
>DAOG01000018.1 GCA_002501765.1 Methanosaeta sp. UBA204
TGCTCTGCGTTCCTCTGCGCCCTCTGCGGTTATTTTTCTTGCCAGAAAGTACAGGATTGCAATCGGGAGACCAATCAACATACCTGAGTAGTTACGTGTAACATTGTATACTCCGAGCGAATCCGACCGGAGGGAGGATTTTCTCGAAAGGTTAGAAAGGTTAATATGTAATACTTCGTACTCCCCATGAGGGATTAACTCTTGAAAATGAGCGCAGGCTTCGTAGGCTTTGACGGTACGGAGAACAAACGAACGGTTCTCGCCCTGGACACGGTCAAGAAGGCCGCAGGGATCGAGGGCGACCTCAACGTGCTTCTGCGCAGGCCCCATGGCAGGGCGAAACACACCCTGAGCAAATTGTCCAGGATGTGCGATGTCAACGCCTACGTGAGCGACGAAGAAGATAAGGCAAGGTGGGAGAAGTATGGCTTTCAGATCCGGGGCGGCTACGATGACTTCTTCGAAGCTTCCGACTTCTTGATGATAGGTTCCCCCGGCGGCCAGGAGACCCCCTATGTGGAGGCGGGTCTGGCCCACGGCTGCTTCGTGGCCATGATGGGTGGTGCCAACCGCGAGGCGATCCGGGCAAGTCTTGAGAAGAACGGCATGGAGATCTCGGAGAAGCTCGAGGACGATCTCCGGCGAGAGTTCTTCTTCGGGCTGGAGAACTACGAGATGTTTCTCGATGCAAGGCCCCAGGTGGTCCAGTGCACCAGCTGCAACACCACGGGGATATGCAGGGCGTCTCTGGCGGCCAAGCCTCTGGGACTGAGCATGATCATGGGGAACATCGACCGGAGGCACGGCGATCCGCATACCATAGTCAGGGCGTCACCCGGCGCGATGGATATCGGCAAGGGTGTAGGCCACCAGGGAACCGACGCGGGAACGGTCTTCGAAGAGGTGAACTACAGCATCAGGGCCAGCAAAGCACCCACCACCGTGCCCCACACCAGCTTTTTGGGGTTCGTATTCGAGGGCGATATCATGCCGGAGGATTTCGTCAAGAGCCTGGCCAAGACCAGAGAGGTGGTGGTCGTTCCCTACGAGGACGATGGAAGAACGCACGAGTGGACCAGCGAGATCCTGGAGGCCTTCCTCACCGGGTACGAGAGACCCATCAGCCCGGAGATCTACGAGCTTCTGGTCTCCGACTCCATAATACCGGTCAAGCTCGGCAACTACACCATCCTGCAGGTGGCGATGATGGTGGAGCAGATGTCCATCGCCGTGCCGAACCATGTGGAGGCCTACCTCCTGAGCGCGGGCTACCCGGCAGACAAGGTTCACGGCACCGTGGATGAGGCGTTAACATGCGTGCACGGCATCTGGCCCGACGACCTGAGCGTCTGACCTTTCTATGTCAGAATGCGTCATCGCTGGAACGCTTTCCGGCAAGAAGGTCAGGCTGGGACGGTCGGCGGTCGAGGAGCTCTACGAGCAGGGGTGCTTCGGCAGGCCCGTCAAGAGAGGCCTGGAACTCACCCTGGTGGAGGCGGCCTACCTCCTGGACAGAGAACTGATCGAGGTACGTTACGGCGGAGATGATCTGGACTTCAGGACGTTCTTCGAGCTATGCTCTGGTTTGGAGAGCGGGTTCGAGTTCAGGTACGTGGTCTACAAGGACCTGAGAGAACGGGGCTATTACGTCCAGCCGGGGATCACCGACTTCAGGGTCTACCCCCGGGGAGGCCGTCCCGGCAAGACCCCTGCCGAGTTCTACGTCCGCGTGATATCGGAGAGGCTGCCGCTCTCTTTGAGCGATATCTTGGAGCCGGTCAGGGTCGCCCACCAGATGAGAAAGAGGCTGATGCTGGCCATCGTGGACGAGGAGAGTGACATCACCTTCTACGAGGCCGGGATGAAAGAGCTGCGTGGCGCGATGAGAGATACCCCGCCCGGAGGCGTGGCTACCCTTCTCGAAGACCGGGTAGTTCTCTGGGACCCGATCTTCTCGGAGCGTCTCCACCAGGAGGGGTTCTATGGTAAACCGGTAGGAGGCAGGCTCCAGCTCTCCCTGGTGGAGTCGGCTTATCTCCTGGAGAGGGGCCTAATCGAGGTGGTCGACCGATCGGGATCGCCGCTGATGCGAGACGAGTTCGTGGAACGAGCCCGGTCCATAGAAAAGAACTTCGATATGAAGTTTCGGGTCTACCGGGACCTGCGCGACCGCAACCTGGTGGTGAAGACCGGGTTCAAGTTCGGCAGTCATTTCCGGGTGTATAAAAACGTCAAGGGCCTGGACCGGGTGCCCCACTCGGAGTACCTCGTCCATTCGGTGCCGGAGGATTACGTCTTTCATCTGCCGGGGATATCGCGGTCGGTCAGGCTGGCCCACAGCGTAAGAAAAGAGATGGTCTTCGCCTACGAGGACGGCGGGGTGAAGTATCTGGAGATAAGGAGGATCAAGCCATGATTCTTGAGCATGTACGCGTAGTCGATAGGATCCGGTCTATATTTTCTACGTCCTTCCTGCGCCGGGGGGCGCCATGCTCGGATCAGGACACCACCATCCGGCGCGGGGACTCGTTCCTCCGGGAGGGACAGCTCGACGAAGCCCTGGGATGCTACCGGCAGGCCGCCCGGACCGACCGGGGCTGCGCTGCGATCTGGAAGAAGGAAGGTCTGGTCCTGGGGATGATGGGGAGGTACATGGAGGCGATCGCCTCTCTGGACAAGGCCGCGAAGATCGATCCCCGAGATCCTTATGCCTGGATGCACCGGGGTTTCAACCTCTGGCGGCTGCGCCGGTGGGATGCGGCGCTGATATCCTTCGAGAAGGCGATCCTCATCGATCCCGATGACGCCTACGCCCGGCACTGTCGAAAGGTGACCCTAGAGAAGCGAGCCGGAGAGTCCTCATAACAAAAGTTATACACCCGTTGAGTAGACCACTTCTCATGAGAGATCGGCTGGTATACAGCCCCTTAGGTCTGCTGGCGATAATCTTCCTGGTGATCCTCCTCTGGCTCTGCGTGACCCTCTTATTTCTGGGCGCGTTCAGCACCGGCTTCACCAAGATGGGCTTCTCCTGGGGGGACGCGCTCCTCTTGCTCATGGCCTCTCTGGTGTGCGGCGGGGTGAATATCCCTTTGACGACTTTAGAGTCTAGGACCCCGGTGGTGAAAGAGACCGCCGTGAGGTGTTTCGGGATGGTCTACAAAATACCGGTTGCGGAGACGGTGAGGAACCAGACCATCCTGGCCGTCAACCTGGGCGGTGCAGTAATACCGGTAGCGGTCTCGGTCTACCTTCTGCTCAAGTACCCCCAGGCCCTGCCCTATGCGGCGGCAGGAACGATCATCGTCGCCTTGGTAACCTATGCCGTGGCCAAGCCCATCAGAGGCATGGGCATCGCCACCCCAATATTCGTGCCGCCCCTGGCCTCCGCCCTCACCGCGATCTTGCTGACCCACTACTTCTTCTGCGCCTCCTACGAATGCCTCTTCATTACAGCCTACTCCGGCGGGGTTCTGGGAACTTTGATCGGAGCAGACCTCCTCAACCTGAGATTGATAGCCGATCTGGGAGCTCCGGTGGCCAGCATCGGCGGGGCAGGAACCTTCGACAGCATCTTCCTGAGCGGCATGATAGCGGTCCTGATTGTATAAGAGGAAAAGATCTTTAAGAGAAACCGCCCCTCTCACCAACATGAGTTTCAGAGGCTTCCTCGACGAGCTCGGGAACGCGGGCCTCGTCGAGGAGATAGACCGTCCCATCTCACCGGTGCTGGAGGCCGCGGCTCTTTCCTGGCACGGAGGCCCCCTCTTCTTTCATCACCTGGACGGCCATCACTGTGCCATGAACGTCCTGGGATCGAGAGACCTCCTGGCCAGGGCTCTGTGGATGGAGAAGAGCGAGATGGTGCAGAGGCTGAGCCGGATAAAGATCGAGGACGGCCAGACCAGAGAGGTCGACTCTTCGCCCTTCTTGGAGGTAATCTCCGAGCCGGATCTCTCAAGAATGCCCATACTCACCCACTTCGAGGGCGACGGTGGCCCCTACATCACCGCAGGCATCGTGGTCTCCCGTCTAGGCGACGAGATCAACGCCTCCGTCCACAGGTTGATGGTACTGGGCAAGGACAGGCTCGCCGCCAGGCTGGTACCCGGAAGGCACACCCACCGGCTCAGCCAGAAGGCCCTGGACCAAAAAGAGCGCCTACCGATGGCCGTCGTTATAGGCGTCGATCCGGTGATCCTGATAGCGGCCAGCACCAGGGTTCCCATGAGCATGGAGTTCTCTTATGCCAGCGCATTGCGCAGAGGGCCTGTGGAGCTGACGACTTTGGATAACGGCGTCGCGGTTCCCCATGCCGAGATAGTTCTCGAAGGATATATCGACGGTGAAACTGCTTTTGAAGGTCCTTTCGTGGACATAACCGGGACCATGGACATCGTCCGGATGGAGCCGGTGATCCATCTCACCAGGATGATGACCCGGGAAGATCCCGTATACCATGCCCTCCTCCCTTCGGGTCGCGAGCACAAGATGTTGATGGGCCTCCCCTATGAGCCTCTGATCTTCAATGAGGTATCCAAGGTGGCCAGGGTCAAAGATGTGCTTCTGACGGAAGGTGGTTGCTGCTACCTTCATGCCGTGGTCCAGATAGATAAAAGAGATGAGTCCGATCCCAGACGAGCCATAGACGCTGCCATGGACGCCCACCGAAGCCTGAAGCATGTGATGATAGTGGACGCCGACATCGACATCCACGACCCACAGGAGCTGGAGTATGCCGTAGCCACCCGGTTCCGGGGTGACGAGGACCTGGTGGTCCGTCCCAACGTCCGGGGGAGCACGTTGGATCCCTGGTCTGTGGACGGCATCACCACCAAGGTGGGGATAGACGCCACCATGACCCTGGGGGAAGAGGAGAAGTTCTTGCGGATCAGACCGGTCCTACCTGGTGAGGGCTAGGTCTGAGTTATCACTAGGTTTGGCCTCGGTCGGTCTGAGTTTTGTCATTATGGCCATTATGCTGATCTTTCCTGTGAACTCCTTTCTGATCCTGGCACCCCAGATCACGTTCGCCCCTGGATCCAGCTCTCTGGTGAGGGCGCTGGAGACCGCAGCGGCGTACCTCAGTGTTAGGTCGTGTCCGCCAGTCATATGAAGCAGACAGTCGGCGGCGCTGCTGTAATCGGCTTCCATGAGAGGGGTTCTCAGGGCAGACCTGACCAGCCGCTCGGGGTCGTCGTCCAGGTGACCCTCGCTCAGCAGGGCAAAGGATAATCCCCCGTTGCTCATTATCGTCTTGACGTCGGCGTAGTCCAGGTTGATGAGGGAGGGCAGGGTTACGGTCTCCGTGATGCCCTTTATGATCTCGGCGATGAGCTGGTCCGTCACCGAGAAGACCTGCTCCGAGGTGAGGCGAGGTGCGAGGCTCAGGACCCTGTTGTTATCGAAGACGATCAAGGTATTCGCATTCGTTTTCAGCTCTTTTATCCCATTATTTGCGGCAGATGTCCTGGTTTCTTCCTCGCTAAGAGGTAGCGATACCATCCCGACCGCTATCGATCCCTGGTCCCGAGCGGCCTGTGAGACTATAGGTGCTATGCCGGTTCCCGTACCTCCACCCATCCCCGCAGCGACGAAGATCAGGTCACTCCCCTCCAGTGCTTCTTCAATAGACCACCGGGACCTCTTCGCAGCCAGTCGCCCCAGGTCGGGGTCGCCATCCGTGCCCAGACCCCTGGTCACGTTTGTTCCCACGGGGATCTTACGGTTGGCCTGGGTCATGGCCAGGTGTTGTCTGTCGGTGTCCAGGGCCACGGTCTCGGCACCGTCGATGCCGATGTTGGTCAGCCTGTTGACCATGTTGCACCCGGCACCGCCACATCCCACCACCAGTATCTTGGGACTGACAAGCTCCTCTCCACGAACATTGTAAATTTTTCCTCTATCTAAAGACTTGAAAGGTTCTTCGAAGCTCATCTCCTATACTCTCCGAAAGACGCGGCGCCGCGCAAGATGCGGGCATGTTTTCCATTGTATATAATGTATAACATTATGTACTCAAGGTTGCAGATAAGAGTTTCCAAGAAGGATATATTTATCACCCCTGGTGTCATGCCCGTTCATATGGCTCTAGACGAGGTTACGATCACCAGGGCGATAGCTGAGTCCTACATGGAGACGTTTTTGAAGTACACCGACGTGGACGTGGCTCTGGTGGGCGCTGGTCCCGCCAACCTAGTAGCCGCCAAGAAGCTGGCCGAGGCAGACGCCAAGACGGTAGTCTTCGAGAAGGATCTCTTCGTAGGGGGTGGGATCTGGGGAGGCGGGATGATGTTCCCCAGGATCGTGGTCCAGAAAGAGGGATGCAGGATACTGGACGAGTTCGGTATCTGGTACCGTGAGTACGAGGACGATTACTACGTTGCCAGCTCCATCGAGACCGTCTCTAAGCTGACAGCGGGGGCTATCGACGCCGGTGCGGAGATAATCAACATGGTCACCGCAGAGGACGTCATGATCCGGGAGGGCGAGCGGGTCTCGGGGTTGGTGATCAACTGGAACGCCGTGGAGAGGACCGGGCTCCATGTCGATCCTCTCTCGATCCGGGCCAAGGTGGTGATCGACGGGACGGGGCACGAGTCCTACATCTGCAGGATCGTCCAGAAAAAGATACCAGGGGCCAGGGTAGGTCCCTCGGGTGTCGTGGGCGAGATGCCCATGTGGGCCGAGGTGGGCGAGAAGGCCGTGGTCGAGGTTACCAAAGAAGTATATCCCGGCCTGATCGCCGCAGGCATGGCCGCAACGGCGGTGGCAGGCAGCCACAGGATGGGTCCCATCTTCGGTGGGATGCTCCTCTCGGGGGAGAAGGCGGCACTTCTCGCTCTTGAGATGCTGGGACTGTAATCAATGATCGTAAGGGGAGGATCCGACCTTGCCGAGTTCATCCTCCACCGCTACAGGGGCAAGGTGG
Source organism: Methanosaeta sp. UBA204 (assembly GCA_002501765.1). GTDB lineage: Archaea > Halobacteriota > Methanosarcinia > Methanotrichales > Methanotrichaceae > UBA204. The sequence goes on from DAOG01000018.1 coordinate 6,932, forward strand.
TAGAGGTGGGCGCGGGCGATAGAATCGAGGTCGCGGCCATGCTGGCCCGGCGCCTGGAGGTCGTAGTCACCGATCGGGTCGCGCGGGACGGCCATCCGGCGGTGATCGCCGACGACATATTCGCGCCCAGAAAAGACCTTTATTGCGGCGCCAGCCTCCTCTACTCCATCAGGCCGCCTCTGGAGATGCAGCTGGCCATGGGCAAGCTGGCCCTGGAGATCGGCGCGGAGATGATCATAAGGCCCCTGGAAGACGAGATCGCCTCGCTTCCGGGGTTCGAAAGAACTTTGGTTAACATAAGGGAGGCTCGTTTTTATATATTCAAGTCCGCACCGGAACCTGCCTTTTCCCGAGCCTGCCAGCGTTGACAGCCTTCTTGTCATCCCTCTCGAAGTCTCTCCAGCCGCTCTTTGATCCTTGCCCAGTGCGATCCCTCCCAGTAGAGCTTGCCGCAGCTCTCGCACCTCCAGAGAGGCTCGTCCTCCGCCAGGTTAGCAACCTCTCTCGGCTCCGATTCGGTCATCTCCCGGAGAGGGCCGTTGCAGATCGTGCATCTTTCCGGTCTCATCTCCAGATCGATGCCCAGCAAGACCATCTCCCTGAGCTGGTCATCCAGATCGGAGGACTCCACGAGGATGCAGTCAACTCCATCTCTTCTGCACCTTTTGGCCAGGTCCCGGTCCCTGGTGATCAGGGTCCGTTCTTCATCTTTGGCGATCTGCATCAGGTCGAGGTCGTCGGCGTCCATGGGTGGGTTTGATACGTCGTGGCCCGCCATCCGGAGCCATCTGGCCATCCTGAGCAGCATGTGGTCTGCGAGAAAGCGTCGGTCCGACATTCCTCTCGATTAGAACGGCCGCAACTATTTATCGATTGAGCTTCGCACTTTTGGTCATGAAGAAGGCGATGAGCAACGTGGACGTGGCCGCCCTTGTGGTCGAGTTCCGGGAACGGCTGGTGGGCGGCTTCGTGGGCAAGGCCTACCAGCAGTCGCCGGAGGCCGTGGTAATCACCATCCAGTCCGCGGGCCGGGGGAAGGCCGACCTCCTTCTGGAAGCAGGTCGCCGGGTTCATCTCACCAAAAAGCCCAGGAAGGTCTCCAAGATGCCGCCTCAGTTTCCCACCCTCCTGAGGAAGCGCATCTCCGGAGGGCGGATCGTGGAGGTCAACCAGCACGAGTTCGACAGGGTAATTGAGATCGTGGTGGAGAAGGGTGGCGAGCGGTACCTGCTCATAGCCGAGCTATTTCCCAAGGGGAACGTGGTCCTCCTGGACGGATCGGGAAAGATCATTCTGCCCCTGAGACCCATGGTCTTCCGGGGGAGGAGCATCCTCGCCGGGGAGGAGTACCTCTACCACGAGGGTCAGACCGATCCCCGGACCTTATCGAAGGAGGACTTGAGGGAGCTGTTGGCCCGTTCCGATTCGGACCTGGTGAGGGCCCTGGTACGAGGACTGAACATGGGTGGGGTCTACGGCGAGGAGGTCTGTCTCCGGGCCGGTATCGACAAGGGCAGGCCTGCCGCGTCTCTCGATGAGGAGGAGGTCGATGCGATTCATGGAGCGTTGCAGGAGGTCTTCCGCCTGGAGTCGCCGGAGCCTCATCTGGTATACGAAGACGGAGACGAAGACGAAGGAGGTCTGCCGACAGACGTGGTTCCGGCGCCGCTTCTGGTCTACGAGGGACGGGAGCGGAAGGGGTTCGAGAGCTTCAGCGAGGCCCTGGACGAGTACTTCGTGGAGAAAGAGCCCGGTCCCAGGCCCAAGACGGCTCTGGAGCGGAGGCGGGAGATGCAGGAGGAGGCGATCGAAGAGTTCCTTGCCAAGGAGGAGGAGTACGCCCGCACCGGCGAGCTGATCTACGAGAGGTACGGGGAGATCGAGTCCGTCCTGAACGCGATATCCGGTGCCCTGGATAAGGGGTTCACCTACTCGGAGATCTGGGCCAGGATCAAGACATCCGGGCTGCCTGTGGCGGAGAATATACTCTCCATCGATTACAAGGGCGAGGTGGTCCTCCGCCTGGACGGCCAAGAGCAGGAGCTGAAGCTGAAGCTGAACGCCGGGCTGTCCGTCCCCCAGAACGCCCAGCGCTACTACGACAGGGCCAAAGAGATGGCCAAAAAGGAGGAAGGCGCCAAAAGGGCGCTGGAGCAGACGATAAAGCTGATCGAGAAGAAGGCTGCGCCCAAGCCCAAGACCCGGCGCACGATCAAGCGCAGAAAGCCCCGCTGGTACGAGAGGTTCCGGTGGTTCCGTTCCTCAGACGACTTCCTGGTCATAGGCGGCAGGGATGCCAGCACCAACGAGGAGATCTACGCCAAGTACCTGGAAAAAAGAGACCTTGCGCTCCACACGGACGCCCCCGGCGCGCCCTTGACGGTCATCAAGACCGAGGGCAAGGATGTTCCCGATACCACCCTGGAGGAGGCGGCGCGGTTCGCGGTCAGCTACTCCAGCGTCTGGAAGGCGGGTCTCTTCGAGGGAGACTGCTACCTGGTCAAGGCGGACCAGGTCACCAAGACGCCCGAGTCCGGCGAGTTTCTCAAGAAGGGTGCCTTCGTGATCCGGGGCGAGCGACGCTACTTCAGGAACGTGCCGGTGGGTACAGCCGTGGGGATTGCCGGGGATATGTTGATCGGGGGGCCTTCCTCGGCGGTGGTGCCCGAAGCGAAGCCTGTGGTGGAGATCGAGCCTGGGGAGTACAATTCTGATGATCTGGCCAAGCGGATCTACCGGATCTTCGCCGGGAAAGAGGAGGACCGGAAGTTCCTCAAGTCGGTGGCCTCGACCGAGCAGATCGTGAGGTTCCTGCCGCCGGGGGGGTCGAAGGTGAGGGGGTAGAGGAGGTCATCGGCCTGATAAGGTTTAAATAAAACAGTGTATGATAGTATAAGATAAGTGAAGTCTATGAAGAGTTCGAGCATGATCAGGGACAAGATTGCCGATCACAGGTCTGCACCGAAAGACGAGGGATCTATACCCTCCGAGATACGTGAAGAATATCAAGAAGTCACGCGATATCACCACAAGCTACTGGAACGTCTGGCTCGGTGATAGTTATACGGGGCCTGCTCTTTAGCCCCTCTCCATTTTGCGACTCTTCTTTTTCACCCATATCACAATCTGTCCTGGAGTGCATTCATAACTGGCGATTTTATGCAGAACGTCGAATATTTCTTTCTCGTCCAGTCTCTCGAAATAGTATCTATTCGTTCTCAGGATGATGGCCGCCAAGGTAAAAGCGGTTCGTTTTTGGCCATCGTAAAAGGGGTGGAGCCTGGCGATGTACAGTGCCCATGTCGCCTTCTTGAATATGTCAGGTTCGGCATTGATGCGGTCAACTAAACAATCGATAGTTCCCTCACAAAGGATACCTGGGGTTCCTCCACCGGTCTTGATGAGATCGTCGTGTATCGATATAACCATCCCCTTGGTAATCCTTATCACAAGGGAGTATAGCCTCTTTATATAAATAATGCTTATGCTGCGTTTAATAGGCTCTGTGAGCAGACCCCAGGTAGAAAAATGGTAGTCATCGCACGGAGCCCGATGCCCAAGACCCCCCGGCACGCCCTTGACGGTCATCAAGACCGAGGGCAAGGATGTTCCCTATACCACCATGGAGGAGGAGGCGCGGTTCGCGGTTAGCTACTCCAGCGTCTGGAAGGCGGGTCTCTTTGAGGGAGATTGCTACCTGATCAAGGCGGACCAGGTCACCAAGACGCCCGAGTCCGGTGAGTTCTTCAAGAAGGGCGCCTTTGTGATCCGTGGCGAGCGGCGCTATTTCCGGAACGTGCCGGTGGGCGTGGCCGTGGGAATCGCCGGGGAGATGTTGATCGGAGGGCCTTCTTCGGCGGTGGCGCCTGAAGCGAAGTCGGCGGTGGAGATCGAGCCCGGGGAGTACAACTCTGATGATCTGGCCAAGCGGATCTACCGGATCTTCGCCGGGAAAGAGGATGACCGGAGGTTCCTCAAGTCTGTGGCATCGACCGAGCAGATCGTGAGGTTCCTGCCGCCGGGGGGGGTCGGGGGTGAAGGGTCATCGGCCTGGTAAGGTTTAAATAAAGAAGTCGCATTTTAACAGCGTCGAAAAGTTCGACCAGAGGGATGTATATGCGAACCAGGTTCGGATATATCGCCATGTTGTAAGGATATACGAACCAAGTTCGGATGTACAACGTTATATGAAATCAGGGGCAAAGGGCATGCTGAATACCACAAATATTCTTATTAAAATGAAACAAAAGAGGATGACAATAGTAATAATTCTTCTATCATTGAGTGTATTTCTTACAATTTTATAATTGATTTTAAAATTATTGCTCCTTTCTATACTTTCTTTTATCGCTTGGATTCTGTTGATTGTTGAGATAATTCACTACATTCTTGAATTAATAGAAGTACTCGAACGTAAACCTGTCAGTCTCCCACTTAACAAATTTCAAAAAGATAAGGCATACAAGAGCCTTTTAAAAAAGAGGATAATTGAAGACCACCACCTTCTGTCATTCATACGGACGAAATGTTTCAATGATTTATTAACAAATATCAAAAAAAATAATAATGTAATATTAATCAGTGAAAGTGGGGTGGGCAAAACAAAATTAATTGTTGAACTGCTAAAAGAATTATCAAATGATAGGATCTTCTCTAATGAGTATAACAAGGTGTTTTTCTGGAGAGGGGAAGCGGAAACAGATGTTTCAATCGCTAAAGGGCTTTATGTTTGCGAAAACATAGGTAACAATGTTGATACGTTCTGTAAGTTAGCTGCTGAACTTGAGAGTGTGGGAGCTATTTTCATTGCCACAACCTACCCCGAAGAGTTATATGATAAACATAGATGGATACAAAACAAAGTCAATTACGTACCTATAGATGTATATCCGAATAGGGATGAGTGGAAAAGAATTGTGAAGACTTTTTTAAGAGATTTTGAGGAAAAGGGTTTAGATGTTGCGTGCGTCATGCCAGTAATTGAAGATTTTTCTGGCAATTTAATACCTCCATTTCAGCTAAATTACTCTCTTTCACGAGCTTTAAGAAGAGGAATTGAAATTGATACGAAAGATAGACTTTATTCTGTGATTGAAATTGAATATGGTGAAAGAAAAGATATAGAGGAGAAAATCAAGGGAGATAGCTCAGAATCCTTTCTATACTCAATACGATTGGTAACTTGGTTAACAAATAAAAACCATATCGAAGAAAATATAATTAAGATAGTTTTCAAAGATTTCTTGGGAAAGGAGAAACATCAATACGGTGTAGCGTTGGAAACCTTAAGTAGTGATGATAATTTTTATATTCTAAAGAAGACAGGAAAAAGGATATATTCCTGATTATCATTTAAATAGCCTAGAAAAATATTGGTGTTTAAAAGATTTTATAGACGAATTGCAGAAATTAACAGAGTTTTTAGATATAAAAATTCGCGATGACAGAAAAATTGAATTTTGGATTGGACTGGGTGATAGATTTTTGAACATGCTCAATATCCCTTGGATACTAAACGCCGATATCCAGCGAGGGAAAATTATAAATAACATTAATTTCATATGTTCTAGAGACTGTAATGGAGTATATTGAAGGGGATCTTCTTAGCCTGGACGTTGATAGTATCGACCTAAGCGATCCAGAGCAGGCAAGGGCGCACATACGTCGTCTTATTAGTGTAAGTGAGGTGCAAGCCCAGGTTATAAA
>DAOG01000076.1:0-11550 GCA_002501765.1 Methanosaeta sp. UBA204
ATGGTCAACCATGGGAAAGGCGGGTTTTAGTATAGTGTATAGTCAATGAAAAGTCCACTTGGTTTAAGATCGGTGATGTAGCGTAACGAATTTTTGTAATTTGGTTTGCGCCATATGGTGCGGCCCAGTCACCGGCTCTCCGACGCGAAGCGCATGCGGTCCATCTGCGATAGCCCCGCGCCCTGAGCATGGAGCCGCCCAAGGTTGAACTTGACGACGAATAAAATGGGGCCGGATAGTTACGTATGTTCGCTATCGAGGATCACTCCGTCCGCGTCGCCCGTATGCCGCCCGAAGCACGCGGTAAAGCCTGGCTGCTGATAATGCAAGCGCCGAGCGAAGCCAAAAGGGCCGCTTGTTTTATCTTGCAGCCGAGCGGCGAGCTGGTGCGGCTAGGGCAGGGTCAGGGGCGCTAAGTCGGATAAAAATTGAGGCTGGAAATGCAGATGATGTTTATATCATGCTTAGTCTCTTCAAGGAATTATGGGAGGGCCAACAAGACAAGGCTAATATAAAAACCATTTCATCCATCTATGGACCTTACGATATTCTAATAGAAATAAAGGGAGATGAGAAAGTTCTGGAACAAACTGCATTTTCTATCCGAGAAACATTGGGAAATTACATTGCTGAGACCCTTGCGTTGCTAAAACTAGAGTATACGGTTGAAGCTGGCAAGCTGAAAAAGCGGTTTGAAGAGGCAGAACTCATAATTCCTGAAAATCTTAAGGATTTGGATGATAAAAAAGAAATTAAGTTGGATGAATTTGAAATAAATATCCGCAAAGATGAAACACTGGCTGATAGACTATTGGAAAGCTTGATCCGCCGAGCTGAACCAATGGCTTTAAATAGACGAATAGATAATTTAACTAAGCGCATTGAAAAACTTGAAGAAGGGAGTTAGAAATATCCTGGTAATGAGAAGAGGAAGGAGATAAAAATGAGGAGTATCCCAAGTGAGAATCTATAGGATAAAATAAAATGTGAAAAAGACAAGCACAACACAGAGGATGCCTCGGAATTTATTCCGAGGTAGGAAGGTTGGGGCTTTTATATATGGCAAAGGTTAAAGGAAGTATTATATAAAGAGCTAAGGTAAAGGAGCGAAAATAGCATGACATCAGAATTCCAACAGCAGAAAGACTTGTATTGGAAGATTAGAGATGATTTAATGGATAAATACCGGGGTAAATGGGTGAGTATTGCACAAAATAAAATTGCAGCGGTTGCAGAGTCTTCAACGGATGTTCTAAGGAAGGCTTATGAAAAGACAAAGGCTAAAATAATGTACATAAATAAGGTTGGGGAAGAAGAGAGTGCAATGCGGAAGAGAATAAGGCGATACAACATGGAATATGACCCATCGATGCCAATGGTAGACGTTTTGATTAGTAGGCTCGACGAATTAAGAAGGATTGAAACAGAGGGGATAATAGATACCGGTGCAGATACAAGCGTTTTACCAGAAGATAGCTGCTCAGAACTTGCTATTTATGAGTTTCAAGTTGCAGAGGCGGATATAGGAGGAATAGGCGGAGAATTTGAGAGGAGAGCGTTGTATGGTGCGATGATGGAGATAAGAGAAAATGATGTGCCTGCAATCATTGATTGTCGCAATGACACTTTTGAGACGATAATCGGTAGAGAAGTTTTAAATGAGTTTGTAATAACATTGAATGGTAAGGGTTTAAATATCGAGATGAGTGACCCGTAGGAGACAGGATACTTGGATTTGAAGCAATACTCGCAATTGCAGGATTATTAGCAGTGGCATATATTTTAAGAAAGAGGAAATGAAACAACGTGGATGCCTCGGAATTTATTCCGAGTGTGGAGCGGTTGGGGCTTAAAAAGAGGTAACTATTCAGGCACCCTAGCGAGCAGCTCAAACGAACCCTGAAGCATAAGGGAGGTCTTTAGTGTGCTCTTGGACAACAACCCAATTATTCGACCGAAAAATTAAGGTCGTGTCCGTCACCTACTGAACAGGGACACTGAAAGTCATCAACTCTTTAATGGTCCAGATATGGTCTGTAAGTCCTTTCGCCATGGCTAGAGTTCGCCGCAACTACCTTCTTTTGCTCTGAGGTATCTCCAACTTTAGAAAAACATGTGGTTAGTCCCAGATCTCTGATCTGGGACTGCTTCAGCAGAGCTGAAGCATGATGAAGTTGCACCAGGCTTGGTGGAACCTCTTCAGCCTGGGCACCTGCCTATTCCAGTGGAGCTTGGGTCTATTGATCTTATTATCGCTCAACGGCTAGATGAGCCGGCGGGTTATGGAAACGGTTGGATATCCGCCCCTCAACGGCGCGGGGCAGTCGTAGGCGGCAAGATGCTCACCGATCCCGGATTTACACGTCGTCCAGAACAAGCGTCTCCCATTCTACCGCGCCCGAAGTTACCGCACTTTTGACCTTCTTCTCGGTCCGGCTGAGCCTGGCCTTCCCCGTCTTCATGTCCATGAGAACGATCCTGCGAATCTCTCCGTCTCCTTCCATCGCCTCAGAGTAGCCATCGAAGATTATGTAGTCTATGGGGCTCCCGATGAACCTGGCGTCGGCAGGGTTATAGTCAAACCCGGGAAGCAATGGTGCGAGCTGCTCTGCGATCTTCCCCTTCAGAACCGCCCGGCTCTTTCCCAGCGTGTCCCGCCTGATCCGCTTTTCGGCATCTGCCATCCATTCCTTGAAAGCCAGCTCGTACTCTCTTCGGACCTGGCGCCTGATCAGGATATAACAGATCAAGGCGCCGATGATCGCTCCGATGATCAGCACGGAAAAAACCAAAAAAATACCCCGATCAAGGCCGGGCATGGGCAGATATGTCATGACCTGCGCCTCATATCTTCGCGGGCTGCCCCTCGTCTGCTGCCCAGCAGATGTACTCTGCGGTGGGGAACTCGTGTAGGGTGGTGGCTACTATCAATCCTCTTCCGAACTTTCCCACCACCAGGACCGCTCTCTTCTCCGGGTCGGTGAGCACGGTCTCGAACCTGTCTCCTGGGATCAGGTAGCCGTCACATTCGACAGATCTCTTCTCCGCCAGGCAAGAGCACCGATGGTCCGAGGCAGGGATCAACTCCGTAGATCTGTAATCCTGGACGTATCTGAGCGTTAGCGGCAGCCAGTCGTAACGGTGCTCGGGCACCAGCGGCCCGAAGACTGATAATACCCCACCGTTCTCCACAAAGTCGGCTATCTTCGATCTGCATGCCTTCAAGGCCGGCAAGGTTCTGGAATACAAGGGGTTGGCAAAGCCGGTGGGTATGATGATCATCTTGAACCGTGGAAGAAAAGGGCTACCCAGTAGCCCCGGATCGACAAACTGGTATTCACGTCCCAGTTCTTTGAACAGCTTCTCGAAGAGGAAGGTCTTCTCGCCGATGAACGCTATGTCTGGCATACCGTCTAGAATCTGAGGTCCAAGCTAAAAGCTTTTATGTTCGGCTTCACATGGATCGAAGATCCCTGGTATACCTTTTCAGAAATCATTCCAATAAGTTTATTACTATATATGATTATAATGCTGCCCTAAGGTGTATTTTATGGAACAAGAACTCATGAGAATCGGGGTATCCCTCCCGGAATCGTTGCTGAACAGGTTCGACGGGATAATCGAGAAACGTGGATATTCTTCCCGGTCGGAGGGCATAAGAGACGCGATCAGGAACTATATCATCCACTACGAGTGGATGAGCGACGTCAAAGGCGATCGTATCGGGATCATATCCATGGTCTACTCCCATCATCAGCGTGGTCTGGTAGACTCTCTTACCAACATACAGCACGAGTTCGTGGGCACCATCCAGTCCACGCTCCATATCCATCTTGATAAAGACAACTGTCTGGAGATCGTGACCCTCAGAGGCGAAGGTCAGGTGGTGAGAGAGGCGGCGGAGAAGATGATGGCTCTCAAAGGGGTCAAGCACGTCAAGCTGACCACCACCTCGGTGGGCACGGAACTCTGAGGGTGAGACTCTGCAGGTCTCGGAGATCATATCTGGGGTGTACGCCCTCGATCTGGGCGGTCGGAGGCGTATAGCTACCCGTCCGAAGGCACCCGTCTCCGTCTACGGAGAAAGAATCGTCGGGGGCTACCGGATCTGGGATCCTTTCCGGAGCAAGCTCGGGGCGCTCCTGCTGAAGAGCCATCGGTCCGATATGGGTCTATCACCGGCCTCAAGGGTGCTCTACCTGGGCGCGGCCACCGGGACCACGGTGAGCCACGTCAGCGATATGGTAAGCCTGGTCTACGCGGTGGAGTTCTCGCCCCGATCGATGCGCGACCTCCTCCGCCTCTGCGAGTCTAGAGAGAATATCGTCCCTCTGCTGGAAGATGCGTCCCGGCCGGAGAGCTACGGTACCTTTCTGGAGCCCGTGGATCTGGTCTACCAGGATGTGGCCCAGAGGAACCAGGCAGAGATCGCCAGCAGGAACGTTATCAGATATCTGAAGCCAGGAGGCATCCTGATCTTAATGGTCAAGACCAGGAGCATAGACGTAACCCGCCCGCCCAGGGAGGTTCTCCATGCCGAGCTGGGCCGGCTGGAGGGGGCAGATCTGCTGGATGTGGTCGATCTGAGACCCTACCACCAGGATCACTGGGCGGTTGTCGCCAAGAAGAACCGATGATTCAGCTCAGCAGATCTCTGATCTCGTCCCCGACTATGCTGGGCAGCAGCCTGACGTAGCCGATCAGAGGTATCCTGAGACGTGCCACACCGATCACCCATTCGTCTCTGACGGGCATCATGTAGTTGATCCCCCAGACGGCATAGGTCTCGTTGTCCATATCGATGAAGGCAAGACCAGTCTGTTTGTCTAGATAGGCGTCTTTGCCTATGGATATCATCTCGCCCTTCATCTGTTGATCGTGGAAGTACTTCTGGTTGACCACACCAAGGATCTCGCCGGCTCGCTGATCGATCTCGGTGTTGTTGTCCCCCTTGGTGATGTACCCGGAGAAGGGCGCTGGGGGGCCACCCTCCCACATGAGTTCGCCTTCCTCAACGTGACAAAGGGCACGGTGTATTATGGGCGTGGCCTTCTCGGGAGGGTAGGGCTTCCTGAGGAACAGGTGAAACGCCTGGTCGATGAGGGTAAGCTTTTCTTTTCCATAAGGACGGTAAAGGATGACGTCTCCGGGGTTGTTGAAGGTATCGTGGCCCGTCGTTTCTCCATTTTCCCAGGTGATTACATTCGTCTTGGAGACGCCCTGGATCAGCACGATATCTCCTATCTTCATGTTCGGGTCCATGCTGCCCGACTCCACGGCCACCATGGGGGTCCACACGCCGAGGGTGATCTGGGAGATCGCTGAGATGGCTCCCACCACCAGGACTACGAATATCAGGTCGCGAAGAAAACCCCGACCGGTCCCCTCTCCTTTCAGCCACTCAATGAGTCTCATCGGGCAGCTTTATCAGTGGTACTCGATATAATCGTTTTCGATGCAGGAGATCGTCCGGCGGTTTGCCGAGGAGGGCTATCTGATAGATCCCGACGCACTGGAGCTGATCGGTTTCTACCCGGGATCGAAGGAAGCGCTGATAGAGAATGTGGTGGAGAACCTCGATCCTTCTACCCTGGTGGTCAGCGCATCCGACATAAGATCCGCCGGGATAGGACCTGCTCGGGCGTCTTCCTCCAGAGCGAGGCCCAGCCCGCCGCACCGGCCGCAGGTCTTGTTCGGTGGCGGACCGGATGGAGGATCAAAGATCGGGCCATCTCCGGTCAGCGGCATCGAACTAGAGAAGTCATCTCTTCGCGGAGGGCATCGGATACCGGATCCTATGGACCACCCCTCGCCGGGACCGCACCAGTCCAGCTTTTCCTCGGCATCGGACAATCTGGGAGACATCGAGGTGCTGAGTGATATAACCGGTAGGTCCACCTGTGTGGGCGAGTACAAGGATTTCGTCAGGTACTTCAGGGATCGTTACGGCAAGATCAGGGAGATGCTCTCCGCCAGGCTGAACGCCAGGCCGATAGAGAGCCTGGAGAAGAGCGCCGCCGGCAGGGAGATCTCCATAGCGGGGATGGTGATGGATCTCAGGACCAGCGCCCGGGGGAACCGGATAGTGGAACTGGAAGATCCCACAGGCATGGTCACGGTGGTCTTCCAGAAGGGGTCCAGCGCCTTCGAGCAGGCGGCATCTTTGGTCACGGACGAGGTGATCGGTGTTACCGGCACCACCGACGGGGGGCGCATGGTCTTCGCAACTTCTCTGATCTGGCCCGACATCCAGAGCCAGTCCACCCCCATGGGCGAGGGTGGTGCTCTTTTGTCCTCTGACCTTCATGTGGGGAGCAGATACTTCATGGAGGGGGCATGGGAGAGGTTCGTATCCTGGATCAACGGAGAGGTGGACGATCCTCACGGGCTGGCCTCGGCGGTCAGGTATCTGGTGATAGCCGGAGATCTGGTCGACGGGATCGGGATCTATCCGGGTCAAGAGGCCGACCTGGCCATAAAGGACGTCCAGGAACAGTATGAACTGGCCGCGGAACTCCTGGCGGCCATCCCCAAACGGGTTCGTATAGTGATATCTCCCGGCAATCACGACGCGGTGAGGCAGGCCGAGCCACAGCCTGCCCTCTTCGAGCCGGTGCAGGACTTATTTGGAGATAACGTATCTTTTCTGGGCAACCCGGCCTGGTTCAGGTTGGGCGGCGTGGACTGGCTGGTATATCACGGCCGGAGCATTGACGACCTGGTTCTCAAGATACCCGGCCTCTCCTACGGCGAGCCCGAGAAGGTGATGGTAGAGATGCTGAAAAGGAGGCACCTCTCCCCCATCTACGGCAATCGGGTCTCCATCGCCCCCGAACGGGAGGACCTCCTGGTGATCCAGAAACCGCCTGCCATCCTCCATTGTGGCCATGTTCATACCATGGGCATAACCCGCTACAAGGGGGTGACCGTGGTAAACAGCGGTACATGGCAATCTCAGACCGATTTTCAGAAGAAGATGAACATCCAGCCGGTGCCGGGGATCGTGCCCCATATCGATCTGAAGACGATGCGGGTCAGGAAGCTGATCTTCGCCTGACCGCCATGCCGAAGATGGGGGTCGGTCGATAGCCCTGCCCGATAAATATCATCCTAAAACGTCTTCGGCCCACGATATAAGGGCTTCCGAGTGGATCGAGGACGAGATGTCTATAGTCATTCGGAATATCAATGTTACCAAAAATTATAAGTATGATTCTGTGGTAGTTACAAATACATCAGCAATGAAGGGGTGAAACTATGAAAAAAATTGCAGCACTATTAGTGTTGGTCATGGCCATCTTCGTGCTTCCGGCCGTGGCACAGGACTGGGATCTCTCCGATGGCGTAGCCTACGTGGAGTTTGGCGGCATGCAGTTTGATGGCATGCGGTTTGATGGCGGTATGGCATTTTTGGTAACCGCGCCCAACGCCAACTTCGACGCTGTCGATCTGGGCAGCCAGCGAGCGTTTGCTGTATCGAATGGATGGGCGACGAACTTCTTCGATCTCACGAAAAGTCAGACTGCGGGGCATGCGAACGCCTCTCCTCTTATGAGGGCGCAGGAGATAGTAAAGTCTCAGTCTAACGGAGATACGTCGTTGATCTCCAGCGAAACGGATCGAACACAGACGCAGGAGAGCTCTGATACGAGGGTGGTAAACGTCGAGCTGATCCGTTCCGGTGATCAGGTTGCCATGGCTGCTGGTACAGGGATCTTTGGCAGGGCGGTCGCGAACAACCATGTGACTATAGATACAACTCAGGCCTAGTAGCAGAATGGATGATGCTTCTGTACAAGATCGAGACTGGGATGTTATGGTTACAAAACGATGGTCCATCGGCTTGATGCTGGTGGGCGCAGCCCTTCTTTTTAGCCCCGTCACCTCAGCGGGTGGAGATGATATCTTCCCTGGCTGGGAGGCAGATCAAAGCTATCCGGCGTTCTGCGTAGCGTTCCGCTCCAGCTTTGCAGATCCGCCGTCTTTCGGGTACGCCCACAATTTATCGGCGGCCTCGATCGTCTTCGACGCAGGAGCGCTCCGGATTCGGCGGCCCGATGGTTATCCCTTCGGCGACCCCGAACCCGAAGAGACCTTCTACGGCGTGGTGGCCATCAACACCGATAAAGGCAACACGGTGATCTGTACCGACAAGTTTGGCGCAGAATCTCCGGATCTGAACTTCATGAATATCGACGTTAGCAAGATAATAGTGATAGCCATCAACACCGGCAGGGGTGGCACTGCCATAGCGACTTCGGATATCCTCGTCCAACCCACCCAGGGCGTCACCGGGTCTTAACGCTTAGCGCTCGTACATGAACAGGTGCCGGACAGGTCTTCGGCACATGTGGGATATCCCGGCGCTATTTTCTTTTTACCACGAGCTAATACGGCCCCGACAAGGGGTACTGTTCCAGACATCTGTTTTGCCTGGCGCGCCTCTCTGCGCGGCATAAACTATAAGGGCATTTTGCGATATTGCCTGAGTTAGCATGACGATCCAAAGACCGAGAGGTACGAGAGACTTTCTTCCCGATGAGGCGTTCCAGAGGGCTGCGGTGAGGAGGGTGATGCAGGACCTGCTGGAACGGTGGGGTTATCAGGAGGTGTCCACTCCCACCTTCGAAAACTTGGAGCTTTTTACGATCAAGTCTGGCCAGTCCATAATCGACGAGATATATGCGTTCGAAGATAAGAGCGGGCGGGATCTGGCCCTCCGTCCGGAGCTTACCGCGCCCCTGATGAGGATGTACGTTAACGAGCTCCAGAACGCACCCAAGCCTCTCCGGCTACACTACTTCGGCAACTGTTTCCGGTATGAGAGACCGCAGCGGGGCCGTTTCCGGGAGTTCTGGCAGCTGGGCGTGGAGCTTATCGGGAGCGAGAAGCCCGACCCCGAGGCCGAGGTCATCGCCCTGGCCCATGATCTTCTGAAGAGCGTCAACGTTCCCGTGGACCTTCATATCGGCCACCTCGGTCTGATAAGGGCCATCCTCGGTCGCATCCCCGCCGGGGAGAGACCGGCCGTCATGAGGTTCATCGATAAGAAAGAACGCCAGCTTCTCGCTGAAAAGCTCGAAGAGATCAAAGCGGGTCATCTGGGTCTCGATGAGCTGATCGATCTCAAGGGGCGGGGCGCGCTGGATAAGGCGATGGACCTGGCGGAAGAGCTGGACCGGATATCGAGCGGTGGTTCAGGCCCGGCCCCGGAAGATGCCATCTCGTCTGGTCGACAAGAGGCATCTTCATCTGATCCGTCTGCCTCTTCGGCAGACCTCACAAACGGGAGGTCGGCCAGGTCTGATACGGCCGGTGGGCCAAGCAGTTCGATCCGCGAAGGTCTGGAGGACTTCCAGGAGCTGGTAGACCTTCTGGACTGCTATGGGGTGGAGGCTGTTGTGGACTTCGAGATCGTCCGGGGCCTGGAGTACTACACGGGAACTGTCTTCGAGGCCTACGCCACCGGACTGGGAGCCCAGAACCAGGTCTGCGGCGGCGGGACCTACCACCTGGCCGGGCTTCTGGGAGGACAGGAGACGTCTTCAACCGGGTTCGGCATCGGCTTCGACCGGATCATGGAGGTCGCCCGGGTCGGCGTCAATAGACCCTCTCCCGTCGTCCTGGCCTTCGTCCCTTCGGTGAGGGCGGAAGCGATCGAGGCGGCGAAGAGGTTGCGGAGAAGTTTTCCCGTGGTCCTGGACGTGATGGGCCGTAGCCTTGGGGCTCAGATGAAGTACGCCAGCGCCATCGGCGCCCAACAGGTGGTGATCCTGGGGCCCAAAGAGGTGGAGTCCGGCGAGCTAACCCTGCGGGACATGGAGAGTGGTGCCCAGGAGAGCCTCCGCATGGAGACGATCGAGGAGAGGTTATCATAACGGGCGGTGAGCAGATGAGGGGAATTATATTAAATTTGGTTTTGTTGCTATTTATGGTATCACCGTACTCGGCCGCGCCCGATGAGGCGATGGGCGTCGTTACTTACGTTGAGAGAGGTGATACCTTCGAGGTATTGATAGAGAAGTTCGATCCCCGGATAGAGGAGAGCTATGAGATGGTGAGGCTCGCAGACGTCGACTCACCCGGCTCGAATACTGCCGAAGGACGAGCCGCGAAGGAGTTCACCGAGGCCATGCTCCTGAAGACGCACATCTGGCTGGACATCGATAACAAGAGCGAAGACGGACGCGGACCCTATGGTAGACTAATCTGTGTGGTCTATCTGGAAACACTCAACGGAAGCATCAATAACGAGTCCTTCAACAAGATGCTGGTAGACGCCGGTCATGCTACGGTCAGAGATTTCGATACCAACGAGTTTGACCCCATCGACTGGTGGTCGGTCTCTGATCTGGGCATCTTGCTGGTCATCAACGAGGTGGAACTCAACCCCCATGGGGCCGATCAAGGGGGCGAATGGATAGAGCTGTACAACAGAGGCGACGAAGATATCGAGATGGGCGGCTGGACCCTCTCCTCTGCCCATGGACTAAACTTGACCCTACCCGAAGAGGCCACTATCCGAGCAAAGGGGTTCTACGTGGTGACCATAGAGGAAGGGAAGCTCTACAACACCAATGAGGTTATCTTCCTGAGGACGGATGCCGGGCCCGTGGTCGACAGGACCATCCCTTTGGACGATACCAGGAACGATGATCGTACCTGGGCCAGGTGTCCCGATGGAGAGGGTACATGGGTATACGTTCTCTCCAGCAAAAATGTAACCGCAACGTGTGACGTTCTTTACTCTGCCGGTTCCAAAGACAAGAACTGGCTCCGTTGTTGCACCGGAGGTTACACCCATATGGATCCCCTGGATCGGCAGCTCTGGAACATCACGGGGTTTTTCATGTAGTACATGAAAGAGCGGACGCTAATCCTTGTGACCCATGGCGTCCAGGGCCATGAGATAGCCTGTGGCCCGCTCCGATAGCGGGTACCTGTGAACCAGGTTCTTGAACCGTTTCCCGTGGTTAGGTTCGACCAGGTGGGCCAGCTCATGGACGATTATGTAGTCCTCCACCCACTGAGGTACGTTCTTCATCCGGGAGCTGATCCTGATGGTCCCGTCTGCTGGGGTGCAGCTTCCGTGCCTCTTCATCTGTCGATATGAGTAGCTGACGCTCTTCCAGCTGAGGGCACCGTCGAAGTATCTCCGGTTGAGATAATCGGCCCTCTTCTGGAGATGGGTATTGTCTTTTGGCGCGATCTTCATCTCCATCTTGGCCCGGAACCGAGATATGTGCTCATCGAGCTCTTCGTCCGAGATTGTAGCGGGAGCCATCACCACCATGGCACCGTCGACCATCCGTGCCTGGATGGTCTTCTTGCGCCGGGCCGATCTCTTGACGATCACCTTCATCTAAGGTAATGGGCGCGGTGATCATATGAATCCGTTTCGGGATAGATGCTAGTGGCTCAGTACTCCGAAAAATAGGAGACCGATGCTAATTCGAAGGTGAAAGGTAACTACTCAGGCACCTAAACCACTATCGGGGGACTTCACTATGCAGGAACTACCCGGGACATGGGGCATACTGTAACCAAACA
>DAOG01000076.1:11569-28783 GCA_002501765.1 Methanosaeta sp. UBA204
CGCAATCGGGAGACCAATCAACATACCTGAGTAGTTACGGTGAAAGGTATAAAGAGGCATTCGAACGTGATCGCCCGGCAAGATACTGTTATCTGGTGTACTCGCTCATAAACGACGCCCACTCTTCTCTAAACGTTTCATATCTTTCCACATCTCTTTTCGCGTATCTTTTTGCTCTCGGCAGATGCCAGATGTTCCTCAGGCATTCTATCGCCTCTTCCCATTGGGCTTTGGAGAGGAGGTCGATTGTGAGCAATAGAGAGGTAATAAACATCCTCGTGTCCAGGTCCTTGCGCACGAAGAAACCTGGATAGGGGTCGAAAGAAGCTGCGGAGAGCCCCCAGCGGAGCAGTTTCTCTCTCGCGTAACAAAATCGATAGATGTCCCGTCTCATCAGGGTACACCAGGGTACAGAAGCCTTGGGCGGAAGGTGCTTTATGTTCAGCTCTCTGTCCAGCAAGAACCGGAAACCGAAGTGACCTGCGTTCAGCAGATAATCGACGTCTTCGCCTCTCGCGATCCAGGGGTCGAAAGGAACCTGGGTGAAGAGCCTTCGATTTATGACCATGTTTCCTCCAAGGGCGATGGTTGTTTTGTTCAACCTCTCTTTGGAGTCTATGATCGAGAAGGCCTCGTTCATCTTTTTCTCTTTTTTCCAATAGTATCTCGCCCAGGGCACCGACTCTTCTACTTTGTAGCTTCCCGTCTCCGGGTTGATGTAATACCCTGCGATCCCATCTACGACCTCGCCACCGTATCTCTTGCCCACAAATTCGGTGGCCTTCATCAGGAAATCTTTATCCTCCACGATCTCGTCATCATCCAGAAAGATAATATTTTCCGCACCTTCCATGGCGCCCAGCAGTAGTCCGATGTTTTTACGGTGCGAATACCCGGACACTCCGATATTTTCTGATAATTCTGGCGAATAACCGCTTATGCATCTCTTCAGTTTACCCAGCCGATCTTCGGTGAGTACCTCTATATCGAGATCGTAATTTGCAACGAAGCGCCTCCTTTTTTCCTCTATTTGAGGCGAAAATGATGTGGGAAGGATCAGTATCGGCGTATCTTTGAGGTCTGTCAGGGACAGGCTATCCAGTAGCCGACCTAATAGGTTGCATTCCTCATTAAAGGGCAAAGGATGATCGTAGATCTGATGCTCGACGCCTTGAGTTATCGCATATGTCGGAATTTCGATTATCGTCTTCATACGGACTATCCCTCGGGCGCGATCTAACTTTGCGACGGTCCTGGCACTTCATCGGGGTGTTTCCGATTCCGGGGGTGCATGAGCTTCATTAAATCCAGGTGGCGTTCCTAACCCTCGCCTTATTAAGCTTTCCATGTTTCGAGGGGTGAAAGGCCTGGTGTATCTTGCAGAGACCTTTTAATTGAAGATCACAGATGGTTGTCCACGCGCCGATAGACCGGAAGCAGATCGCATTTTTCAGTTTTAGAGATATCCTTCAACGAGCTACACCCACTACCAACTATTGTAGCACGATTATCCGCGCCCGAGATTCTCATCAAAAACTTTTGTATGTTGAACGAGTTCCCTCATTGCGCTCTTACATCAATCAGATAGATACACACGCACATAATGTATTATGTTGTTCTATTACACAACACAATATAAAAGATAAACAGCATCATTTGTCCTGAAGCCTGATGGCGCACAATTCAACATAATTAATGAATCAACGTCAACATCACCGGGTCATGTTTTTATAAGAGATATGTTTTAGAATTAGCACGCAAAAACTTTAAGTACCTATATAACAGAGAAGATCAGGGCAGGAGGCTGTACTGGAGAGACATATTGCTGGGTATGAAGACTTTTAGATTAACCATCATACCATTCGCTCTGGCGATATGGCTCCACGACGGTCTATCTGCTAAAAGGTAAAAGGAGGAAGACGAACGTGTCTGACAAGATAGACCTATACAGTGACCGCGGCGTTCTTCTAAAGAGTGACGTTGATCTGAGCGCGATCAGCCCCCTCAAGAACGCAGCGATGAAAAAACTAATTGCCCTGACCAGGCGAACCGTTGCGGTCAACCTGGCAGGAATAGAGAACGCCCTTAAGACCGGCAAGGTCGGCGGTGCTGGCAGGCAGATCAAGGGCAGAGAGCTTGACTACGACGTCGTGGCCAACGCCGACGCCATCGCCGGAAAGATCAAAGAGCTCATCCAGGTAGACGAGGGCGACGACACCAACGTGGAAGTCATGGGCGGCGGAAAGCAGCTCCTGGTCCAGATCCCCACCGCCAGGGTCGACGTCGCGGCAGAGTTCGTTGTGGGAATGACCGCGACGGCAGCAGCCGCCACAGAGGCGCTCGTTCAGCAGTTCGGTGTTACCTACCTCGAGGCACCCATGGTCCACGCCTCGGTCTGGGGCCAGTACCCGCAGACGGTCCCCATGGCTGGCGGGAACATAGCTTCTGTTCTCAACATCCCCCAGAACGATGAGGGTCTCGGCTTCGCCCTGAGGAACATCATGGCCAACCACATCGTCGTGATCACCAAGAAGAACGCCATGAACGCCGCAGCACTCTCTTCGATCTTCGAGCAGATCGGGAACTTCGAGATGGGCAACGCCATCGGGATCTTCGAGAGGTACCAGCTTCTGGGCCTGGCATACCAGGGACTGAACGCCAACAACATGGTCTATGACATGGTCAAGGCCAACGGCAAGACCGGTACCATCGGAACTGTCGTGCAGTCCACGGTCGAAAGGGCCATCGATGACGGCGTAATAAAGGCAGGCGAGACTCTGCCCTCCGGGTTCATAATGTACGAGGCAGAGGACATCCCCAAGTGGAACGCCTACTGTGCAGCAGGGACCCTGGCCGCGACCATGGTCAACTGTGGTGCCCTGAGAGGTGGCCAGGCCGTCTCCTCAACGCTGCTCTACTTCAACGACCTGATCGAGAAAGAGACCGCCCTGCCCGGTTGCGACTGGGGCAAGGTCATGGGAACCGCGGTCGGGTTCTCCTTCTTCAGCCACTCCATCTACGGTGGCGGCGGACCTGGCGTCTTCAACGGCAACCACATCGTGACCAGGCACTCCAGAGGGTTCGCCATACCCTGTGTTTCTGCGGCAATGGCTCTTGATGCAGGCACCCAGATGTTCTCACCAGAGATGACCTCTGGACTGGTTGGAGCCATCTACGGAGGAATAAAGGAGTTCAGCGAGCCCATCGTCTCAGTTGCGGAGGCGGTGTAAAACGGGTTGAATGCATGGTCGCTAATAGATCAGACACGGAACCGGTCCAGATAGAGATATTCCCCCGGAGGCTGCTGACGCCGGAAACCGCCCAGCGGGTTCTCAACGAGATCTACAAAGAGGGCGGCGTGACCAGGATCATGGTCCAAGGGCCCAGCCTATCGAAAGTAATCCCTTACGGTCCCGGAAGGGGTCTTCCCATCGAGGAGAACAGAGACCTTCTCCTCGAGGTGGGAGATCAGGCCCTGGAGCTGAGGGTCAAGGTGGGACGGATCTGGCTCGAGCTGGAGAACGAGGAATATCTTGAGGGCGTGAAGGCGGCATGTGAGCGAACGCTGCCTTTTCCTTTCGAACTCAAAAAAGGAACGCTATTCCACACCAAATCGACAATCTCCGATTATGCGAAGTACGGGGACGATATCAAAGACAAGCGTATCCTGGGACTGGTTGATCCGAAGGCCAAGATAGAAAGGGATCTGGCCGTACTGTCTGATGAGAGAGAGTGACATGTAATTTTCAGAAGGAGATGGTAAGATATGGCATACACACCACAATATTATCCAGGCAGCACGTCTGCAGGCGTTAACAGGCGGAAGCACATGGCTGGTGACTTGGAGAAGCTTCGAGACATATCCGATATGGATATCGTGGCCGTCATGGGTCACAGGACCCCTGGTGCAGACTATCCCAGCACCCACCCGCCACTGGCAGAGATGGGAGAGCCGGACTGCCCCGTAAGGCAGCTAGTAGAGCCAACCCCTGGTGCGGCCGCAGGAGACCGGATCAGGTACTCTCAGTTCACAGACTCCATGTACAACTCCCCCTCGATCCCCTACTGGAGGACCTACTGGGCGGCCATCAACTGCAGGGGTGTCGACCCGGGAACCCTCTCCGGCCGGCAGATCATCGAGGCCAGAGAGAGAGACATAGACAACTACACCAAGACCATAATGGACAGCGAGATGTACTGTCCGGCACTCTCTTGTATGAGGGGCTGTACCGTGCATGGTCACTCACTGAGGCTCGAGGAGAACGGCCTGATGTTCGACATGCTGGCCAGATGTGAGATGGGAGACGACGGAAACGTCTACTACAACAAGGACCAGGTAGGTGTCCCCCTCGACCAGAAGGTCAATGCCGGGAAACCCATGAGCGAGGACGAAGCAGCGAAGAGGACCACCATCTTCAGGTACGACAACGTGGCCTTCGGAGGATCCATCGGCGACAGAAAGTTCGATGAGGGGCTGATCGCCCTGCACCACGTATGGGAGCGCAGGAGCAAATGGGGCTTCAGACCAGAGTAAACGGTGGTGAGATAGATGGGAAAAATTCACACTAAGAAGCTATTCGTAAGGGCCCTGAACAAGAAGTTCGGGAAGGACTTCGACCTTACGGGCAAGAAGGCCGATTATGCACCCTTCAAGGAGCTGGGCGTCCTTCAGAGCGACCGTAAGAAGGAGTTCATCGAGGCTTCCAAGAAGCTGGAAGGCAAGCGTGGCATCTCCATGTACAACCCGATGCTACACGCTGGTGGTATCCCGATGGGTCAGAGGCAGATCGTCCCCTACAAGCTCTCTACCACAGAGTACATAGTCGAGGGCGACGACCTCCACTTCGTCAACAACCCTGCCATGCAGCAGATGTGGGACGATATCAGAAGAACCGTACTCGTCGGTCTTGACATGGCCCACGAGGTGCTGGAGAAGAGGCTGGGCAAGGAGGTCACTCCTGAGACCATCAACAACTACCTGGAGATCCTGAACCACGCCATGCCCGGCGCAGCTGTGGTCCAGGAGCACATGGTCGAGACCCACCCCGGATTGGTGGACGACTGTAACGTCAGGATGTTCACCGGTGACGACGACCTGGCAGACGAGATCGACGATCAGTACCTGATCGACATCAACGAGCTATTCCCCGCCGACCAGGCCGAAGAGATCAAGGCCGCCATGGGCAAGACCTCCTGGCAGGCTGTCCACATCCCCACCATAGTCTCCAGGACCTGTGACGGTGGTACGACTTCCAGGTGGAGCGCCATGCAGCTCTCCATGACCTTCATCGACGCCTACCGCATGTGCGCCGGTGAGGCCGCGGTGGCCGACCTGGCCTACGCCGCGAAGCACGCCGCGGTCGTCCAGATGGGCGAGATGCTGCCCGCCAGGAGGGCCAGAGGACCCAACGAGCCCGGTGGAGTCAGCTTTGGTTTCATGGCCGACATGGTCCAGACCCAGAGGGTCAAACCCTGGGACCCGCCACAGATATCACTGAACGTTGTGGCCGCAGGAACCATGCTCTACGACCAGATCTGGCTCGGCAGCTACATGTCCGGTGGTGTCGGGTTCACCCAGTATGCGACCGCCGCCTACACCAACGATGTGCTTGACGACTTCTCCTACTATGGCTGCGACTACGGCATAGACAAGTACGGAGGATGGGGAGAGGCTCCGGAGACCCTGGAGGTTATCAAGGACCTGACCACCGAGACCACCCTCTACGACATGGAGCAGTATGAGGCCTACCCGACCCTGCTGGAAGACCACTTTGGTGGATCCCAGAGGTCCGGTATCATGGCAGCTTCCTGTGGTGTCACCTGCGGTTGTCTCACCGGGTCCAGCCAGGCAGCTCTTGCAGGCTGGTATCTCAGCCACTTGATTCACAAGGAAGGCTGGGGCAGGATGGGCTTCTTCGGATACGATCTCCAGGACCAGTGCGGTCCCACCAACGTCTACAGCTACCAGGGCGACGAGGGCAGCCCGCTGGAGCTCAGAGGACCCAACTATCCGAACTACGCCATGAACGTCGGTCACCAGGGCGAGTACGCTGGCATATCCAGCGCAGCTCACGCGGGCCGCGGAGACGCCTACGCTCTCAACCCGCTGGTCAAGGTAGCCTTCGCCAACCCCGCGCTGCTCTTCACATGGGAAGACATCCGCAAGGGATACGGCATGGGCGGTGCCAGAGAGTTCCGCGCAGCAGGCGAGAGAGGCCTGGTAATGCCGGCAGTGTAGGCGAGAGCCTACACACACACTCTTTTTTTTACGTTGTTTTTTGTTCAAACCCCGCACCCATCGAGAAGGGCCTCGTACCGCTGCTTCACCCGTTCCAGGATATCCATATCATAGGGCTGGTGGGTGGGCACCTCAATCTGAGCCTCCATCTCCGAATAATCGGGCGCCGCGATGATCCCATCATCTTCTACGGGGATCCCCAGGTCCTCGGCGATATCTCCGATCATGGGCGTGAGCGGATTGATCGACGGCGCCCCTCGCGCTTGCTCTCTGTACCTGTCCAGAAGCTCGTCGATCTCGGCAAAAAACCCCTCTTTCATCTTTTCGTCGATCCGTCCCGCCTTACCGGCGATCTCCTCCGCGCTATTCTTCAGCTGGGAGAAGGTTCTCACCCCCGCCTCCAGAAGATATCCCGGGTAGTGCTCCCGAACACGTTCCGCGTAGCCGGGCGCCACCACCAGCAGATCGATCTCTTTCAGCTTTTCCAGGTCATCCCTGTACGGCTTGTAGGGGTTCACCACCACGAACTTCAGCCCCATCCTCCTGGCCAGGCTCTCGTACATGGGGGTGACCCCCAGCCTCGTCTCCTCGGTCATGGCATGCCTCACGAACTCGGGATCGTCGGACTCGATCCCGAAATAATCTGCAAAGTTCTTCGTGGTGGTGAGGATCTTCGTCCTCCCGCTCTTCTCCGAGCGGATCAGGCCCTTCTCCTCCAGATCCTTGATGTGACCGTAGATCTTGTTGCCCCTATATCCGGCAAGCTCGCTCTGGGCGATGGGCTGGTTGTAGGCGATCACGGCCAGGGTCCTCAGCAGCGGTGCGGCCAGTTCCCTGGGTGCCACCCGGCTCACCTCTTCGGCCACGTCGGCCCGGACCTGCATCGCGAACCGGTCCTCGAACTCCAGGATCTCTATACCACCGCCCCGGTCGGTGTACTCGTCGATCAGCCCTTCCATCAGCTTTTTGGTCTTTCCTGGAGGCAGACCGACTACTTCCGATATATCTCCCAGGGAAAGCGCCCCCCCTGCGGCGAAGAGGGCCGCCTCCACCACAGCCTTCGGGTCAGCAGGTTCCGGCAACTAACCCTTCCTCCTCTGTGACGCTTTCGCCCGAATAGATTGAGCTCACTTCACGGGGGTATCTTCTCAGGTAGAGCTCGCCAAATATCCGGTCCTGCTCCAACCAGATCTCCCTCCGGTTGGCCATGAAGAGGACGGATAGGTAGTCGAGCACGTCGCCGCCTATCTCCGTGAAGGCCACCCTCTCCTCACGCTCCAGCTTCTGGTATATCACCGCCTTCAGAGACTTGATCCTCTCCTCGATGCCTTCCTCATGAGCCTTGTCGATATCCGCTTCCACAGGTTCTTCGGGCCTGCTCTCCCGCCGGACCTCTCTTTGCTTCGCGACTTTTTCCGCGTTCTTCAGCTCCGATATCAGCTCTACCAGGGTCACCGGCCGCCTGGACCTTCTCCTTATGGGGGGCCTGGGGAGCGTCTCCTTCCTGTAAAACCATCCTGGAGGTTCCTCATCTTCATCGAGCAGGTCATCGTCCCCCTCATCGTCCTCCTCCATAAAATCCGACTTCATGCGGAGGAGGATGCTGGCGTAGAGGAGCGTCCTGGCAGGGATCCGGAGGTCATTGCTCTTCAGAGTGTCTATGTGCTCCAGGAACTTTTCCGTGACCTTCGTAAGGTCGATATCCCAGGCATCGATCTCGCCACTCCTGGCCAGATCCAGAAGAACCTCCACAGGATCCTGCTCAGAACCTTCGTCTACCATAAGAAACCACCTTCAGCTCAGGCACAGCCCCGTCACGCTGGAGATGTTGTTCTCCTGCATCGTCACGCCCAATATGTACCTAGCCTCCTGGATCATGGGCTTCCTGAGAGAGACCACCATGAACTGTGCGACCTGGGAGACGTCGTTGATCAACTTGGCTACCTTCTCCACGTTGGCCCCGTCCAGGAACATGTCGATCTCGTCCAGGGCGTAGAAAGGTGCGGGCCTGAACCTCTGTATGGCGAATATGAAAGCGAGGGCCGTCAGGCTCTTCTCCCCGCCGGACATGGCCTCCAGACGGTGGAAGGACTTGCGAGCCGGTCTGGCCCGAATGGTCATACCTCCGCCGAGGGGGTCTTCTTCGTCCTCAAGGATCAGCCCCCCCTCGCCTCCTGATAGCTGGTTGAAGATGTCCTTGAAGTTCTCGTTGATGGCGTTGAAAGATGTCATGAAGGCCTCTTTCTTCATCGAGTCGTACCTTTCGAGCTTGCCGAGGATGTCTTCTCTCTCCCTCTGAAGGGTATCTCTCCGGTCCAAGAGGAAGTCGCACCGATCGCTGACCTGCCCGTACTCCTCGATGGCCAGCATGTTCACCGGCTCCAGCTCCAGCATCGACCTCTCCAGAGCCTTGATCTTCCTCATTATGGTCTGAACCTTGGGCGGTTCTGCGGTGGCGTCCACACCACGGCCCACGATCTCCGCTCTGATCTCCTCCGCCCTGGCCTTCGCCTCATCGCCTGCAATTGATGTCGCGGTCATCCTGGCCTTGATCCGTTCCGACTCCATCTGGAGAGAGTCGACCTCTCTCTGACGGGCCATAACATCCTCCAGGAGCTTTCCCCGTACCCCTTTCAGGTCGTGCAGTTCCTTCTCAATCTCTTTTTCTCTCTCTCTCTTCGCCGCCATAACCTTCTTAATCTCGTCCCTCCGTTCTTTGGCGGTTCTCTTTCGACCCTGGGCATCCTTCTTCTTATCTTCCAAGATCTCTTTTCTGGCGGCCAGCTCATCTATTCTCTGGGAGCCGATCTCCTCTTTCAGCTTCTCTTTGGTGATCTCTGCATCGATCACACCCTTCCGCCGCTCCAGACCTCTGATCCTGGCCTCTGCCTCCTCTGCTCGATAGGTCAACGCAGGTATCTCAGACCCCTCGAGAGCCTTCTCCAGCGTCTCGATCTTCGAGTCAAGCCCGGTCAGGGTCTTTCTGTGCTTTTCCAGCACCGTCTCAAGAGAATCCAGTCGTTCTCTTACCCCGGCGGCTTCCTGTTCCATATCCTCAAGCCGGGCCTTCTGCTCCAGGATCGTCTTCTCCAGCCTCACCGTCTGGCCTTTTGTCTCCTCCAGGTGGAAGGACTTCTTGGATAGCTCCCTGTTCAGCTCATCCTCGTCTCTCTTCAACCCGGAGATCTCACCCTCCACGCGATCCAGCCTATCCAGGATCTCCTCTCTCTCCTTATCAGCCAGAGCCAGCCGACCCGATATCTCGGCCAGCCTCTTCCCCTCGTCGGCGGCGAAGCTGACCCTCGACCGGTAGTGGCCTCCCGTCATGGCCCCGCTCTTCTCCACCAGGTCGCCCTCCAGGGTCACCATCCGGTATCGCCCCATCAGCTGCCGGGCAGAGGTCAGATCTTCAACCACCAAAGTATCCCGGAAGACGTGCCAGAAGGCGGGCAAGAACTCTCCATCAAACTGGACCAGGTTCAGGGCGTAGTCTACGACCCCCGGAAGGCTGGGCGGATCAGGCGGCACCCGCCCGCATTTCATCTTGTTTAGGGGCAGAAAGGTAACCCGTCCTCCTCTCACCCTCTTCAGATACGCTATGGCCTGCGATGCGTCCTCATCGGTCTGAGCTACGATGCTCTGAAGCCTGGCTCCCGCCGCGACTTCCAATGCGGTGGCATAGCTCTTATCTACCCGTCCCAGCTCGGCTATGGTCCCGTGCAGGCCTTCGAGCTGCCCCTTCTGCAAGGCCGCCCTGATCGCCTCGACCCCCCTGCTGTACCCGGGGCCCTCCCGTGCAGACCGGAGGCTGGCCTCTGCCTTGGCCTTCTCCACATGGAGTTCCTGCAGCCTCTGGTCGGCTTCCGCCATCTCCCGTCGGACCCCGATCATGGCGAACCCCAGGTCATCGCCGTTTCGTTCCAGTTCCCGTCCTCTCTCTTCGAGCTGGTCGATCTCCTTTTTAATCCGCTCCGCCTCTCTCTCCGAACGGCGGATCGTCTCTTCGTACTCGGAGATCCTGCTGCAGATATCTTCCTGATCGCTCGACCTCCGCCTGGCCGCGTCCAGGTACCGGTCCCGGTCCCGCATCAGGTCGGCCATCTCGGTCTTGACCTCTTCTCTCTTCTTCTTGACCGCGGTCATCTCGTCTCTGAGCTGGGCGTACTCCACGTCGGCCTCGGCGATCTCGGACCGGACCCTTTCCAGTCTCTCACTCTCCTCCTCCAACTCGGCCACGAGACTGGCCTCTCTTATGCCGGCGTCTCTGATCTTCGTGGTCAGAGCCTCGGCCTCTTCGCTGAGACGGTCCATCTCCAGGTAGATCCTCCTCCTCTCCACCTCCGTCTCCGAGATCTCCCTATCGGCCATCTCGATGCGGCTCTCCTCCCGCTCGATCTCTCCTTTCAGCTCTTCGATCTTCCTCTTGACCTCCAGCTGTTCGTCTTCGCCTTTATGGGCGATATCGGAGCTGAGCCTCTTCAGCTCATCTTCCAGAGAGGCCAGCGCATCTTTCCTGGTCCGGTATCTTTCCCGAAAGAGCTCGTCCTGGGCCACCAGGTCCTCGGTTTCCTTCTCCAGAGAAGCCTGCTCCGCCTCAGCTTCCCTGAGCTTGGCCAGGAGAAGGAAGGCTTCTTGGTGCAGTTTCTCGTCCCGATGGGCCTGGTAGGTGATGGCCCGGTCCCTCTCCTCGCCCAGCTTCAGCCTCTGGGCCGATACCTCATCCAGGATCACGTCCAGCCGGTCTATCCTTTCTCGGACGACCTCCAGCTCGCCCAGAGCCTTCCTCTTCTTCTCATCGAAATCGGCCACCCCGGCGATCTCATCTATGATCTTCCGCCTATCCGTGGGGTTCATCTCGATTATCCTGGTAACGTCGCCCTGCATAACGACGTTGTAGCCTTCGGGAGTAATCCCCGATCGGGAGAGAATATCATGAAGTTCGCTCAGGCTGCAGGTGTCGCCGTTAAAAGAATAAACACTATGATATCGATCTTTGGTGAGCTTCACCTTTCTGGATATCTCTACGACGTCTTCCTCCACGGGCATGGTATGACAGGAGTTGTCAAACCTGACGGTGACCTGGGCGAAGTCGGGGTTCTTGCCGTTCTCGCCCTTGTAGATCAGATCGGGTAGCCTCTCCGCTCGCATAACGCGAGAGCTGGATAGACATAAGGCAAAGAGCAGAGCGTCTATGATATTCGACTTGCCGCTTCCGTTGGGACCGGTGATGGCTATGAAGTCGTTTTCCAGGGGGATGGAGACCTTCCTACCGAAAGACTTGAAGTTCCTGAGCTCGATCTCCT
Source organism: Methanosaeta sp. UBA204 (assembly GCA_002501765.1). Lineage (GTDB taxonomy): Archaea > Halobacteriota > Methanosarcinia > Methanotrichales > Methanotrichaceae > UBA204. The sequence goes on from DAOG01000076.1 coordinate 23,111, forward strand.
TAATGTGCAACCACTACCCTCCTCTGATCATCGTCGAGCCTCCGTCTCTGCAGCTTGAAACCTTCTTTCAGGTCCATGAAACCCCCTTCAAAGCCGTTTTTTGGCCGGAAAACCGCCCAGAACAACCTCGTTAAAATATGTATTCAAAGTTGTATATATTGTTTTCCCCATGCCGTCTTTCCGTGAGATACATTCTGTCCTCCGAGTAAATCCGACTGAATGGAGGATTTACTCACTTATGGACCGATCTTATGAGGCAACAAGTTATTATCGGTATGTAGATAGACCTGGTCGAGGAGAGGATCGTCGGGTGTTGGAGTTTCTGATATTTGCGGTGAGTATGCTCGCCCTCTATTACGGAGCAAAATTCATCACAGACAGCGCCGTCCACTTCGCAAAGGTCCTGGGGATATCGGAGTTCGTGATAGGAGCAACGGTGATCGCCTTCGGTACTTCCTTCCCCGAGCTCTCCGCCTCGATCAGCGCCATGCTCACCGACTGCGGATATCCGGAGGTGGCGGTGGGAAACGTCCTGGGGTCTAACCTGGCAAATATAGGCCTCGCCCTGGGCGCCGCCGGCATGCTCTACAGCATATACATCGACAGAGACGTCCTCGAGACCGATCTATCTCTTCTCCTCGCCCCCATTCTGGCCGTCTTCGTGGTCCTTCTCGATCTCAGGGTTACCGGAGTCGAAGGTCTATTCCTGATCTTCATGTATCTCTCGTTCGTCTATCACGAGATCTCTCAGCATCGGAAGAACGATGTCAAGGGCAGCGAGACCCTCAAGCCCAGATATCCGATGATATTCTTGACAGGATTGGTCCTCCTCTATCTCGGGGCCAAGTACCTGATAGCCTCCATCCTCGATGTCGCCGTCACCCTGGGCATCGACGCAGCTGTGGTATCCTTCATACTGGTGGCCCTGGGAACCTCCCTGCCCGAGGTGAGCACGGCGATAGTCGCGGCCAAGAACGGGCGAGGAGATATCGCCATAGGTACGGTGATAGGCTCGAACGCCTTCAACGCCCTGATCGTCCTGGGCGCCATATCCTTTGTGGGTAACGTGGTGGTGAGCGAGGCATTCATATATGCTGCCCTTCCCGCGGTAGTCCTGATCAGCATTCTTCTGGGGTTCATGATCCTGGGCAACAAGATCACCAGGTTCGAGGGAAGCTTGTTGGTGGCGATATACTTCCTGGCGATCCTCAACACACTCTGAGAAAGATGGCCACCGCCCCGCAAAAGCTTTTTACTATCCTGCCAAACTATCCTCGATGGAGATTCTGGCGGACGTTGGAGGCCGGCCCGGCCTGGACTGCAAAGGGTTTTGCACTTACTGTTACTTCAAGGGTGTCAAGGAGGTCGCGCCTTTTGGGTGCAAACATTGTCTCCCCTTCCAGAAGGGTTGCGACTACTGTACGCGGGCGATCAGAGAGGGTTACTCCGGGTTCAAGCCCCTGGAGATGGTGGCCATGGAGGTGGCCCAGACGGCTTTTCGCTCCATACCAGAGAAGGTGACGATCAGCGGTGGGGGGGACCTGAGCTGTTACCCTCATCTCTTAGAGCTGACCCGACTGGTGGGCCAGAGCGACGTGCCCGTTCATCTGGGGTACACCAGCGGCAAGGGTTTCACCAGGGGTGACGAGGCGGATGCTCTCATCGAGGCAGGGGTGAAAGAGGTATCCTTTACCGTCTTTTCTACGAGACCCGAACTCCGCCATAGGTACATGAGGGACAAACATCCCGAGGCGGCCCTGACCAACCTGAGACGTTTCTCGGACTGCTGCGACGTCTACGCGGCCGTGATCCTCGTTCCCGGTGCCAACGACGGTCCGGAGCTGGAAAAGACCTGCTCGGACCTGGAAGAGATGGGGATAAGAAGACTCATACTGATGAGGTTTGCCAACGCCAGAGAACAAGGGCTGGTCCTGGGAAACGCGCCCATACTGCCCGGGGTGGTTCCTCACACAACAGAAGAGTTCAAGCAGATCGTGACCGAGATCAGCGAGAGGTACAGCTTCAGGGTCACCGGTACGCCGCTCTGGGACCCTGAGACCGGCGCGCCCTTCGCCCTGGCCAGCCGTCGGGACGAGCTGGCCCGACTCCCGCCCCTGAAAAAGAGCGCTACCCTGATCACCGGTTCCGTCGCCGAGCCTCTCTTATCTTCCATCTTCCGGGACCTGGGAGATAAGGTGAACGTGGTCTCGGTCGGACAGGATATCGGTTGTCTCATAACCGTCGAGGACCTGAAAGAGCTGGACCTCGGCGAGGTGAAGGAGACGGTAATCCTCCCGGGAAGGACCCTCGCATGCGATAGTGATATCCGTCAGGTTCTCACCAGGGATGGTGTGGACAGGTTGATCAGGAGAGGTCCCGACAGGCTCACCGTCGACGGAGAGATGAGCATCAGCATGACGCCCCGTGAGGTGATCGAGGTGGAGGTGGAGAGCTTCACAGATCTGATCGAAGAGATCAACGCGCTGGGCGTGTGAGGATGAATATCAGCATAGTATCACCCGGGACTTACACCTATGGCTCCCTGGTCCTGGGAGGCGTTCTGAAGAAAAGAGGGCATACGGTCACCGTCACCCACCGGCTCCGGTCCGGCGGAGAGGTCACCCTCCTCAGCCTGTTCTCCACCGGCCAGCTCCTCGACCCCCGGATCCGAGATTTTGTGAAGACCCTCCCCACGGTCTACGTGGGCGGTCCCGTGGGGTTCACACCGGAGATCGTCCTGGACGAGCTGGACGTCGACGCGGTGGTGGTGGGCGAGGGCGAGGATGTGGTTGCCAGCCTGGTAGAGGATGGTCCTTCCGACGACCTGGCAGGGGTGGCCTTCGTAGAAGGCGACGAGATCGTCAAGACCAGGTCCCGGCCGGTAGACAACCTCGACCATCCCATCCCCCTGATACCCGAGGATCTGAGCTCTCAGAACGTCCGCGGGGCCAACGTCTACATAGAGACCCACAGGGGTTGTCTTGGGGCGTGCACCTTCTGCCAGGTTCCCCGTTTCTTCGGCCGCACCATCCGGTCCCGGTCCCTGGAGAACATTCTGGCGGAGGTCCGGGAGCTGAAGCGGGCCGGGGTCCGGAGGGTGGCGGTCAGCGGCGGTACCGGGTCCTTGTTCGGCTACGGCAAAGACGTCAACAAGGGCGCCTTCATCGAGCTGGTCCGGGCGCTGTCGGAGATCCTGGGACCGAGGAACCTCTCCGTCCCAGACATGAGGGTAGATTTCGTGGACCAGGAGATCCTGGAGGCGATCCGGAACTATACCATCGGATGGGTCTTCTTCGGCATCGAATCGGGCAGCCAGAAGATGCTCAACGCCATGAGGAAGGGGGTGACCGTCGAGAAGAACCTGGAAGCGGTGGAGCTGGCCAGGTCCTGTGGCGTCAAGGTGGGCGGGTCCTTCATCGTGGCCTACCCCGGCGAGACCCAGGAGGACTATGATGCGACCCTGGAGTTCATGGAGGATGCCATGCTGGACGACGTCTTCTCCAGCGTCGCCGAGCCCATACCGGGGACGCCCCTGGCCCGGCTCGCTCTCGATTATCCCCGCGAAGAGAACCTCATCTACAGGGAGCACAAGGGCGAGTACAGGGCTCTGAAGCTATCCGAGGCCGAGGCCAGGTGCTTCAATTTGATGCTCCACGGCCAGAACTGCAAGTTAGTGCCCAGGCTGGTCAACGATGCCATGTACCAGAGCTTTCTGGAGGAGGCCAGGGTCCAGGGGAGGGACATTAAACGGGTGATGGGGCTGCTGGAGAAATATAAAGACGTGATCGTGTGATATCGTCAGGTATGAATGCTGTGGTTTCTGGTTGTACATAAAGTTATACTTCATGTACAATAAAAAAACAACAGGTGCTTAATATGCCAAGATCAATAACTACTGAAGTGGAGCCAGAAATTGTTAAGTGGTTAAGGACCAGTGCCGGTTGGACTATCGGAGATGTGAGCAAGAGGCTCAAAACAAGCATTGAAACCGTTGAGGCGTTCGAATCTGGAAAGAAGGCACCAACCTTAAGGCAGCTAAAGGTATTGTCCCAGGCCTACAAACGTCCGCTGGCTGCGTTTTTACTCACAAAACCGATAGAAGAAAAACATCTACCAGAAGATTATCGAATGATCTCTGGAAAAAAGAACGTTTTCGATAAAAAGACAATTGTTGTTTTGAGAAAAGCCAGAAGCTTGCAGGAAATAGGAAATGAGCTGTCGGGAAATATTGACTATCAGACAAAGCCCAAAATAGAACAGGTGAATATATCCGACAATCCAGAGATTATAGCATATAATTATAGAAACATATTCGGGTTGTCAGAGGAAAAGCAAAGGAAATTCAAAACTCCTTATGAGTTTTTCAACTACATCCGAGATAATCTTGAAGACATGAATATCCTGATTTTCCAGTTTTCGATGCCAGTAGAGGATGCAAGAGGATTTGCATTGACCGATGAATATCCAAATGTCATTGTGGTAAATACGAAGGACAGCATTGAAGCAAGACTCTTCTCTTTGATGCATGAATTTGCACACATTCTGTTGGGAGAAACTGTAATTGACCTTCCAGATATATCTATGATAACCAGAAATAATATTGAATCATGGTGCAATGAATTTGCCTCATCGTTTTTACTACCAATAGAAATATCCATATCATTATTCGATTCAAAACGTGGTGTCTTAACAGAGACAAAAACACTTAACGGATTTTCAAGGAAATATAAGGTTAGCAAGGCCATGCTCCTGTTCAATATGTTCAAATTGAAATATATTACAAAGACGGATTATGACGATGTTCTTGAAAGATATAAACCAAAAGAGATAGAAAAAATAGAAGAAAAAGAAAAACGGAAAGGTGGAGGGATGCCCTCAGATAGAAGATGTCTCTCTGAAGTCGGAACAAAATTTGTATCTATCGTAGCAAACAATTACGACCAAAATTACATCACTTATACTGATGCTCTAAACTATCTTTCCATCAAGTCAAAGATTTTCGATAAAGTACTGGCCAAGGCGAGAAAATGACTTCAAATTGTTACATCATCGACACCTCGTCCTTAATCGAATTGAATAAACATAACCCCATGGATATTTATCCGAGTGTGTGGGAAAAGATAGAGCAGTTGATAGATTCCAATAGACTTATCGCTCCAAAAGAGGTACTCAATGAGATAAAACAGATCGATGATTCCTTGTCTACCTGGTCAAAGACGCAAAGTAAAATGTTCATTGAACCCACAACAAGGCAAATCGTGATAGTAAAAGACATTCTTGATAAATATCCCTCTTTAATAAAAATTGATAGAAGATATGATGCAGACCCCTGGGTCATCGCACTTGCAATAGAATCAATCACCGACCCACAACAAACCCTGTTATCCATCAAACGAATCGTTGTAACAGAAGAAAAACTAAGAGGAAATAAAATCAGAATCCCTTTTGTATGTAAGAAATTTGCAATAGAGTCTATTGATATAATCGATATGTTTAGAACCGAAGGATGGAGATTTTAATCATGGAACGTAACTACTCAGGTATGTTGATTGGTTTCCCGATTGCGATCCTGTACTTTCTGGCAAGAAAAATAACCGCGGAGGGCGCAGAGGAACGCAGAGCAGTTAACCATTTATTTCCCCTCCGCGCCCCTCTGCGTACTCTGCGGTTATA